>ONNY01000022.1 GCA_900319305.1 uncultured Prevotella sp.
ACTTCACGATCCTTGTAATCCTGTACCTTCATTACTACTGGTGTTGTTGCCATAATTCTTTTCCTTTCTTTACTTTAAATTGTTAATACTATACTTTTTAAAAAATCACTTCATTTCTCTGTCGCGAGTCGCTTTGTTGACTTTTGACATTGCAAAGATACGACGACTTTCGTCACGTTCCAAACTTTTTTCAATAAATTCCTCACAGTTGTAGCGACACGAAAACAATTTTGCGACAGGTCTGAAGAATGACTCCAAAACCTGTCGCAAAACAGTTCAATTTAATAGAAAAAAGTTATCTGATAGCGTAGAGATAACCTAAGAGCGCCATCTTGCCACGCATGGTCTCACGGGGTGTGAACTCACCGTTTACCCAGAAGTAACGTTGATTGAAGTATGACTCCTGACGGGGCCATCCGCCTTCGTTCCAATCAGGATAGCAATATTTCAGGATCACACGAGCATCACCACCGTTATGACCAGGCGACCAAGTCTCGGTACCGTTGAAGGGTGTCTGTCCTGGATGACACTCAGGTGCACCGTCGTTACGGCCTGTGGTATAGCAGTCGGTGATATGACGCTCACCAAGACCTGTCATCTCCACGATGTTACCAGGGTTACGTCCCATCGCCCAACTGGCTTCTGTGTACATCACATGTTCCAGCTCTTTCTTGCGTGCCTTGTCCTTAGCAATATAATGGGCCAGCATCACGAGCTGCAGGTTCTGGGATACTTGCCAGCGACGGTCGTTGGCACTACGGCGTGAGGGACGCTGTGTCATGTTGACAATGTTATAGCTTTCTGCCAGCTTATCGACACTGGAGAGAATCTGTTGGTATCTATCGGCGAAATGGCGCGGCTGTGGGCAGGTGAGGTAGGCAGCTGCCGTCCAGGTGTTTGCGATGGAGAGTTCGTATGCCTCCTCGGCAAAGATCTTCTCCCATTGCTCGTCGCCTGTCAGGTTATAGAGATAGGCAGCGGCCATCTGACGGAAGTCACGCCCCCGGAGTTGCATGCTGCCGATGTCCTGTCGGTCGTCCAATTGCTGGTTCTCCTGTCTGCTGGCGAAGAAGAAGGCCTTGATGGCCTCGTCAGTATAATACTGGCGCAAAGAGTCATTACCTTGCATACGGAAGGCTTCTCCGATGATGGCGCAGTTGGCGGCATTGGCCCAGGCTGCCATGGTGGTACAACCTGCCTGGAACATCACACTCCAGTCGGCGCTAGGGTTGGTAACGCCTTGTGAATAAGCCTCGCCGTCACGGATGGAGAGGAAGAAATCCACTTCATTGCGGGCTTCGTCGATGATGTCGGGGATGCCATTACCACTCTCACGGATGCCGAGGTTATCTTCCGACAGTCGGCCTCCTGAGAGGATATAAGGCAACAGCATGTCGTAGATGTTGCTGACGTGTGCCAAGTGACGGTCCCAGTCAAAAGCGTCAGAATGTCCACCTCTCACTTCCGTATTCACGGGGTTACCGGGCAGACGGTGCTGCCAGAAGATAGAGGCGAGGGCGGGCTTGAAGTGAGGCTCGTCCCACACATCTGTATGCAGCTCGCGCCATTCCTTATCCCAAGGGGTGAGATCGGTCTTATAGACAGTCAGTCCCTTCGGATCGGTCTCTGGGATGAACTGGGGCTGACGGGGAACAGGCCAAACGTGCTCAGGATCCTTCGGCTCGCCAAGACGCATATAGTAATAGCCGCGAACGGAATAGCGGAAAGGCTGGAAATAGACATCGGAGGCAATATCGAAGTCCATGCTGCAGCCCACATCCTCTACGACGAGACGATAACGCCCTGGTGTGGTGGCCTTGAAATCAATATTCCAGACATCGGTGCCGATAAGCGCTTTCTTGCCGGCTTCCTGTGCGGCGTCGGCTGACGACTTCCAGAACTTCACAGTACCCACGTTCTGCTTCTTTTTGGTCTTCACATTATATATATATACCTTACGGCCTTCCCAACTGCGGTAGTCGCGCTGACCACCGTCGCCCAACCACTGATAGAGGTCTGCGGCATGTACCGCTTCGGCTGGTGAGTAGCCGATGATATTCACATGGATGGCTTCCGACTGGGCATTCCAGACATCGAAACATACGCTGAGCTGCTCCTTGTCGGCACCGATGCCCTGCGGGATGTTGACCTGATAGGTACAGCCCTGCTTCATCGGCTGTGGCAACTGGAGGAAGAGCCAGTGGTCGAGTTCGCTGGTTAGGGTATGGTCGGTATTCATGGGTTTTGACTTACGCCACACATTCAGAGGTTGTGTGGTGGCAAAGCTCTTGTCGTCAGGAGAGCTGATCTGCCAGAGAGCTGCCTGTTGGGCTTCAGCCTTCAGACGTTCACCAAACACCAGAAGCGTGTCGTCACCTTCTGCGAAAGAATGACCGAGATAGGCACTGGGACCTGTGCCGTCGTCACGATAATGAACTTCACCGTCACGGAAATGAACCATGAGGTATTGGCTGTCAATCACCTTCAGTCCGAGGACCTTGGTGGCTGTGCTTGGCGTGGTTGTCAGAAGTAACAGACCTGCCAGTGCAGTCTTGAATAGTCTTTTCATCTTTATAATTGTAAAATGGTTAGTGTGGGTACAAAGGTACAATAATTTTGTGATTTCAGATCATAAGTTCGTAAAAAAGTTGTAATTTTGCACCCGAAGCGTGATGATGATGAACAGAGGTGTGTTATATTGCATTGGACTGAGTCTGGTTATTGCGGTACTTTTTGCCTCGAACCTGTTGTTGGGGTCGGTGTCGATTCCTGCAGAGAATATCGTGCGTATTCTTCTGGGCGATACCAGTGAAAAGGCCTCCTGGCGCTATATCATCCTGGAGTCACGATTGCCGCAGGCCGTCACGGCGATGTTCTGTGGGGCTTCGTTGGCCGTCAGCGGTCTGATGCTCCAGACCGTCTTCCGTAATCCGTTGGCTGGTCCGAGTATCTTCGGCATCAACAGCGGTGCTGGCTTAGGGGTGGCACTGGTGATGCTTTTCCTGGGTGGCGGACTCTCTGTGGGTTCCCTCCAGTTCAGTGGCTTTGCGGCTGTCCTCATAGCGGCCTTCATTGGCGCAATGGCGGTGATGGCTGTTATCTTCTTCTTCTCCACATTGGTACGTAGTCATGTCATGTTGCTGATTATAGGCATTATGATCGGCTACATCTCCAATTCTGCCATCTCCTTGCTCAACTTCTTTGCTACAGATGAGGGCGTGAAATCTTATATGGTGTGGGGTTTGGGTTCTTTCGGGGGTGTGTCGATGGCGAATATGCCAGTCTTCGTGGGGGTATCGCTTTTAGGACTGGCTGGTGCCCTGTTGCTCATCAAACCGCTAAACGCTTTGTTATTAGGCGACCGTTATGCTGAGAATCTGGGTGTTAATATCATCGCTGTCAGAAACTGGCTCCTGGTGGTGACGGGATTGTTGACAGCTGTTACCACCGCCTTCTGTGGTCCTGTGGCGTTTATCGGACTGGCTGTTCCCCATATGGCGCGTCTGTTGCTTACCACTGACAATCACCGCCAGTTGCTGCCTGCCACGATGCTTTGTGGAGCCGTGGTGGCACTGGTCTGTAACCTGCTTTGTTTCCTGCCTGGTGAGGGTGGGGTGATCCCTTTGAACGCTGTGACCCCACTGATCGGTGCACCCGTCATCATTTACGTGATTCTTATAAACCATGAAAGCATTTAAGTTGTTCAAAATCAAACCTGAGGAGCGCATTCAGAGTCTGGTGGCTTTGGGTGTCATCGCATTACTCAATGCCTTGTTCATCTACCGTATGCACGATTTGTTTATGCAAGAGGGATTCGGGCCATATTGGAAGGTGTTTGAGCACGAGCTTCATCTCTCAGGCTATGATCCCTTGACCTATCTGGGAGTGACCGACTGGGATGTGGTCTATCAAGTGTACCGTCATCCGTTGCTGTCGTTTATGATTTGGCCACTCTATCTGTTGAACGAAGGACTGACATGGCTCTTTGGCGTTAACTGCGTGCAGTATCTGGTGGCCTTCTTGCTGACTGTCTGCTCGTATTATTCCTATATCTTCCTCTATCGCATCCATCGTGAGGTTATCGCCTTGGATTGCAGGGATGCCACCTTGCTCACGGCTTTCTATTTCTCCTTTGCCTATATCCTGATGTCGGTGATTGTACCAGACCACTTCACCATCTCGATGTTCCTGTTGCTCATCACACTCTATATCTCTGGTGTCTGTATCCAGAAGGGCAGGGAGTTTCGTTGGTGGCAGTCTGCCATCTTCTTCTATGTCACGGCAGGTGTCACACTCTCCAATGGTATCAAGGTTTTTCTCTCTGGTTTCTTTGTCAACCTGAAAGACTTCTTCCGTCCTAAGTATCTGTTGTTGGCAGTTGTGTTGCCAACTGTCCTCTTGTGGGGTACAGCCGTGTGGGAGTATCGCACGTATGTGCTGCCGAAGGAGAAGGCAAGAGCAGAGATGAAGACCCGTCAGGAGGAGGCTTTACAGAAGCAGGTGGCTGCGATGTCGCCAGAGGATCGCAAGACCTTTGAGGCCAAACAGGCACGTAGGGAACTCAGACTGAAGCTGCAAAAGGAAAAGGCTGGTCAGCCGATGGAGGATCATGGGTTCCTGAAATGGACGGATATCTCTACCTCCCGATGGCAGTCTGTCTATGAGAACCTCTTTGGCGAGTCTCTTCAGTTCCACCGTCAGCACTTCCTGGAGGATACGCTGGTAGGGCGGCCTGTTTTCGTCAGATATGATACCATGTTTAACTATATCATAGAGGGTTTGATCCTGTTATTGGCTTTGGCTGGTATCTGGGTGGGACGTAAGCGCCGTTTCCTCTGGCTCTGTCTGTCGTGCTTCGGCTTCGATATGTTTATCCACCTGGTACTGGGTTTCGGCTTGAACGAGATCTTTATCATGGCACCACACTTTATGTTCGTGCTTCCCATAGCCACTGCTTATCTGTTCAGTCGTGTCCGTTGGAAGTGGCTACGAGTGGCAGTCATCTTCCTGACCATCTATCTGTTGGTCTATAACGGTTATCTTCTGACGGATTTCCTGTTGACACCTATCCGAACCGTGCTTTAGGCGTGTTTTTCTTTGCCGAGCCATTTGCGGATACGGCGGGAGAGTGATTTCCCGATATGGGAGAAGTTGCCGTAGCGCAGGTTCAGCAACAGTTCTTCGATGGAATTCTGAATCTTAATCCAGGGATGGTTCCAGGCATTGGCCTTATAGAGCCGTTCCAGATAGGCCTGATGCTCTGTTATCTGCTCAGGATGGCGGAGTGGGAAGGTGAGCTCATGCCGTTGCATGGTGAAGATACGGCGCAGACGGTGCGGTGTGGTCTTCAGATCCGCAGAGAAATGGGTGGAGTCTGCCATCAGGCCGATATTGCTGATCTGGTTCTGCTGGGGCATGATGGCTAATGAGTCGTGGAGCAGCATGTCAGCCCAATAGATCGTCTCGAAATATTCCTTGCCACTCTGACTGTGATCGTGGAACATCTGAAGCATGTCACTGCGCAGATGACGCTCTTTGGCAACAGTCTCCAGTTTCTGAAGTTTTTGGGGGTCACGCATGAAACCATAGGTGGGATCCCAGCGTTCGGCTACCCGTCGCCACGAGGCCCATCCCCAGATGCTGAAGGCCGTAGTGAAGAAATAGCTGTCGGGGCAGTCGGGCGTCACCTCGTCGATGTTAAAACCGGCGATCATCGAGATACGTTCATCGTGCTCATAGCGGTCGAGCATCTCCTTGCAGAAAGGGAAGAACGACTGGGCCGGTACGACGTCGTCTTCAAGTACAATCACCTTGTCGGCTAATGAAAATGCCCACTGGTGGGAACGGAACCCCGACGGATCACAGCCCTGGTTATGATCCAGATACTGACGATGTACCTCGCATTCCCAATCGATATGTGCATCACTGGCAATCTCCCTGCAAGCCATGATACCTGCCATATCCCGTTCGCCACGAGGTCCGTCCTGATAGAGGAACAGTTTCGAGGGACGTGCCTGGCGCACAGCCTCGAACACCCGGGCGAAGGTGTCGCTGCGGGTAAAGAACAGCAGCAGTACGGCAATATCGGTCTTGGCAGGATGTTTCATACGAGTTCGGGCATGATGAATACAGAGTGGATTTTCTGTTTCTCCTTAGGCGGAATCTCCATATAGTTACGATAGAGGTCACTCAGATAGGCATCGGGGTTGCAAGGTGCGCTGAAGGTCTTTCCCTCGAAGGTAATGGTGCCTAAAGGGAATACCGAGTCCTGACGGTGCATGATACCATAACCATTATTAATAAGGATGTTCGAGAGATAGACATTCGTTGGACGGACGGCACAGAGCAGCGACCATAAGACTTTGTTCAACAGATACTTGGCACCAAACCAGAAGAACTCCGCAAAGGCACGCAAAGAATAATAGTGGGCCTTGTGCAGGATTGAGTAACTGCGCGAGATACCCAGGGTGACACGCTTTACCAGTTGCTTTGGCAGGGTGGGATAGTTGATCATGGGGAAGATATCCACATAGAGTCCTTTCTGATAGTCAGCAGCGAAATTGTCGGCTCCTTCCACATAGAAGGAGTTCAGGTCGCGCACTTTCACGATGGGCTCTTTCGACTGCGGCTCGTTCTGAGGTGTCTGTAAGAACAGTCCCTCCCGCAGTTCACTGGGGGCGATGGCGATAAAACGCTCCAGGTCGGCCTGTCGCATGGCGATGTCGATATCATCGTCCCAGGGGATAAAGCCTCCGTGTCTCACAGCACCTAACAGTGTACCACCGTCGAGCCAGTAGCCTATCTGGTGCTTCTGACAGATGCGGTCGATCTCTTCGAGGATCGAGAGTTGTTTCAGTTGACAGGCACGCAGCTGCTGGGCCTTATATTGTTCCAAATAGGTATTCTTCATTTCAAGATGTCTAATGTCCTGTTGATGGCAGTCTTCATATCATAGCCAGGTTGCCAGCCGATAGCGAGAAGCCGCTGGTTGTCGAGGATGGCACGCATGGCAATCGAGAAGCCTTTCTGCTCCGTCTCCGATGGCAGGTCGAAGACAACTTCTTTTTTCGCCCATTCGGCACAGAGACGGGCAAAGTCTTTCAACTTGACATCACAGCTTTTATTGGCGATGTTATAGGGCACCCCTTCCTCACCATGGATCAGCACATGCAGCATGGCACTCACGGCATCAGCCACATAAGTATAGGAGAACAGCTGCTCGCCTTTGCTCTTCAACACAATGTCCTCGCCTTGGAGAGCCTTGACGATAAACTGTGAGGAAGCCTTGCTGTCGCTCATCAGCATCGTAGGTCCAAACACACGACTCAGTCTCACGAGTTTCACCTTCACGCCTTCTTCTGTGATATACGACTGACAGAGCGCCTCGCTGAGGCGCTTCGACTCTGGATAACAGGCACGGGCATTACGTAGGTTCAACTCTCCCGTATAATCCTCCGTAAAGATATCCTCACCTCTCGCATTGCCATAGACCTCTACGGTAGAGGGGTAGAGCACGGTGGCCCCATCTATCAATGCTTTCTCTAACGCATGTTCGGCTCCCTTCACGTTGATCTCGATGGTCTCTATCGGGAATTGTGAATAGGCGAGAGGATGGGTGTTGGAGGCCAAGGGGATGATGACATCCACGGGGGGCAGGTCGGCGAGCGACACACGAGCATCGCGCTCCACAAAGTGGAAATGGTCGTTGGCGTAATATTCTCCCAGACGGTCGGCAGCCTTCTCACGACTGCGCCCCAAGGCATAGATGGTGATATTTGCCCCCTCTGCATTGGCTTTCATCAGGGCATCGATCAGACAGACGCCAATCAGTCCTGTTGCCCCAGAGATGAGGAAACGCTTGTTGTACAGACTTGCCAAATCTTTTGTCTCACAGATCCGTTTTAGATCCTCCTGATACAGGGGATGTTGTTTGTTGAGTGTTCTCATTTCAGCCATGTGTCTTTATCCATTTTCATATAACCTTTAAACATCTCCAGATCGTCCTTCGTGGTCAGTTTGATGTTCTTATCCGAACCTGCAGCGAAGTGCAGCGTCTCACCCAGTTCCACCATCATCGTGTTAGTGTAGGCCGACCCATAGATGCCGATCTCCTTCTCGAAAGCCTCGTGATAGGCAGCGTCGAGGCGCCCGAACTGATAAGCCTGCGGTGTTGAGACGCGACGCAGCGTCTCACGCGGGATATACTGGCGGGTGGTGGTCTCGTCATCGGGATTCACGATGAAGATCTGTTCGTTATAGGGTAGCGAGGTCACGCCGTTACCATATTGCCGGGCTTTCTGTATCACATCAGTCAGCACCGTATCATCCACCAGCGGACGGATGCCGTCGTGGATGATGATGATATCGTCGGCCTTTGCCTTTGTCTCCAGATGGTACACGCCATTGCGGATGCTCTCCTGGGCACTCTTTCCGCCCGACACCACATCCTGCAGTTTCGTGATGTTAAACTGGTTGGCATAGGCCCTCAGCACATCGTGCCAACCGTCGAGGCACACCACGTCGATGGCATCCACCATCGGATGGCGCTGGAAACTCTCCAGCGTATAGATCAGCACGGGCTTGTCATAGACATTGATGAACTGTTTGGGAATGTCCTGCCCCATCCTGTTGCCGGAGCCGCCGGCGATAATCAAAGCATAGTTCATATCTTATCGTTTAAATTTGTTCTTTACAAAGTCGAGGGTCTCGTCGAGGATCTTCGCCCGTGCCACCTTCATCACGAGCAGATAGAGTATCGCTGCCAGCACCACCCTACAGAGCAGCAGCAACCAGAGACTGGTGATGGAACTGGTCAGATAGCCTGTAGCTATCATCACACCTGCTGCGGCAAGACCGAAGGGTACGATGTCCTTCAGGAAATATAATAAGGAGTAGGCCGTCAACCTACTGGCAAAGGTGAACCACACGAAGAGCCAGAGGAGGTTCAATGCCACATAGGCCATCACCATCGTTTGGATGCCGTAGGGGTAGAGTAGCAACATCGCCAGAATCTCCAACAGGCCCAAGGCGAGGGTAGCCCCCATGAAGATGCCGGATCGTCCCCGACTGATAATCAGGTCGGCTAACAGCACGCTGATGGGTGCCACAGCCCCACAGACGCAGAGCCATTGCAGATAGTGGGCAGACACCAGCCATTTCTCGCCGATGGCGAGTACGATAAACTCCTTGGCCACCAGTCCGAAGCCCAACAGCAACGGAAAGGAGATAAACGCGGCAAAGCGCACCATCTTCCTCAGTACGGCGAGCTGTCGCTCTTGATCATCTCTCACACTCACAAGCACCGCCTGATCCACCTGTTTCACCATCCCCTGAATCAGCGAGGTGCACTTGTTGTTCCATTGGTAGGCCTGGTTGTAGTTGCCCGTATCGTGAGCCGAATAGTAGCGTCCCAACAGGATGTTCATCACATTGTTGTTCACGTGGGTAAGCACATCACTGATCAGGATCTTCACACTGAAGGGGAAGGTCTTGCGGACAAACGAGAAATCAATCTGAAGCGAGGGGCGCCAGTCGCTGTAATGCCAGCGCAACAAGGTGGAGATCAAGATAAAGAGGTTGGTTTGCGTGGCAAGACTCCAGTATGAGAACCCCTGCCACGCCATGATGGCGGCCACACAACTTGAGATAATCGTAGCTGTGATACTCGCCTTTGCCAACTGTTTGGCCCGCAGGTTCTTATAGAGATAGGCCGCCTGCGCCACACCCGAACAACTGAAAAGCAGTCCGATAAACGCATAGCGACAGAGGGCTACCAGACGTGGCTCGTGGTAATAGTCGGCAATAAAGGGTGCCGAGAAGAAGAGGATCAGATAGATGGAAACGCCCATCAGGATGTTAAACCAGAACACCGAGTTGTAGTCGCTGTCCTTCGGTTCCTTTTCATTGACGAGCGCCGTTGAGAACCCGCTGTTCTGCAGGGCGGTGGCAATCAGTGAGAAGATGGTGATCATGGCTATCAGACCATAGTCCGATGGTGAGAGCAAGCGGCCCAGGATGATGCCGAACACCAGTCCGAGCAACTGCTGCATGCCGTTGTTCATCCCGCCCCAGAAGAGCCCCTTCGCCGTTTTCTCCTTCAGTGATTCCATAATTCTGCTGCAAAGATACAAATATTTTGCAAACAAAGGCAAAGATTTGATCAGAATCCAATCTTTTTCACGTTCGTCTCGTCAAGGCGTTCGTTGTCACAGTGGCGGATCAGCATGGGGAGCACATCCTCACTCTGACCATGCAGGATGGTGTCGATGGCATAATGGCGGGCGATATTCTCAATCTGACCACCGCTGAAGTCGTACTTCGAAGCCAAAGTGTGGATATCCAGTTCGCTGAGGTCAGGAATCATCGAGTGCCAGATGCTGGCGCGCGCCTCTTCCGTAGGCTTGTCAAACTTGATCTTATAGAGGAATCTGCGCTCAAAGGCCTTATCCATATTTTGTTGCAGATTCGTGGTGGCTATCATGATACCATCGAGCTGTTCCATCTCCTGCAGGATGATGTTCTGCAGGGAGTTCTCCATCTTATCCACCGCATTCTCTGCCCCATTCTTACGTTTGCCGATAATCGCATCAGCCTCATTAAATAATAAGATAGGTGTTAACTTGGCCTTACTCACCTGTTCACGATAGCGGTCGAAGAGCGCCTTCACGTTCTTCTCGCTCTGTCCCACCCACATGCTCTTCAACTGCGGCACATCCACCACCATGATATTCCTGCCCGTCTTCTTAGCCAGCTGATAGACCGTCTCTGTCTTGCCAGTACCAGGCGAACCATAGAACAGGCAAGCGAAGCCATAGCGGAAGCCCTTCTCCTTCATTCGCTCCTGGATCTTCTGATAATTCTCTGGCTGCAGGAAACTGCCCAGTTCCTCCACCTGTCGCTGAATATCCTTGGGGAAGAACAGCTGCTTCTCCGTCAGTTTGCTGGCATCCAGCATATCGGCCAGTTTCTCCTCTGTAGCATTAATCTTCATCTCTGCCAACAGCTCGCGCTTGGCCGTTTCCGTCATTTTATATCTCGTCACGTCAGCCAACCCGTCCACACTCTTATGCTCAATCAGTTTCTTCTCCTGCAACTTGTGTTCTCCACTTCTCAGTTTACCTTTCGCATTGGTAAAGTCTGCTTTGTTGTCATACAGATCTTCGATATCACGAAAACGGATGTCATCATCATCCCGATTAACCAACCGATGGGCAAAGTAGGCCACCATCATCTCATCTTCTTCGCTCAGATAATACGACTTCAGGTGCTTTACAAAGCCCACCTGCGGATTGTCCTCAAAGAGTTGTTGCAGTTCTTCACAAAGGGCATGGGGCGAGATAGCATCATCATCCAGATCCTCAAACCACTGGTCGAGCAGTTCAAACAACGCAGCACAGTCGAGCCCTTTGCGCTGAGGCAACTGATACACCTCGTTATGCTTCAGACTGCGGATCACGACGGAGGGAATATCGAAGTCGTCCTCATCCTTCACATCGCGGAACTTCAGCAGACGGCGACGCACCAGGGCATCGATATCACTGGCATAACTCAGCACGCCGATTTTATTCAGATCCAAGAAGGAGGCCAGATCCTCATAATCCACACGATTCGGCCCTTTCTCCATACAGACACAGAACAGCACAGCCTGTCGCTCCGTGATACCATAACTTTCTGCCAGCAGACTGATCTCTGGTGCAGCCTTCAGCATGAACTCTTCACTCATCTTCGAGTCCTCTGCCAGTTCCACCACCTTCTCAATAGCCTGCAGCAGTGTGGGTACAGGCTTCTGTTGATTCTTCTTTCTACTTTTAATAGTTGTTGCCATATCTTTTGAATTTTAAATGTCCGATGTGCATAATATAGGCACATTCGAAAAAAAATTCAAAAAACATGGCAACTTTTTTTCAGGAAGCCGTTACTTCTTTGGTTCAAGCTTAATCTTTCCTTCCTGAATAGCACGGATGAGGCGGATTTGCTCATTCTCATCTTCCCCAGTCATCAACTTGAAAGGATGGCCATCAGCTTCTGTCTCAGGGAAATACTTGCCCTCGGCATCGTTCTTCAAATAGACTTCGCAACCTGGCTCTTCGGCTTTGTAGTAGACAATTCTTTTGTTATCATTGTCCCGTTTTGTCGTTTTAACAACAATTAAGGGAAATGCTATTCCTTTTCGAGATAGTTGAAGATGCCGATCATGGTACTCCACCCCACAATGTAAATAACTGTTTCAATTACGCTCATAATTCATTTTTTATAATGTTCGATGTTCATAATATAGACACATTCGAGAAAAAATTCAATAAAAAGAGCCGCAATTCTTATATTTAACATCATTTAAGGGGGGCAATGAAATTTTGCAATTAAATGCTTATCTTTGCAATAAATTGCGAAGATGGGCTGCACCTCAGCCGCTCGGCGACGAAGGAGACGCTTGCCTGAGAGTCTGCACAACCTCATCGTGGAACTGCCAGCTGAAAAGGCTGCGAGTAAGCGAAAGTAGAGCGATGCTTGCATTTGCTCTACTGAGCGTGAGCAGGCTCGCCCGCAGGGCAAGTAAGAATCTGCGATGATTAATCAAACAGCCCGCCGAACTTTTATTGCTCGGCGGGCTGTTGATTATCAATACAATAGTCCGAACATCCATAATGGAATGCGGTTCCGATGACCAATTTCAGTATTATCAACAGCCAGGTAGCTATTTGGAATATCTTTTATCTGGTCGAAGGTCTTGCCTTTGCCACCAACCTCAAACAGATGTGTCCTATCCACAAGGAAATCACCCGATTTTGGATAGCGAACCTCATGACCTTGTGATAATTGATTGCAAAAGAACGCCTCACGAAGTGTACCTGTATCAACCTTTGGGGTAAGTGCAAACATCATGGTCGGGTTGTTGATGTATATCTTATCTGGGCGTGACAGGTTATCTGGACTCTTTACGTCATCGCCTAATAACAGAAGTAATCCTCCACGTTGAAGTGCATAAAGCATTTTCAGCCCCTGGTTGCGATCTGTCTCCAACTCCTTGTATATCTCATTCATCTTGGGCAATTGCGGTACCTTCTCAGCAAGAATCATCAACAATTTTTTCGTTTTGCGAATCGTTGACATCGTGATATCCTCAATATTAGGATAATCCACCTCTATCACTTGATTGGCGACATTCTGCAGCCTTTGGTAATAACCATGATGAACGGTCTTATAGAACGGATAATACCCTACTTCCAGATATTTCTTGAAATGCTCCAGTATCTTTATTTTGCCGCATACCTCCATAGCAATGTCAACATGATCTGAAAGCAACTGATCAAGTGAAACAGATGGAACCTGCAGTATGCCTTCGTACTCCAAGAACTCACGCAGCGACAAGCCTCGCATTTCATACATAGTCAGGCGACGTGAAAGATCTCCTTCGCTGCTTTCCAATTGAAGCATTGATGAGCCGGTATAAGCTACATAAAGTCCAGGATAGTCATCGCAGATATTCTTTAGCAACGTTTGCCAGTGTTTGTAATAGTGAATCTCGTCAATAAAAAGATGGGTTCCGCCATGTGTATAGTGGTAGTCCACGACATCGATAATGTCGTGAGTACTGAACCACAGATTGTCAAGCGACACGTAAAGCACCTTATCCAGCTCTTTTCCCTTAAAGGCCTCTTTGATATGTTGCAACATCAGGGTTGATTTTCCACATCCCTTCGGACCTTTTATGCCAATCAGCGTGTCGTTCCAATCAATCTGCTTGTATAGATAGCGGAAAAAAGACATTGGCGTTGCTGCCAGTCTACGCTGGAAAATCTTGATAAGATAACTGATTTGTTCCTCCATATTTTATAATTATATAGTTCTCGGCTGCAAAGATAATAAAATGTTTCCAAACATCAAAATTTTACCGAATAAAATGTTTCCAAACACTAAAAATATGTATTTGGGGATATATGGAAACACACATTCATAATATACAGAGTTATTTTTTCTTTCGTTTAACATTATTTTAGGGGGGGCAACGAATTTTTGCAATTAAATGCCTATCTTTGCCGAGTAAACTCGGCGAAACTGCTCACGCTCGGCAAAATGAACAAATTTCTTTTGCTCTCGCTTAATCGCAGCATTGCTAGAGAAACAATAACTTAAAACCTCGCGATATGCAGGCAATCGCATACTGACTTATGGATAATAACGAATCTTTCTATGGCGACAAACTGATGGACTGGCGATTCACCTCCATCTTGAAGCTATTCAAATCAGCACCTTCAGCTTTGAGTGCAGCCCGCAGCCCTTCTTCTGAGAAACGGAAATTCATATCCTGCCAAGAGATTAAAGGATTTAGCTTGATAAAATGCCCGGGCAATCTTCAAAACTGAAATTCGCACCAAAATCCAGTGGAAGATACACCTCTTTGCGGATGTCCTCCAATTGCGCATGCCGATCAGCAAACCGTTTGGCCTTTGCAGCCCACGACTTGCGTATCTTCTGCGCTTTCTCTTTCCAATATTCGTTAAAACCTGTCATATGATATGATTAGTTATTTCTGCTCTTTTCTGCCATGCTTACTAAACGTTTTTTATTTCCGATAACTGTCTATTGTTGAAAATGAAATTTCAAAATCGTCTGTCACTCTAATCTGCATGTTCTTTATCATTAATCGCAGCTGTTCTTTGTTGATGTTACGTTCTGGCAGGTTGGGCCCGAGTACGATACGTTCAAGCACTAATGGGAAATTATTATCCGTCTTTGTAATAGGAAATCTGACAATTGGGGCAACAATCCCATTCGATGTATTATAAATCCACTTCCCGTTAGTGGTATCAAGCAGGCTGCCATCATTCATCTCGTATAGCAACCGCACCTCTTCTTCCACCGCATATTCCGAAGGCTTAAAGAAATGTAGCCAGCTGTTC
This sequence comes from uncultured Prevotella sp., assembly GCA_900319305.1. GTDB lineage: Bacteria > Bacteroidota > Bacteroidia > Bacteroidales > Bacteroidaceae > Prevotella. Next base: position 14,901 of record ONNY01000022.1, read on the forward strand.
AGGTTGCGGATTTCAAAATTCCTCCCGCATACGCCCTTACCCATCTTGCTTGAGAGATAGGACAATTCAGCATGAGCTTCAATCTTAGCATAGCTGACCTTGGCGAGGAAGAAATGTTCCGGCAGTTCATCGTCAACTTTATACCACAGGCAAACGCCTTTAGAGTCATCGCCATATAGCCGCCACATGTTAAGGTCGTCTTTCTTGTTCATCCTGCTTCCGGAAAGGATGAAACTGAATGTATCCGCATTCACAGAAGACGTTCTGGTCTGCAGTCTGCTGATAACATTTGACTGAGGCATAGCTTCGCTGATAAACTTTTGGGCATAGTCGTTCTCCGTCTTGTCGTTCATGCATACCGTACTGCACATGCTCTGCTGTTTCTCAGATAATGTACGGAACAAAGAGGCAAGGCTGGTATAGCGACATAACCTCTTCGGCGTTCCTGATGTGCTGCCCAGTAGCGAGCAGAAGAACAGGCGTTCGTATGACGGAGTAAGCATGAAATAGGTGCCATGATCCTCAATGACGTCTGAAATCTTCTTTTCCTCTCTTACCCTCGACATGAAAGTCTGCATCCTTCCCCTTATCAGCGACGAATAGGTCTTCTCGAAGAAATCAGCCACATCCTCTATTGTCATAGGTATGCTTGAGGTTGAGTGATATCCTTCAAGTCTTTCCAACAGGCAGTCAGTATCACATTCTATGGCGGACTTCATGTCGTTTCTCGGATAGACCTTGCATGACAAACTGGTAGGAATAAACGCATCAGTATCGTTAAGTACGACATAGAAGTAAGCAGTACCCATCTTTTCTTCATGGATACCCATGGCCTTGCGGCTCATCTTACCAGTTTCGTCAAACTTCAGATAAGCATATTCCAAGCCATCTCGCAGCATGACGAAATCAGACTCACAACAGGTGTGGTCACAATACCTTTTTATCTCGTATCGGTTCTCCTTACCGCTTACGGATTCTCGTAAGATTCTTTCTACTTCGTTAATATGCATAGCTAAGAAATGATATATACACTTTACTTTAACGCCCCTTTCCCCTTATACTCTCTGACGGGTCAAAGCATCGTCGCTCTACTTATTATTCATAAGACTGTGATGCAAATATAATAGATATTTCTGAAATATTCAATAGTTTTATACTTTTTAACTCAGAAGCCAATCTTATTCACACTCATGGCGTGTTGTTGAGGTACTTCCGAATTCTGTTGAAGTAGTTCTTTGAACTGGTTTTAATTGTTGTTGCCATATCTTTTGAATTTAAAATGTTCGATGGACATAATATAGACACATTCGCCAAAAAATTCAAAATTTGCCCCAACTATTTTTCATAGCAATATAAAAACGGCATCCCAAGACCTTTCTACTACAGGATTAGAAGGATGCCTGCCAGCCTCCGGTTTCATAGAAACTTCGACCTTTAGTCGAAGCGAAACTTTCTACGACTGGTTCTTGATTATTGTCTCTGTCTCTTCGTTTAACTGGCTTTTGTCAACCATTTGCCAATACAACTTCGAATCATCCTGTTCGCTTCTGGCCATCAGATAGTATACGATGTAACGCTCCACCTCTTCTATGGAATAAATGCCATCGCAGAACAATTCCCCCACAGTATAACGCATTCCTTCGTAGTCAACAACAAATGAGAATGCGGTGTTATATTCGTCGATTTCCTCGTCATAATACTCTCTCATGTGGAGCTCTCTGACACGCATTGATTCCTTAATGACCATAACGACTTTATTTATTATTCTCCTTTAATAATCTCTGAATCCGTTCAAGCTTTTTGATGCGCTGCTGGATGTTGGCGAGGGCAATTTTCGCACCATTAAGGCTGGAGTCAACGCTTTTTTTAAGATAGCTTGTGGCTTCGTCTTTTGATGGGAATACGAAAGCGTTAGCCACCTCATCGCCATTATCCATGATGATTTTGTCAACAGTTTCAATGACTGGACTGCCTCTGAGCTTTCTCATCTTTATCTCAGCTATTCGTGCCCGCTTAACGGAAAACTCAGCGATAGGCGACATATAATAAACGATGTCGCCTAACTTGAAAGTATATCTATTCATTGTTATTCTTTTCTGTGATAGCCTGAATGATGTGCTGGCGAATCCACCAGACGGCATAGGATTCGAAACTGAAGTCGGCGTTGGGGTTATACTTCTCCTCAGCTTTCTTCAAACCGTCATTTCCGGCTTCCATCAGTTCTTCGAGCGTCAGACCTTGATGCTGATACTCATCAACCACTTTCTCTACAAGGGGTAGATACTTTTCTAAGCTTTCTTTCATCATTTATCTTCGTTTTATTTGGTTTGCAATAATAATATAGTCACTTTTCGAGAAAAATTCAAAAATCAGAGGAACTTTTTGTATATATTATAGGTTGTTAAGCAATCTGCCGATATCCCATGAAAGGAACTCATCAATTGGTATGCCACCAGAACCTACAACAAAAGACTGGGCAGGATGAAACTTATCACGAAATACAGATAGCCCTTCATTACTGGTTCGTTTTCCGCTCTTGACCTCTATGGCAATGCACTGTTTATTGTACTCAATAATAAAATCCACTTCTTTTCTGCTACAAAGATAAGCAAAATTCTCAAATCTACCAAACAAAATTCTCAAAAGATGCTCACAAAATTCTCAAATTTATCAAAAGCAAGGTAATCAGTCTTCATTCTTTCATTTCCACATTCAGATTCTCGAAAGTATAGCGGAGGGCGTAGAGCAGAGGCTCGCCATTGTCTGCCTCTGTAGTAATAATAAGGTGATCTGGCGATTCTCGTTCCATTGTGATAACATTGCCTCGATAATACTCTGTATCTGAGCCTACGAGTACCTTCATCAGTTGGCGTTGCGGAACGTAAAATCCAAGTTCATTATCAGGGGTTCCGAATTTCTGGCAGAGATCGTTGATGAGTGTTTCCACGCCATTGAGTGTCTCGGCATTACCCGTCAGTTCATACTGGTAAGTACTGGGATATTCCTCGCCTGGATCATCTGTGTCATCCCAAGCATCATTCCCGTCCTCGTCCAGTTCATAGCCAAGCTTCAAAGCCAGGTCATAATAAAATCGGGCTTCTTTATGATGAATGAAGATACCATGTTCCTCATCACCATAACGGTTTTTGAAATACAATTCCCATGCAGCCCACTTGTTACCCTTGTCACAGAGTTCCTGCAAGATGGCAGGATCATCGATAAAGATTGCCGCATCCTCATCGCCACGACGTATCAACTCCAAATAGAATTCATCAAAATGTCGTGGCCAGAACCAAGCAGTATTGGCCCTGAAAGTCTCCAGATCCTCATCACTGAGATGAGCCACATTAGCGATGATGCTCTCCATCAGCTCACGTTCCTCTTCGGTTGTATCGAATTCAACAACTTCATCACGATCTACAGTAACTTCTTCACCCGTATCCTCGTCGATGAATGTCTCTTTAAAGCGGTGATGATTCCGCTCCAATGACTTCAACAGTGACTCAATCCTTGTATCCATAATCTTGTAATTGTTATTGTTTATTCTCTTCGATTGCCTGAATAATGCTTTGGCGAATCCACCAGACGGCATATGCGATGAACTTGAAACCACGAGAGGCATCATACTTCATAGCAGCCTTTCTCAGTCCTTCAGTTCCTGCCTCAATCAGTTCATCGAGTGTCAGTCCACGCTTTTGATATTGGTTGGCCACACTCACGATGAACCGCATATTGGCCTTTTCCAGTTGCTTCATCTCGTCGCAGTCTGTACCTTTCTTTTGCACAACTTTGCAAAGTGCTGCTTCCTCGTCGAAACTCAGTAACGACGAACGACCAATTTCATCAAGGATATCATCTAAACTTTCTTTCATATTTATCTTCGTTTTATTAGGTTTGTAATAATATAGTTTTAGATTGATTGTAAAGTTAATAAAAAAGGAGCATTCCGCAAAACAATTCCGTGATAATATTGTTTTAGGCAGCAAGAGCCAGAGGCTCCTGCTGGTTGGTGAGGTGGAAGTGTTTGGTCATTTTTGATATAAGAGAGTTGGTTTGATCCTGATTGAGGTCAAAGATGGTGAGGGCATAGACCCCAAGATTAAGTGATGGGGTAAAGAAGACTCTTTTGTTGTGGAGGTACTTTTGGATTTTGTTGAAGTAGTTCTTTGAACTGGTTTTAATTGTTGTTGCCATATCTTTTTGAATTAAAATGTTGATAGGCATAATATAGACACTTTCGCGAAAAAATTCAAAAATCGGGGCAACTTTTTTTCATGATCTTATAAAAAAGGCATCCCAAGACCTTTGAACAATGTTCCATCTCTGTCACTCAGCAAAGCTCAAACAAGTTTGGCTCTGCCTTCGCAGCTCCATCGGTTCTACTACAGGATGAGAAGGATGCCAGCCAGCCTCCGGCTCCATGTCTGCGATACCGCTTGCAATGGATTTAAGTGCTTTACTATTATTTGTCACCATAATATTGAATTGTTTGGAGAATAATTCAATGATTTAACGAACACAGATTCTCCCTTAGTTGAGCTGCAATATTCTCTGGAACAGGATGTGTGGGCGGAAACACAGAGTAGCAGACAGGATGGGTATGAGAACCGACTTCGCCAAGGGAATAGACGAGGTAGCAGTCATCCTGCGCATCGAGGAATTGACTTGGATGCTCACACTCTTCGGAATCCTCTTTCAAGTTATATAGTTTAATCAAATGTAATCCTGGAAATGCTCAACAAGCATTCTGCAGCAATAATTCAATTCTTTGGTATAAACTCCAGTTAGGAATACAGTCAATTCCTTTTTGCTCATCTTCGCAATTGGTTTTGCAGTCTGGCACTTATAGCGAAGCAGCCTGCTGGTGCCAGCTTTTACTTTTTCGCACTTATTTGCCGGCAGCAAAATGGGATTGCTATTCAGTTCCTCGCGCCATTTGTCAGCAAGAGCCTTGTTGTTCTCGACATGTAATTCCAATTGATATTCATTTCCAAGGCACATTCTTTTTGCACTGATGGGAATCCATTCCAAATGAGCCGTACCCCATTCAGAGGAAAGACCCATCTGTACAAATCCTTTGTCACTACGTAGGCCACGATGCTTGGCAATCCATTGTGCTCCCTTATACTTCTTCAGTTCTTTCTTCCACCAGCTGTTCAGAATCTCTGTACTGAGTCTTTCAAATTCACCAAAGGCCTGTTGCTCTATATCATGGATAAGGTCTCTTATTACTCCATACAGATTATCAACAGCACGAATATCTTTTTCATCTGTATTAGCATTAGCCATTTCTTTGCGTACCTCTTGTACAGAATCACGGAAAGAATAGAGATAGTCGAAATCGCGGTCGGTCATCTTATTCGCAATGAGATGTCCTGAGCCTATTAAAAAATTGCACAGCATGTCTTTTCGCCACGCATCTGTTTTGTCTTCGCAAAAGATATCCTTCTCTATAGACTCAACGTATGCGCGAACGATACTTGTCAATGACTCCGGGTAAATGCGACGTTCAAGGACATCCTGCTTAAGCCATTCTATGATATCACTGCAAAAAGAAAGAGTGATAAAACGTCGGCCAATGTTTGTTGCTTCACTCTCATCATTTGGATGATAGCTACATTCGTCAATTTCCTTAGTGCCAGTTCCTGTAATATATAACACCCATACATTTTCCAATGCAATATGCTCTTCAGTTGTCATGTGGGTTATATAGCGACGTATTTGGTCCTTCTGATCAGGAGCGTCAAAAATCTTGTTCTCTATGATAATGGCTATTCGCTTTCCTTGTGCGGAAAACATGATGAGCCCATCAATGAAACTGTGTTTATCATCCTTGTCATATCGTGGATTGAATCGAATGATAACATCCGAAGGGTTCTGATAGTGAATCATTTTGTCACGTCCTTTTGTGAATCTGTTCAGGAAACTATTCAGTAGAGGGTAGCGTCCAATCGAGTCTTGGTAACGAAGTAATGCCAGTAGTAACTTCGTATGGTCGTTTTCGCTCATTCCCCACATGGTAAACACATTGTACGGCAATTGATGCTTAGATTTATTCCTTTGCCCTTCAATCTTGTTGGCTATTTCAATAATGTTGTACTTAAAATGGTTTGTTGTTTCCATGATTTTCTTTGTTTTCGGGTTTATATTTATAATATAGTCACATCTGTCTGAAAATTCAAAGTTTATCCACTACCATGTTAATTTGTGGAAGATAGAGGTCTGCCAAAGCATAGCTATAGTAGCTCTTTAACTCTTGATAAACAGAATTGTTCTTAATCCTTAAAATACTTCTTTCTAACATATTTCTTCGTTTTATTTGGTTTGTAATAATTCTACTGATCACTTTTGAAGTTTTTGTATTACACATAGTTCCTGCCCCCCCTGTGCACTTCCATCGGTTCAATTGTTTTCAAATGCGAGGGCAAAGATACGAACTTATTCTCGAACATCCAAATTTTCAACGCAGAAAAATGATCAGTAGAACCGACCCCGTGATCCACTAGCCAAGCTTCAAAGCCAGGTCATAATAAATTCGGGCTTCTTTATGATGAATGAAGATACCATGTTCCTCATCACCATAACGGTTTTTGAAATACAATTCCCATGCCGCCCACTTGTTACCCTTGTCACACAACTCCTGTCACCCGTATCCTCGTCGATGAATGTCTCTTTAAAGCGGTGATGATTCCGCTCCAATGACTTCAACAGTGACTCAATCCTTGTATCCATTTATCTTCGTTTTATTTGGTTTGCAATAATAATATAGTAACTTTCTGAGAAAAATTCAAAAATTGACCCTACAAAATTAAAGATATTATTCCAAATATACAAATTTAATATACTTTTTCTTTTCAAAAAAGGTTGTGATGCAGTAGTCTTCAGATAAATTATGTTAATTCTCGTACATTTATTCGAGTTTCTTTCGATTTTCTGTTCCTGTTTTTGTAATTTTGCGGCATAATTATACGAATAACGATGAAGAGGTCGCCATTACTAAAGTTCGGAAATATCCCAATTCGTACGCAAACGCTATACGATTGTTATAGTGATTTGTCATCACCTGCCGACAAAATTCATGCATTGGAGAGGAATGGTGAAGTCATCCAACTGAAACGAGGACTCTATGTCGTTAGTGGAGAGGTGACAGGCAAGGCTATCGACGCACGACTTTGTGCCAATCACATCTACGGCCCGTCATACGTTTCATTACAATGGGCTTTAAGATGGTATGGGCTCATTCCAGAACAAGTACACATCATGAGTTCAATGACCACACTCCATACACGACGATTTGAGAACAAGTTGGGGACATTTGAATACTTTCATGTTTCGCCTGATTATTTTCCTATCGGTTTAAGAATCGTCGAAGACAACGACACAGCATGTATTATGGCAAGTCCAGAGAAGGCGCTATGCGACAGTATCATTCATGACATAAAACGACCGCCCCAATCTGTCAAGGGGCTTTGGGAGTTCTTGGAAGAATACCTGCGTTTCGATACAGATTCTCTCAAAGACTTCGACACGAGTATCATAGAACAATGTATAGTGAAGGGACGAAAGACGCAAATATTACAGAATCTCATTAAACTTATCAGGAAATTATGAACATATATGATCAGATGGTTGCTGAATACCAGCAACAAGCAAGCACCTCCACACCCAATGTAGAACAGGAGGTGATGCAGAAGATCGCTCTTGCAGGACTCAGTCGTGGAGGGTTCTTCAAGCATGCAGCTTTTTATGGTGGAACATGCTTGCGACTTTTCCATCAGTTGCCTCGTTACTCTGAGGATATGGACTTTACACTCAGAGAGAAGAACAGCGATATTCATTTGGAAGACTTTTTTTCCTACATCATTGAAGAATTTCATCTGGCAGGACACGAGGTGGTTATTCAAAAGAAGGATATTTTGAGCCCCTTGAGAAGGGGCGGCTATAAAGCAGGGTTTAAGGAGAATACGGAGGTTTTTGACATCAAGTTCCAGACCAAGAAGACTGTCAAGGTAAAAATAGAAATGGACACAGATCCTCCACTGGGTTTCGAGACGGAAGACTTGCCTTTATCTCGTCCCTATCCCTTTGTGGTGCGCTGTGTAGCTCTTCCTGACCTTTATGCTGGCAAGATGCACGCCTTGCTTTATCGTAACTGGAAGACCAGAGTGAAGGGGCGCGACTGGTATGATTTCCAATGGTATGTAGCCAATCGTGTGCCGTTGAACTTTGAGCATCTGCAGAAGCGCATCCGTGAGTTCAATGAAGAGAACATCACAAAGGAGCGTTTTATAGAAATGCTGCACGAGAAGTTATCTACGACTGATATGGAATCTGTGAAGCAGGATGTCAGAGGTTTCATCTTCAATCAGCATGAACTTGATGTTTGGTCGAACGATTACTTCCTGAAGTTGGCTGACATGATAGTATTCAAGGAGTGATTATATATTAAGCTCGCTGCCAGATTGCTTACTTCTCACTGGGAGATTGCTTACTTCTCGCTGGACATTCCCAGGCTGGGAACATTTTATTCCCAACGTGGGAACATTTTATTCCCAAGGTGGGAACAATTGCTACCATTAATGCTAGCAATTGCTACCTTTAATGGTAACAGAATTTTCATTAGGTGGCGCTTGTTGAAGAATAATTACCACTTTTTCCATCCTCTCCCCTTAAAATTCAGAAATGCCTTTAAATAAAGGAGAAATGTGGCAGGAAGCACTCCCTTGACCTCTCCCTCGGCTCTCCCTTAGCACCCCCTTGATTCTCCCTCTCTTCGTTTTTTAACAATTTCAAAATAATCGCATAATAATTGGAGAAACATTTGTATATCTAAAATATTTTATGTACCTTTGCAATCAGAAAGAGCGAACAGCAGTGTCGCTCTGAAAAACATGCTATGAGAAAAAACCCTATCATTAGCAATGAGGCTCAAGGAGTCTCATTGGAAGGGACGCTGGCTGTCCAGCAGTTCCTTCAAGACAACTACCTTTTCCGTCGCAATGTGCTGAATGGAAAGGTGGAACTTGCGACCAAGCCTGCTGAGGATGAGGCACCTTCGTGGCGTCCGCTGACTCAGGAGGCACTAAACAGTATTATCATCCGTGCCAAGCGCGAGGGTGTGTGCGAGAAGGGCAGTCCAAAGACGGACATTGTGGAGTATGTCCATTCTGAGGAGATTGATGTCCACAATCCCATTGGCGAGTTTATCAACGGCTTGCCTCAGTGGGATGGACAGAACCATCTAGCCCAGCTCTTCAGTCGTCTGCCAGGCCTCAGCTCTGAGCAGATGAACTACCTCACCGTCTGGTTGCGCTCTGCTGTGGCCCACTGGCTTCAGATGGACACGCTTCATGGCAACGAGTGTGTGCCCACGCTGATCGGAGCGCAGGGATGTGGTAAGACCACTTTCGTACAGCGTCTGCTTCCTCCAGAATTGCGCCTGTATTTCCTGGATCATCTGAATCTGTCGAATAAGTTCGACAAGGAGATGGCGCTGACGAACAATCTGCTGGTGAACCTCGACGAGTTGGAGGCGATCCGTCCCAGTCAGCAGTCTGCCCTGAAGCAGACGCTCTCGAAGAGCAAAGTGAACGGACGCCCCATCTATGGCTGTGCCCAGGATGATCGTCCACGATTCGCCTCTTTTGTGGCTACCACCAACAATCCCCATCCGTTGACGGATGTCACAGGCAGTCGTCGTTTCATCTGTGTGAGGATCCCCGAGGGTCTCTACATCGACAACAGCGGTGAGATCGACTATGGACAGCTTTATGCACAAGTGGTGTATGAGATCCGTGAGTTGAAGGCGCCGTATTGGTTTAATAACACAGAGGTGGCCCGCATTCAGGAACTGAACCTGGAGTTTATGGAACAGAAGGACATCTCTGAAGTGATCGGCACCTGTTTCCGTAAGCCGATGGAGGGTGAGAGTTGGAAGCGCATGAGCAGCACGCAGATTCTCAATGAGATCCGTGCTGAGTATCCTTCCATCCCCAACACCACGAAATCAAAGGTGGATGTGGGACTGGCGATGAAGCTGCTTGGCTTTGAACACACGGAGTGTAGCCATGTGAAGTATTACAGGGTGATTCCTCTCAAGGCAGCCTGAAGGGAGTGCCCAGGGGAGTGCAAAAGGGGGAGCCGAGGGAGAGGGTAAGGGAGTACCCGCCTTCGCGCTTCCCCTTTATTTAAAAGCGTTTCAGAGATCCCGAGGGAGAGGATGAAAGAAACGCCACTTTTTATCTCGCTGCGCGAGTGGAGATAACCTTGCAGTTCTTGTCTCGGATGGTGATCCAATTGCGTCGTAATCTTCTTCCCATCCGTATCATAGACATGATACCAATTGCCATCATTATCGATGTAGGATATCTGCCGCTGTTGTGCAGCGACAGATAAACTCACCAAGAGGAGTATAAACAATAATACCCATTTTCGCGAGTGCATATACATTAGAGTTTTACATTGTTCTAATCAAAGCCCCGTTATCTTTACGGAGCTCTGTTTTACCCCTATTGGTCTGTATTACAACATCATTACCAGACCAATACGCATTCGTCGCATCCCCATTACCAATGACACGGACTAGAGCCCCGTTCCTTTTTCGTATTTCCACTTTTCCCTTTTTTGTGGTTATTACAATTAACGTTTGATTTGCATTGAAGTACGCAGATACCGCTTCTCCATTTCCAATAATATGATCAAGACTACCGTTCTCTCGTCTTAATTCAACCCTTCCATTGACTACTCTAACAATATCCATAATTAAATATTTTAAATACTGCTCTTTGAAGATTATTCGGCTTTTTAGCCGCTGGTGAACATAGGTACAGGGGCTCACCAACGGCTATTTGCCAATAGTCTGCTCAAAAACGCAATCAGAGTTTCCTGATTTCCCAATATTCTGGGAATGAAGCGCCTCTTGCCTTTTTCCCAAACAAACGTTCACATTCATCTGCAATTCTGTTTTGGTCACAATTGCTTGTTGAACAGGAAACTTGAATGGTAGTTCCTTTACGCAATCCTACACGATCACTTTTTAATCTACATTCAAAAACTGGCATAGTTATAATAATTAAGTTTGCCTACTCTTTGAAGGATTTTCGGCTTTTTCCTTTAATGATATAAAAAATCAGAATTTTACACCTACTTTTTCAAGGACATCCATAACTTGCGATTGACTTAGCCCGCCTACAAGAATAATAGGATTTCCCTGATTGTCATAATCTTGAGAGATTTCAGCCCCGAGATTATGAAGATATCCTGCCAACTCGTTAAAACTGCCCTCATAACCATGTTCACGAAGCCACGAAGTATTTAATGGAATTTGAGTTTTTTCAGATGGAGACTGAGAAGAGTGTTCCTGAGCCTTATCCAAACGCTCTTGTGAACGATGGGTTTCCTCTCTGTATTCATCGCCCCGATTACGTTCTTCTACAATGCGTCCATTAGCAATATCGGCATTCGTTTGCATGCCAGTCTTTGCCATATCCATCATTTGGTCCATCATCTTTTCATAAATCCGAGCCTGTTCCTTAGTAACCTCACGTTCTCGTTCAGCATCCTTTCCAGCTGAAAAAGATTCTGCAAATTTGGCCTGAGCAGCAGCATCCATCTCTCTAATTTGTGCGGCCATGATTTGTTCAGCTGTCATTTCCTTTTGGGTTTGCATCCGACGCTCTTCTGCCTCAAACTCATCTTGACGTGCTGCACGCTTAGCATCCATCATGGCCTGCATGTTCTGCATGGCGATATTGCCTTTCAATTTCAGCTCTTCCATCCGTCGCTGCGCTTCACGATCAGCCATATCTTGTTGATTAGAAGCCATCTTCATTTCGTGTTCTTCCATGCGAAGCGCATGCTCGTCAGCTTTTGCCTGCTTCTTAACTTCGAGATCAAAATCAAATTGCTGCTGGTCGCGGTTACGCTGAGCCTCACGATCTGACATTTCCTGCTGATGCTCGTCTCTTTTGAAACCACGCTCATCATCAGCATTACGCTGCTTCTGGTCAAGGTCAAAATCAAATGTTTTTTGCTGTTGGCCTAAATCTAAATCAGCGGCTTTCTCAGCACGTTTCAACTCAAAATCATATTGTTGCTGATCACGGTTACGCTGAGCCTCACGATCTGACATCTCCTGCTGATGCTCGTCCTTGCGGAAACTACGCTCCTCATCAGCATCACGTTGCTTTTGGTCCAGATCAAAATCAAACTTCTTTTCTTGCTGATTCAGATCCAAGTCTGCAGCTTTCTCTGCACGTTTCAATTCGAAGTCATATTGCTGCTGATCACGATTACGCTGAGCCTCACGATCTGCCATTTCCTGTTGATGCTCATCCTTACGGATATCTCTCTCCACATCAGAATCTTTGTCTACAAGTTTCTGGTCGAAATCCAGTTGTTGCTTCTTGCTCTCAAAGCCAAACTGATCTTCCCATTGCTTACGCTGAGATTCTTCTCTCTCTTCTACTTGCTGTTGAGCTTCGTCTGTTAAAGCATGTCCACATTTTGGACAGAATGTATGCTTCGAAAGTACGGGGAATCCACACTTTGGGCATTTCATTGATTTGCTAAATAGTTCCATAATACGATATAATTTTATTACCTAATTCCTTTTTTTGCTCTTTACCCAGGGAGCCAAAGGGAATGCTCCAAGTACGTCCGAAAACTGCAAGAGACTTTCCGTACATACCCTTTTGAATAATAACAGGCTTCTTTCGTATCTGACCATCTTTCGTAGTCGGGAAACTACATAGGTCATCAAAAGGCCCTATATTCAGCATCTTTACATATTTTTGAGGAATAGAAAAAAGGATGATATCAGGTTCTAATTCATCTACCAAATCCTGCCATTCAGGGAAGCCCGTACTTATAAGTTTTTTTTGTTCTGAAACTGGTAATTTTGACCAGGTAGGATTTGTCGCCCATGGACTGCAGATGTCAGTATGTAGAGCTCTAAGGGAATAGCCATTCGTTGAATAATAGCTTGCCCCCATTCCATTTAATATGGGTTCAAAACCAGTGTTAAACCATTGACGATACGGGGTCTTTTTGAAATAGTTATTCAATGCTTTCTCTAAAGAAGCATTATTCCCATTTATATAATCTGGAAATCGTAACTGAGAAGTAAACGGGTCGCCATCCTTCTCGCGGAATTCTTTATCAGATGGATTCAGACCTACCGTTATAATCTTCACTTCAGAGCACATATAGGCTTCTCTATCTCCAAACCACTTTATTGGCAATATGTTAATTACGCTCATATTTTGCTACATTAATTATCATAATAGTAACGATACTCTTCTGGAATTACATCAATAATCAATACATCCTCAGGAATTCTCTCTGCATTTCTTTGAGCAATGTATTTATCGAGATATTGTGGGAGAACAAAGAGATTGATCTTCATTTTCTTCTTATCTTCCAGCAGCAAATGCATCATCTTCAATCTCCACAACTCCTTGTGGAATAACAAGTTCTTTTAACTTGTAACAAGAACCAAAAAACTTCGTTGGGATCGTTTTAAGATTTCTAACTTTTGAGAAGTCTATCTTTTTAAGCTGTTCCATTTGTATCCCCAATGGAGGCTTAATTTCTTTTAGAGCGGCAGGCATCACAATGGTTTTAAGGTCACTGCAATAATCGAATGAGTTGGGACCAATAACCTCTACCGAATCAGCAATTATCATCTCCTTTATTTTAGTTCCAGCAAAGGCTCTATTTCCAATCTTTTTTAGTTCTTTGCACTGGCTGAAATCTACTGACAAAAGCTTACAATTTTCGAAAGCACAAGTTTCTATTTCTTGTATATTACTAGGCAAAATGATTCTCTCAATATTTGTCTGACTTCTGAAAGCATATAGTTCAATTGAAGTCATTGCTTTTGATAGGGGCCTTTTTTCCCCATTTAGATATATTACCGCTCCCTCCCCATTAGAATCTGTGATTTCGTTAGACGAAGTATTATCTTTGTTATTTGTATCAATAGCTTCCTTTATAATCTTAATAATCTCCCGCTCCTTGTCTGTAAGAATGCCATCGTTCAAAGCAGATTTAATAAGCGTTTCAAGTTTCGCAGAGAAACTTTGGGGTTGATTTTCATGTTCCATAATTTCCGTATTATATATTTTTGACACATTTTTAATATTTTCAGGTAGAATAGTACTTTTATCAGGCCTGATACTATTCGATGGTTTACTACCTTCGCTTTTATAACTATCTGAATTATCAGATTTTATTCCGATTTTTGCAAGAGCCTCATTCTTGCGTTCCTCTACGTTTTGAAGAAACTCTTGCTTATGCTCTTCAACATTTTCCTTGATAGAGTCACTAACTTCATTTAATAAATTTTTAAAGAACCCCATAATCTGTAAATTTTTATGTATTAATTACAATAATCTGAGCACATACATAATAATATCTATGCATTGTTAATTTGACTAAGAGAGTACGTAATTGGATTAGCTTTACCCTTAACTTTTTGATATGCTATAGACTTATTTATGTATTTATTGCGTATTTCATCAGGGGCAATACAGCCATTAAAGCCATAGCCCATGTATGTCTGACCAGCTTTTTTACTTCTTATGCCATATGGTCTTTTCTCTTGATACCATTCTTCAACTTTAAAAACTTCAATAATCAGTCCACGATATTCGCTAAGAACATAGTTGATTTTCTCTGTTCTCCACTTGGCAATTCTCCATGTACCTTTTGTCGCTTTATAGATTTCTTCTCTTCCCATCGCACGATTGTAGAGACCATTAATATTGATAATGACACAATCTGGTCCTATAGCATCCAACTTTTCAGCACTGTACATACGAATTATTTCGTCTGTGGTCATAACCCCTGACTCATAGGCATGTTGTCCAAGAACTTCATTTGTCAACTTCGCACCTGTATAATTTAGCAAGTCTATTATAATCGCCTCCATTCTAAATGCTTCGTACTCAGTTTCAATACCATGTGATATAATTACATGTTCTACTTTCTCTGCACCTATTTCACGTATAATATCACATTTATCTGTTGAGATCGTTGGATTGTCAATTGCAAACTTAATGTGGTCAAATACACGGTTATTTTTACCTTTCCCAACATAAAAAGGTTTGCCATTGCGAGGGTCTATCAACATATATACATAATAGCCCAATGCCTTTTGAGTTCTTTCGTCAAATATTATCATTCTATAATTGTTCAATTATCATAATAGTAACGATACTCTTCTGGAATTACATCAATAACCAATATATCCTCAGGAATTCTCTCTGCATTTCTTTGAGCAATGTATTTATCGAGATATTGTGGGAGAACAAAGAGATTGATCTTCATTTTCTTCTTATCTTCCAG
>ONNY01000060.1 GCA_900319305.1 uncultured Prevotella sp.
CCGCCACCGGTCGTGTCGTCAAGAATGCCACCAGTGCCGCCACGCGCTCCATCACCAAGGAACTCACCCGCGACATCCTCGGCAACTTAGTTAAATAGTACTATTCACATATGGTGTAAATATACCGCTGTCGATCGACAGTGGTATATTTATATTTAGTGGGGTCTATCACGGTTTTCATGTCGTTGCTGATGCCCGTACCAATCAGTTTGGTGGTAGCCTCCTTCATCGTCCATAAGCGGATGAAGGCAGCGGCAGGATTCTCTGCCGTCTTGATCTGAGCGATCTCCTCGTCATTCATCGTATAGTTCACCAACGACTCCTTATATTCGCGGATACCCTCCACATCGACACCCACAGGTTGATCGCTCACCACACAGATGGCAGCCTCCTTACAATGACTCAGATTGAAGAAGATTTCCGGGTGTCCTACAATCGAGGGTTTACCGTGCTCATTATATTCAAAGACAGGATTCTCTGTGATACCGTAGCCCTCACGAAGCGCCTGCTTCAGCAAGAGATACGCCAACACACAGAGCCGTTGCCCCTGTTCATGTTTGAACTTCAGCGCCTGTTCCCTCCGCTGCTCCGAAATTTCCTTCAGCGCCGCCTGGAGATCAAACGCCCAAATATCCTCACGCACCAGAGTAATCATAACTATCCACTATCAACTATCCGCTATACATTACTCTAATCCAACTTCCGGCATGGGGATCTTGCGGTTGGGGTTTTCCTTGGCACCGAGATCTACCAGTTCACGGCCTTTCTGTGCCACACTCTGACGGCCTGTGATGAGTTTGTTGTTGGCACTGTCGTAGGCCTCCACCGTCTTGTGCAGTTTCTCACCAAGTTCGTTATACCGCTTCACGTTCCTGGTTCTCCGCCTGCTGGTTCTGTACCCACGCGATATGGATCATATGGAGGATACCCAACAGGTTCTGCTCACCCGTTACAAACACCTTCTTTTCGAACGCCTCACGCCATAGCGTGGGGTCATTCGCCAACGCCAACTGCAACGACGACTCGAAGGGCACGAACATAATGACAAAGTCCACCGTCTCACGGCCGTTCTTGATATACTTCGAATAGTCCTTACGCGCCAGTTCGTTCACATGACTGCGCACACTCTTGATATGCTCTTGCAGATAACGCTCTTTCTCCTCGGGCGTCTGGGCATTCACATATTTCTCATACGCCACGAGCGACACCTTCGAATCCACGATCGCATCCTGTCCCTGGGGATAATGCAGGATCACATCGGGCTGCATCTCACGCCCTGTCTCATCATTCTTCAACGGACGACCTAGTTCATCGCGCAGACGGGCCTGCACCTCGTAGTGGATACCCTCCGTCAAGCCCTGACTGGCGAGCAGGTCACCAAGGATGATCTCTCCCATGTTACCGCTCACCTTATTATCACGCCTGAGCACGTTGGTCAGACTCTCCGCACGCTCACCCAACTGCTGCGTCTGTTGCATCATCTGCTGGATCTGTTCACGGAAAGAGGCCGAATGGGCAGCACTCTCCTTCTGGTTCTCCGAGATGGCTTTCTGCATCTTGTCGATGGCCTCCCGCAACGGTTGCGTAATACCTGTCATCGCCTCTGTGTTCTGTGCCTTCAGTTTCTGGGCACTACTCTCCATCAACTGCTGGGCCATGTTCTTAAACCGCTCCTCGTTGCGTTTCAGTTCCTCGTCCATCTGTTGGCGCACCAGTTCCAACTCCCTACCCTGGCTCTCCGCCTTGGCATGAAGTTCCCTGTTCTCTGCTTCCAGATGGTTCACCCGACTCGTGGCGATATTCAGTTGCTCCCCCTTCATCGAGAGTTCAATATCCTTCTTCCCGGAAGCGATGTTCACCGCATCCATCCGCTTGTCCATCACGAGGTAAGCCACCACGGCACCCACCGCAATACCTATTATGATATAAATAACAATCATCATCTGGCACTATTTTTCTGCAAAAGTAAAAAAAATCCTTGAAATTATACGCTGGTTACTTATTTTTTTGTAAATTTGCACCATGATAACCATTTATCGATCACTAAAAACTTTTAGATTATGGATTACAAGATTATTGACATTGAAGGTATTGGCGATGTTTACGCACAGAAACTCATTGCCGCTGGTATTAACAAAGTAAGTGAACTGCTCGAGAAGTGTGCTGCCCCGAAGGGACGTAAGGCCCTGGCAGAGGAGACTGGCATCAGCGAGAAACTCATCCTGAAGTGGACCAACCATGCCGACCTGTTCCGCATCAACGGTGTAGGACCTCAGTTCGCCGAGTTGCTCGAGGCCGCTGGTGTTGACACCGTGAAGGAGTTCCGTCATCGCGTGGCAGAGAACCTGCAGCCGAAACTGGAGGAGACCAACGCCGCTAAGAACATCTGCAACCGTGTGCCTGCCGTGAGCGAGATTCAGAAGATGATCGACCAAGCCAAGGAACTCGAGCCAAAGATGACATACTAAGATTAAACAATGAATCCCGGCAATCGTCGGGATTCATTGTTTCTGTGTCGATGGCCAGTTGACGAGATAGAGTTTCTCGGTGGCACGGGTGAAGGCGGTATAGAGCCAGTGGATATAGTCGGGCGTGAGCATATCATCCGTCATATACCCCTGATCGAGATACACATGAGCCCACTGACCGCCCTGGGCCTTATGACAGGTCACGGCATAGGAGAACTTCACCTGAAGGGCGTTGTAGTAACGGTCGCTCTTCAGTTTTTTGATGCGTTCCGTCTTCTGAGTGATGTCCGCATAATCCTCCAACACCGCCTGATACAACTGCTCCTGTTGCTCACGTGTCAGGGCTGGTGCCTCGGTGGTCAGTGTATCCAGACAGACGGTCGCTGTGAGTTCGTAGTCATCGTAGTCGGGCAGCGTCATCGTCACCTCGGCGAAACGGAAACCGTAGAGTTCATGCACATGTCTGACGCGCTGCACCACCGCCCTATCGCCATTGGCAAGGAACGGAATTTCCTTCGACCCCTCCGTCCAGAAATAATTATTCTTCACGATCATCAGAAGATCCCCGCGGCAGAGTTCTTCATCCCGGTCGAGCACCATGTTACGGATACCCTGGTTATAGATGTTCGCCCGTTTGTTACTGCGCGTGATGACGATCGTCTCGTCCATCCCCGCATGGTAGTAACTCGACGAGAGCGTATCAATCAGTTCATCGCCCGTCACCACCTGAATATCAGTAAAACCCTGGAAGCGGATCTTCGGCAATGCTTCGGCAAGCTCAGCCCTAATCATCGTTGCATTCCACAGGATCCCCGAGTCCTCGCTCTGACGAAGCACCTGATTCAGATCCGTTTCATACACCCGCATACCATAGCCACGCAACACCTGTGCCGACAGCGCCGGACTCTCCTCCTCACCCACCGGTGGCAACTGGGCACGGTCGCCGATCAACAGCAACCTACAATTTTGTCCTTGATACACAAACTGCATCAGGTCGTCTAACAGACAACCCGAACCAAAAGCCGACTCACCGAGACCGAGGTTGGCGATCATCGAGGCTTCATCGACGATAAACAAGGTATCACGGTTCAGGTTGACGTTCAGATTGAAAGACGAGAGGTCGCCTGCCGACTTCTGACGGTAGATGCGTCGGTGGATCGTGTAGGCAGCATGACCGGCATTCAGGGAAAAGACCTTTGCCGCACGACCTGTAGGTGCGAGCAGGATGAGTTTCTGTTTCAAGGCAGCCATTGCCCTGACGATGGCACCAGCCAACGTGGTTTTACCCGTACCAGCCGAACCGCGCAGGATCATCACCACCTGGTCGTCGCGATCCATCATGAACTGCGTAAACACGTCGAGTGCTTGCGCCTGTTCTGGAGTCGGTGGTAGTCCTAAGACCTGAATGATGCGATATTTCAGTTCGTCTTGTATCATTTTGCTTGCAAAGATACGAAAAATTAAACATTAAACATAAAACATTAAAAAAAATATCGTATCTTTGCAGCCGATATGCAAAGCAATAACCGACTGATCAATATCATACTGGCTGTCATTGCTGCGGGACTGTTGGCAGTCTGCGTGGCCAGTGTGATGAGTGCAAGATGATGGACAAACGGAAAATCACCATACGCATCGGGAGAAACAATCTCTCCTTCACCATGCTCGACGCCACGAACACGGAGCAGCCCATCGTATATACGCCTTACGTCGTGAAGGCAGGTATCACGATGGCCGTCAATCTGCGCCAGGCCTTCAAGAGCGACATCATGATCGAGGCTGATGTCAACCGTGCCGACGTGCTGTTGGACACCCCCCAGATGTTGGTGCCTATCGAGCAGTTTGAGGAGGATGACATCAAGACCCTCTTCGACCATGCTTTCCCCGCAGGACAGGAACAGCGCATCGTACGCTACAACGTACTGCCCAACTTGAAGGCCGTCTGTCTCTTTGCCATCAACAAAGACCTGAACAACGTGATCAACGACCAGTTCGACTATGTGCAGCATATCCAGGCGATGACACCCGTCTGGCATCATCTCCACCAGCGCAGTTTCACGGGGCATCGCAACAAACTCTATGGCTATTTCCACGGCAAGCGCCTCGACCTGTTCAGCTTCCAGCAGAACCGTTTCAAGTACTGCAACTCGTTTGAGGTCAGTCATGCCTACGATGCCCTCTACTTCCTACTCTATGTCTGGAAACAACTCCACTTAGAGGCCGAGCACGACGAACTCCATATCGTGGGCGACATCCCCGAACAAGCCTGGCTCGTCGAAGAACTGAAACGTTATCTCCGCAATGCCTACGTGATCAATCCAGCGGCTGATTTCCAGCAGTCACCAATCACCGAGATAGCAGGCATGCCCTACGATCTGATGACACTTATCGTCAAGGGAAGATGACCTTCGACAGGCTCAGGTACCGTAAAAGTAGAAAAATGAGAATTATTACTGGAAAATATAAAGGACGGCACTTCGATATCCCGAGGTCATTCAAGGCAAGGCCCACCACCGACTTTGCCAAGGAGAACATCTTCAATGTGCTCAATGCCTACATCGACTTTGACGACACCATCGCCCTCGACCTCTTCTCTGGTACGGGCAGCATCACCCTCGAACTCGCTTCGCGCGGCTGTGCCCATGTCATCAGCGTGGAGATGGACCGCGACCATCACCGTTTCATTCAGGACTGTCTGAAGAAACTCGGCGATGCCAATGTCCTGCCCATCCGCGGCGATGTGTTCCGCTTCATCAAGTCATGCAAGCAGCAGTTCGACTTTATCTTCGCCGATCCCCCTTATGCCCTGAAGGAACTGCCCACCATCCCCGGACTCATCTTCGAGAAAGGTCTGTTGAAACCTGATGGTATCCTGGTGTTCGAGCATGGCAAGGATCATGACTTCTCGGGTGATCCACACTTTGTGGAACACCGCAGTTATGGAAGCGTGAACTTCTCGATTTTCAAGATGTCAGAATAACGGCGAAAGCATCCGGGTGACGCTTTCCCACAATCTCACGAAGAATCCCCTGCGCATCCTTTCAGGCGCCTCTTCCAGAGGCACAGCCTGTTCAATGTCTTTTTGGAACAGTTGTTTCATCCTGAGGGCAATCGCCTCGTCGTAGAAGAAGATGTTGGCCTCGAAATTATTCTCAAAACTACGGAAGTCGAGATTCGTCGAACCGCAGGTGGCGATCAGATCGTCGCACACCATCAATTTCGAGTGCAGGAAGCCCGCTTCATAGAGACTCACCTTCACACCCGCCTCGGCAGCCTCACGCAGATAACTGCGACTCGCCCACTCCACGAACTTCGCATCGCTGTAGCGCGGACAGATCACCCGCACATCGACACCAGCCAGCGCAATCGTCTTCAGGGCAAACAGCACCGACTCGTTTGGCAGGAAATAAGGAGTCTCCAAATAAAGGTACTTACGCGCGCCCATGATGATACGCACAAAACCCTGCATGATCTCAGGATAAGGTGTCACAGGACCGCTGGTCACCACCTGTGCCAGACAGTCGTTCTCCAGTTCGGCACGCGGGTAGAACTTCCGGTCGGAGAGCAGTGTACGATCCACGAAATACCAGTCCAGGAGGAACGCTCTTTGCAACGCAGCCACGGCACCGCCCGTCACCTTCAGCATCGTGTCGCGCCAGGCATGCCCCTCAGTACCCTTCACATAGCGCAGGGCAATGTTCATGCCGCCGATGAATCCCACACGACCGTCGATGACAATGATCTTACGGTGGTTGCGGTAGTTCACCTTACTCGTGAACGACGGGAAGCGCACGGGCATGAACGAGGTCACCTCGATACCCTCCTCACGCATCCGTTCAAAGAAATGATGACTCACGTTCCAGCAACCCACATCATCATAGATCACCCTGACCTCCACGCCCTCTCTCTTCTTCGCGATCAGGGCATCCGACACGAGCGTGCCTAACGCATCTTCAGCAAAGATATACATATCCACATGGATATGGCTCTTCGCCTCGTGGATGGCAGCCAACAAGGCAGGGAAAAACGCATAGCCGTCGGTATAGATCTCCACCTCGTTGTCCTTGAACGGCAACGCCAGGTTCTGATTCACAAACAGGTCGATCAGGGGTTTCTGCTGTTCGGGCAGATGCAGGTTCTGCTGCTCGGCAAACTCCAGCATCGAGCGTTTCGTCAGGAGGTTCATGCTGCGTTCACTCACATAACGCTCCTTACGGGTGTTGATGCCGAAGAAGAGATAGAAGATGAGACCTATCACCGGTATAAACCAGATCACCAGTGCCCAGGCCATCGTCTTGGCAGGCTGACGATTATCCATGACCACGTGGATGACGGCCAGAATGGCGATCACCTGCCAGATCAGGAATATGACGTTCAGCCAATGCATGTTATCTTACCACTCCTTTCCCCAACTGCCGTGCCAGGGCGTCACGGATCAACTGGGTCTTCTTATATTCCTCGAGCAGAGCGTTGGCACGCTCCATATCGTTACCCACTTGTCGGAGTTGCTGCTGCACCTCCTTCATCCGCTGCTCGATGATGTCGAGTCGGAGGTCGAGCACCAGGTGGAGCACATGCTGTTTCAGACCACCCTCACGTTCCTTCAACTGGAAACCCTTACCCAACTGATGACGATCGATGGCGAGTTCCGCTGCCAGCGCACTGATATTCACGTCGGGGTGCTGTATGAAGTAGGTCTCAGCCTTGAAACCCTCCTCGCCGCTATGCGCCACCGCCTCCTCCAGGATCTGGTTGTATCGGGCGTCGTGGAAGGTCAGGTTGTCCTGTCCCAGATCATAACTGATATACTGTGCCACGGTCAGGTTGATCAGTTCGCCGTTGTCGGTCTCCACGTTCTCATAGATCACCTTCTCCCCATCGCGCACCACCGATTGGATCAGCAGGCGTTCCACTTCATTAGAAGGCGACAGCGTGTTTAGGGCGCTCTGCATCAGGCTGTTGTCTGCCGGTGGTTCCTGACCGCCTTGCCTGTTCAACTCTCTTTCCTGCTCTTTCTCCTTCTCCTCCAACTCCTTCCGAATCATCCCGTTCATCGAGTTCAGCAGCGTCTGTTCCTTGATGCCCATGCGCTGTGAGAGCTCACTGAGATAGGTCGAGCGCAAAATCTGGTCGGGGATCATCGAGATGCTCTTCACGATACCGCCAATCGCCTCCGAGCGCTTCACAGGGTCGGTCACGTTCTCCACCGTCAAGCGGGTCTTAAACGTGATGAAGTCCGTCTGATTCTGCTCGATATAGTCTTTCAGTTCCTGAGCCGAATGTTTTCTGCTGAATGAGTCGGGGTCGTCGCCATCAGGCAGGAGCAACACCTTGATGTTCATACCCTCTGCCAACAGCATGTCGGTACCACGCATGGCAGCATGGATACCCGCCTCGTCGCCGTCGTATAATAAGGTGATGTTCTGCGTAAAACGTCTGAGGAGTCTGATCTGATGCGTCGATAATGCCGTACCCGAGTTGGCGACCACGTTCTCCAGTCCGCACTGGTGCATGGCGATCACGTCGGTGTAGCCCTCCACCATATACACGCGGTCTTCCTTCGCAATGGCCTTCTTCGCCTGGAAGAGACCGTAGAGTTCGCGCTCCTTATGGTAGATCTCCGAGTCGGGCGAGTTCACATATTTCTGCTGCACGCCCTTCGTACGTGAATCGAGCAGTCGGCCACCGAAGGCCACCACCCTACCGCTCACGTTCAACCACGGGAAAATCACGCGCCCCGCATAACGGTCGTGCAGCCCCTTCTCACCATTAATACACAATCCTGTTTTGACCAGGAATTCCGCCTGATACCCCGCCTTCTGCGCTGCCTGTGCCAAAGCGTCACGCTTCTGCAACGCATAACCCAGGTTAAACTTCTCGATGATATCATCGCGGATGCCACGGCTACGGAAATACTGCCGGCCGATGGCGATACCATCGGGATCATTCTTCATCACGTCCTGGAAATAGTGCATCGCCCAGTCGTTGACGATGAACATCGACTCACGGTCGCTCTGTTCCTTCTTCTCCTCCTCGGTGAGTTCCTTTTCCTGGATCTCAATATTATATTTCTTCGCCAACCAGCGCAGGGCCTCGGGATAGGTGATCTGTTCGTGCTTCATCAGGAAGTTGATGGCCGTACCACCCTCGCCACAAGCAAAGCACTTGCAGATCTGCTTCGAGGGGGACACCATAAACGACGGGGTCTTATCATCGTGAAACGGGCACAGGCCCTTGTAGTTCACGCCTGCCTTACGCAAGGTCACAAACTCCCCCACCACGTCAACGATGTTCGTGGCGTCCATGATTTTATCTATCGTCGCTCTGTCAATCATTTCGGGGACAAAGTTACGAAAAGTCGAGCACAAAACAAAGAAACTTGTTTCTTTTTTTGTCGAGACGGAGTAACTTCGCCATCTTGATGGCAATGTTACAAAAAAATACCCAAACCGCCATTGCGATTTGGGTATTCTTTTTATTAGGGGACAGATGAATTACTGCTGACTGACCTTTACATCGGTCACGGTGATGGAGCCACCGTAGTTATTGATGCTCCAGCAGTTCTTCTGGATACCATAGATGCGCTGCGTGTAGGCACATACATCGTTGATATACATGGTAAGAACCGAATGTTATACACATTGTCGGCAGGGCGCTGGAACACATAGCCATCGGCTGCCTCGATGAAGCCCTTGCCTTCTTCGCCCTCCTGCTCGAAGTTCACTTTGCGGCCATCTTCCCACTCGGGATTCACCACCATGGTATAGTACTTCTTCGAGTCGCTGCCACGAACGAACGAGATACCGAACTTATCCCAGTTGTTGGATGTCTTGACAGTGAACGAGATGTGGTTGGCTACATAAAGACGATTATAGAGCACATAAGCACCATCGCCACTCAGCGTTCCGTTACTATAGCCGTTTGAATCCATTACCTTTGCCTCAACAGCCTTGTCATACTTCCCTGCCAGTGCAGGCACAGCACCAAGCGTGAGTGTACCATCAGCATGCTGGATAATCTTGTGGCAGACCAAAGCACCACTCCAGTTGGGCTCGTTGCCGTCGCCAGCACCTACGTTGGTATTCTTCTCATGGATATCGGCACCTGAACGGAACGGGCACCATCCCCAGATGTAACGGTCGGTACCGTTAGAGGCAGTCTTTGCCGCATAGAGAGAGCGACTGTCGAGGATGCCCTCATGACCATCAGGTGCCCACTTCGGACCATCATTCAGACAGCTCTTGAGCTCTTCATAGGTAGAAGCTACCATATACTTCACCTTACGGCTCCAGCTGGCGCGATAGCTCTCACTGAACACGATATACCAGTAGTTGCCCATCTTGAAGATGTCGGGGCACTCCAGCATACGATCCCAGATCATCCTGATACGACCGACATGCTCCCAATTCTTCAGATCGCTTGACTTGAACTCAGCAAACACTGGATCACCCCCGTGCTGAGGATATGTAGAGATTACCATGTGGTAAAGGTTATCATCAGCTACGAAGATCTGCGGATCGCGGAAGTCGTTGGCAGAATACCCAAAGTCGGTGCCGTAGAGCGTCCACAACTCGTCTTTAGTCCAGTTCTTAAAGTCGGTCGATGTAGCACGCATCACCACCTCACGGTTCTTGCAATTGCCATTATGACCTGTATAATAGATATAACCTGTTCCCAGTGCAGCATCCTGCTCAAAGTCGTTACCACCATAAGGCAGCAGCTCGCCGAGCGACTCATAGCTTGCACAGTCCTTTGTTGCGACAGCCCAAATGGGGTGGAAACGGAAGGGCATGTTGTTGATGTACTCCTGAAGGTAAAGCACCTTGAATACATCATCCTTCTGATCGTAATAAGGCATGGGGTCACCAACACGTCCAACAGAAGGAGTATAATAGGTGCCGAAACCTTGATCATCTGTAGAAGCGAAGAATGTGGTAGTGCCGTTCCAATCCTTAGAAGGGTCTCCGCTGAACTTGTCGTCGCTGCACGCCGTCAGCGCAGAGGCTGACAGCATGAATGCGAATACTGAATATATCATTGTCTTTCATAAACTATCTATTTTACAAATTATCTTTATTTCCAATTCTACTTCGTCAAGTAATCGAATGCATTGAGCAGGATGGTTCCCATGTTGTCGTGGTAGTTCGACACATAAGGTGTAGGCGAGTTCCAATCGAAGAGTCCAGAACCGAGGCAGATGATACCGCCTTTACCAAACTCACCGTTAGCACCCTTCAGTTCCCAAGACGACACGCTATTGTCGCCGCCCAATGCACGACCGCCAGTCTTAGCCTCTACGGCATCCTTACCTTCCTGATAAGTATCCCAGAATCCATACTGCGATGTGGTGTTACAGATGGTGTAATCCTTATCAAGCGTATAGACAGCGTTATCGGCTGCACCTGGATAGGTCTTAAGGTTCTTCCACAACGGATGTGTGATGTCGTAAGCATAGAAGTGCCAAGGATCATCGCCC
>ONNY01000204.1 GCA_900319305.1 uncultured Prevotella sp.
ATCGGCTTCTACTCAGTGCTCTGGGGTTGGGTACCCATGTCGCTCGAGATCGATCAGACCTTCATCGGTGCTATTCTGACTGTGATCGGTTATTCTATCAACGATAAGGTGGTGGTATTCGACCGTATCCGTGAGAACATCGGTCTGTATGGCAAGCGTGATCGTCAGCAGCTGTTCAATGACTCATTGAACCAGACACTGGCTCGTACCATCAACACCTCTGTAACGACCTTGATCGTGCTGCTCGCCATCTTCATCCTGGGTGGTGACTCTATCCGCTCGTTCTCGTTCGCTATGATCCTGGGTGTTGTATTCGGAACCCTGTCTTCACTCTTCATTGCTGCACCTGTGGCTTACCTGACACTGGGTCGCACCATTAAGGAGGAAGGCGAGATTCCCGCACCTGCTAAGAAGTAATACACCTTATTATAATAATAGGTAAAAGAATAGGCTGCATTGGCAAACACTGATGCAGCCTATTTTTCACTCAAATCCGAAGTGCTTGATATGCTCAACACGATTATCACCTCGACGCCTATCTACGTATGCAGCATCCTCTCAATACTGCTGGCTCTAAGCCTGTCCATCAAATGGGACAGAGCACGTTTCCAGCTCCTGATGTTTATGATAACCGCTACCATGTTCTATATAGGGCACTTTGCATTCTACAATCGTACAGAATCAGTCGTTCCCATCACCGACACACTCTATTGCTTCAGTTATCCTGCCATCTTCCCACTCATCCTGATCTATATTGAGGCGCTGGTACTTAAAGACCCTGATTACAAACGCGGACTGCTGTACCTTCTGCCTTCGTTCATCTGTGGCATCAGTGCCGCACTCATCTATGCCACGATAAGCAATGAGGAATTTTCAGAATTTATCGGCTATCATTACTATTTCCAGAACTACGACAGTATATCAGGACCAGCTTGGTGGTTAGTCATTATACACAGAGCTTTCAGGATTATCATCGCTGTGGAGATCCCACTAGTGCTCTATTTCGGCTGGAAATACATCAACGAATATAACAGGATGGTGGAGAACTACTACTCAAACACTGAGGATAAGGTTGTAACCTTCATCAAACCCTTGATGATAGCTTTCTTGGTAACATTATCAGCATCTTTCATCAGCAATTTCGTAAACCGCAACTATTTCGCAGAATCCATCTGGCTCCTGGCCATTCCTGCCTTGTTGTACTCTTCCATCATCCTGTTGTTCGGCTTCGTAGGTCTCACGCAGAACACCTATACACGAGAAATTGTGAAAGAAAGTGCGATGACGGAGGAAGAAGAGCCTGAACTGGAGATTATCCCGCTGACACCAGAAAAAGAGCATATCATGGCGGCTGAGATACGCAGACTGATGGACGAGAAACGGCTGTTCCTGCAACCCAACCTGAAGATAAACGATCTGGCAAACATGCTGAACACGAACCGCAACTATATCTACAATGCCATCAACCAAGGCATCGGCCTGTCGTTTGCGGAATACATCAACAAGAAGCGCATCGAGTATGCCGTCCAACTGATCGATCAGGATCGTGAGATACTCCTCACTGACGTCGCCCATCAATCAGGCTTCTCATCGCCCAGTGCCTTCTATCGCAACTTCAAACTCTACATGGATTGTACCCCCAGCGACTATCAAAAAAGAGGGGCGAGCATCGCTGCCAGCACCCTCTCTAAATAAAAACTTGTGAGAGATATAAATTTGTCTTAATCTAGTTTTACCTCAACTGAAAACTCGATTATATATTTCTGTGTGCAAATATAAGGAGAAATTACCAATATCTCCGTTCATATTCGCAAAACCTATCGTGCAAATTCGCAAAAACCACTTTTTTTCTAAAAAATGTGCAAGTTTAAATAATTTTTTGTAAGTTTGCACCCGATGAAGAGACTATAAGTTTGCACCCGATGAAGAGACTAACAGAAAAACAATCGCGCCATTCGTTAACCACGCAAATCGTAGTGTGGGTAGTGGGATTCGTGTCCGTGCTCTTCGTCACAGCACTCTATATCATGTTCCATTATGCCCGTGAGTCCATCTATCAGGAGGCGATGGAAAAAGCCCGTCAGACACTTCGCACCACAGAACTGCGCATCGACAACACCCTGAATGAGGTGGAGACGGCCACACGTAGCATGCACTGGACTATCGAGAAGCGCCTGAACAGACCAGAGATCATGGACAGTCTGTGCAGGCAGCTGTTGAGGGTGAATCCTCACATCCAGAGTTGC
>ONNY01000092.1 GCA_900319305.1 uncultured Prevotella sp.
GAAGAAATATGTGGTGGTTGTTACCAAGTCAACGGTTCCTGTTGGTACCGCGAAGAAGGTGCGTAAGACGATTGAGGACGAACTGAAGAAGCGCGGTGTTGAAATTGAATTCGACGTGGCTTCTAACCCGGAGTTCCTGAAAGAGGGTAATGCCATCAAGGACTTCATGTCACCTGACCGTGTGGTCGTCGGTGTGGAGAGCGAACATGCCAAGAAGGTGCTGTCAAAACTCTATAAGCCGTTCCTTCTCAACAACTTCCGTGTGATCTTCATGGATATCCCATCAGCCGAGATGACCAAGTATGCTGCCAACTCGATGCTGGCCACCCGTATTTCCTTCATGAACGATATCGCCAACCTGTGCGAACGGGTAGGGGCCGATGTTAATATGGTTCGCGCGGGTATCGGTTCCGATACGCGCATTGGCCGTAAGTTCCTCTATGCAGGTTGCGGTTATGGCGGCTCCTGCTTCCCTAAGGATGTGAAGGCACTGATTAAGACTGCCGATCAGAATGGTTATTCCATGGAAGTGCTGAAGGCTGTGGAGCGTGTGAATGAGAAGCAGAAGAGTGTGCTTTTCGACAAACTCGTAAAGTCATTCGGCAGCGTAGAGGCCCTGAAAGGTAAGACCATCGCCATGTGGGGCTTGTCGTTTAAGCCTGAGACCGACGATATGCGCGAATCGACCGCCCTCGTGATGATCGGTAAGTTGCTCGAAGCCGGCTGTATTGTCCGCGCTTACGATCCGATTGCCATGGACGAGTGTAAGCGTCGTATCGGCGATCAGATCACCTACTGTCGTGATATGTATGATGCTGTGCTCGATGCTGATGCCCTGTTGCTCCTTACAGAGTGGAAGGAATTCCGCCTGCCGGGATGGGGTGTCATCAAGAAGGCGATGAAACATCCGCTTGTGATCGACGGCAGAAATATTTTCGATACGGAAGAACTTGATGAGAACGGGTTCGAGTATCACTGCATTGGTAAATGAAGAGAATAACAACGATATTAATGTTTGCTGCCGTTCTGGTGGGATGTAATCGCCAGGGGGCTACGCCAGCAGAGAGCAAGGAAGCCAAACAGATGTTGCAAGGTGTCTGGATGGATTCGGAAGGTGGTGATGTGTCGTTCCGTGTGAAGGGTGATACGATCTTCTATTCCGATACCACGAGCATGCCTTCCTATTTCAAGATCATCGGCGACTCACTGGTCTTGGGTTCCGGCACTTCCTATGGCATCGTCAAACAGTCGCCGAATGTATTCTGGTTTACCAATCAGAACGGTGACCTTGTGAAGTTGCAGAAGAGTGATGATCCTGTGGACGAACTGGAGTTCGTTCACGACCAGCCTCAGGTGCTCACCTATACGCAGCAGGTGAAGAAGGATTCTGTCGTCACCTATAACGGTGAGCGTTATCATTGGTATATCGCCATCAACCCCACAAAGTACAAGGTGGTGACTCACAGTTACAATGATGACGGTTTAGAGGTGGAGAATGTCTATTACGACAACATCATGCACATCAGCGTGTTTAATGGCTCACGTCAGATCTTCTCTAGCGACTTCAAGAAACAACAGTATGGCAAACTGGTGCCGGCAGGTTTCCTGGATGAAGCAATACTCGGAGCGATGGACTTCGGTCATATTGATGCCGATGGCCTGCATTTCGATGCCACGCTCTGCAAACCTGATGGAGCCAGCTGCTATATGATTGATACGCAGATAGCCTTTACAGGTAAGCTGACGATGAAACTGCTGGAGTATTAAGCCTTCAGCCAGTCGTCGAGTAGCATTCGTGCTATCGACAGTTTTTCAGGAATCTCAGGGAGATTGTCACGACGGAACCATCCGCCTTTGGCAATCTCACTTTTTTGTAAGTGGATCTCTCCCGACACATAATCGGCATTGAACCCTACCATCAGTCCGCAGGGGTAGGGCCAGGGTTGTGAGGCGAAGTAACGGATGTTCGTGATCTTCACACCTGTCTCTTCCAATGCCTCACGGGCAACGGCTTCTTCAAGGGTTTCGCCAGTCTCGACAAAACCTGCTACCAGACCGAAGAAGTCGCGTCTGAAGTTCTTAGCGCGCACCAGCAGCACCTCGTCGCCTTTATGGATGAGCACAATGACGGCAGTGGCCAGTTGGGGCCATATTTCCTTGCCACACTGGGTACATTTCTTGGAGATATCGGTATCCATGCGCATCGGGGCACCACACACACCGCAATATTTGGTGTTCTGATCCCAGTAAAGCAGTTCCTGACATTTGCCCGCCTTGAGATAGAGCGGACGGGACAACTTGTAGTAACTCTGGCGCAGACCGATCATTTCGAAACGGTCGCTATCCGTGATAGGATTATCGATACGGTAGGTGATGACAGGGGAACCGTCGGCCATCGGGGTGATGTCCATCTGATGCGTCCAGGGTTTTACCTCTGTCGGCGGCTCTTCCTGATAGGGAATGGTATAACCGCCCTCGGCGGTCTTTTCAAGCAGCAGGTCTTCTTTACAGAAAACGAAATAGTATGTCTTCGCCATTACTGATTTCCAAATAGTAATTGTCTGTCGCGTGCCAGAGCAGGCTTCACCCATGCCTCAGGTACGAACTTCCAGTTGTTGTTGGGCTTCGGATCCAGCGTGCCCATCTTGCGGATCTCCTCTGTCAGGAAATGACGCTGGTCGCGGTCGGTGTGGAAGAGCACGCGTGCTTCGAGGGAGTCTTTGGGGATACCGGCTCCCTGCGTCAGCAACTCACCGCCGCCATTGGCACGATAACTGTTCATCGCCACCTTATACCACTTCTTCTCATCGAAGGGCTCACCGTTCGACATGCGGAGGATTTTTACTTTCTGACCGTCGGGTTTCGTCAGGTCCACCTCATAGTCGATACCGCAGGCAGAGTCGAAGTTGAAGGTGTAGTACTGGAATCCTGTGCGCTGCTGATCTTCTTTTGAATCTTCATTCAGGCGCAGGGCATGGTCATCGGGGGATATCATCGTGTTAGTCCACATGTCATAACTGTATTCCAGATGCTTCCGTATTTCCTCTCCTGTCATGCGGAGGGTGAAGAGCAGATTCTCGAAGCGGTAGAGCTTAAACATATCCGCCATCGTCACATCGCCTGCCTTGATGGTTGAGTTAAAGGCCAGCGGTGCCGTCAGCGAGATGTCGGCATTGGTAATCTGCAACTGCAGGTTGTGGATCAGGTCGGTAAAGGCCGAATTGCCGAAGAAACTGTCCCTAGTATAGATCGGCGACTTGAAGCAACCGATCTTCTGACCGACATAAGTCTTCACGGCATCGATGTCCTTCTGGAAGTATGCCAGCATCTGCTCGTCGATCATCTCGTCTTCCACGTTGACGATCGTGCCTTTGATGTCCTTGTTCACCACCTTACCGTCCTGAATCGTCAGTACGATATTGGCCTCTGCTACATTCTTGACCCAGCAGGAAGGATCGATGATGAGCACCTGCTTGCCTTCCTTGTTGGTGATCCATTCATTGTGTACCTGATGGTCGTGACCGAAAAAGATCACATCGAAGCCGGGCACCTCACGGGCAACGGCTGCCGTTGCATTCTCCTCATAGTCAGGGGTCACGATGCCACCGTCCTTACCACTGTGGAAGAGACCAAAGATCAAGTCGGGTTTCTCGTTCTCCTGAATGTATTTCACCCATTTACGGGCACAACTGACCATCTCCTCAAACTCGATACCTTTCCAGATCGACTTGTTCAACCAGTTTGGAATGGCAGGGGTAAGCATACCGATCACACAGATCTTCACGCCGTCTTTCACATGTACGGAGTAGGGCTGCAGACCAGTATAGATGCTCTGGGGATTAGCCTCGCCGTTCTTACATTCCTCTTTCACGATGTTGGCACCCAACAGCGGGCAACGCACCTCACGGATCCACTTGTCATACACCTTGTGACCAGGTTCTATATCGTGGTTGCCCACGGTCTCGGCATCATACTTCATGTAGTTGATCACTCGTGCGGCCAGATTCTCGTCTTCGGGCATCACATAATTGGTCCAATACACACAGGGCTGTCCCTGCAGGATGTCACCGTTATCAATGAGCAGCAGGTTGTCGCCGCACTTCTCACGCTCGCGGTTGATATACGAGTTGGCACGGGTCAGAGTCCCCCTGAGCGGCCTGCCCTCCATGAAGTCCCATGGGAAGAAATGTCCGTGAACATCACTGGTCTCGATGACCTTCAGTGTGACGGTCTTCGATGTCTGCTGTGCCTGCACTGAGAGTGTCAGCGTCGCAGCAATGATAGCCGTAAGAAATGCTGTCCTCATTTTCATGATCCTTTTTGTTATTTGCATGCAAAGTTACAAAAAAATAACCGAGAATGCAAATTTATCAGGCATAATTTCTTCTTTCAATAAAAAAAAGATTATCTTTGCAGACAATAAAATTACTAAGAGATGAAGAAAAATGTGATAATGGCTGCAGCCGCCATGATGGTTGCCTTGAACCTCCCTGCACAGACAAAGCGATCAGATGATTTCCGTGCGAAGTATCAACTGAAGGAAGTGGTGGTGATGAGTCGCCATAACATCCGCTCACCGCTCACATCGGGTGGGGCTGTTTACAAGCGTGTCACACCATACGAGTGGTTCAATTGGTCATCACCGACGAGCCAGTTGTCATTACGTGGCGGTGTACTGGAGACTGAGATGGGCCAGTTCTTCCGTAAGTGGTTGGTAGGCGAGGGACTGCTACCTGAAAACTATCGTCCTGAGGGCGACGAGGTGCTGTTCTATGCCAACTCTCGTCAGCGCACGTTTGCCACAGCGAAATACTTCTCTGCAGGATTCCTGCCATTCGCCAATGTGGAGATCACCCACAAACTCGCCGAGGATAAGATGGATCCCGTTTTCACCCCGCAGTTCACGAAGATGAACGACGCCTACCGCCAGCAAGTGCTCAGTGAGATCAATGCCCTGCATGGAGGTCCTCAGGTATTGATGACATCCGTTCAACCCACACTGACACTGATGGAGGAAATTCTCGATATGGCCCATTCGCCAGCCGCTGCGAACGATACGACCCATTTCTTCTACAACGATACGCAGTTCAAACTGGAAAAAGGTAATGAGCCGAAGATGACTGGTGGTTTCACTTTGGCCAACAGTGTGGCTGATGCAATGGTGCTGCAGTGTTATGAAAGTGAGAGCATGGCAGCCTTCGGTCATGAATTGACAGAGGATCAGTGGCGCGCCATCTGCGCTGTAAAGGAAGTCTATGACGCTTTGCTTTTCACCACCCATAGCGCCGCCGTCAACCTGGCCTATCCGCTGGTGAGCCGGATCCGCGAAGAGTTGCACAACGATGGTCGCAAGTTCATGTTCCTCTGCGGTCACGACTCCAACCTGGCCAGCATAGGTGCTGCATTAGGTTTTGACTATCCCGAGACCGAGCATGCCCTGGAACTGCATACACCCATCGGCTCGAAACTTGTATTTGAGAAGTGGACCGACGGCAGCGAAGAGTATGTCGCCATCAATCTGGTTTATCAGAGCGTATCACAGTTGCAAGGTCGGATGCTGCTCTCCCTTGAAGTTCCCCCGATGATAATGCCTGTCACCATCGAAGGTCTTACTGCCAACGATGATGGCCTCTACCGTCTCTCCGACCTCGACAACCGCATGGCCGAAGCCATGACCGAATACGAAAATATTGAGGACGCCCCGACAAACTGAGTGGTATGTATAGAAAAGTGCGTGTCATTCAGACACACACGCACTTTTTCTTTTTATTCTTTTTCTATATCTATTTCTTAATTTCACGCGTGGATAAATATGTACGCAGGTGAGTGTTGCGATTTAGTTTCGATTTGGTTTCGATTTTGATTCAATTATGAAGCATTTTCAAAGACTCGCAAAAAGTAACTAATCGCATCGTAAAAAGTTACTTTTTGCAGACCAAAAAGTAACTAAA
>ONNY01000108.1 GCA_900319305.1 uncultured Prevotella sp.
TATACCCACCATCCCTTCTACACAGCTTTTGCCGTAGAGGTGCAGGATAACTGGCGCTTCCCCCTCTCTTATAACGTGCCTATGGATGAGATGATGCAGATTATCGACAATGCCATCGAGAACGGTTATACCGTAGCCTGGGGCGGTGACGTCAGTGAGCCTGGCTTCACTCGCAAGGGTCTGGCTTATGCCGTAGATGATAAGAAGACACAAAGTCTCCAGGGCAGCGACATGGCCAAGTGGCTGAAAATGACTGCGACGAAGAA
Source organism: uncultured Prevotella sp. (assembly GCA_900319305.1). GTDB lineage: Bacteria > Bacteroidota > Bacteroidia > Bacteroidales > Bacteroidaceae > Prevotella. The sequence goes on from ONNY01000108.1 coordinate 267, forward strand.
GCGCGACATCATCGACTCACTGGGCGTCTCAGTACCTGAGATCGTTCCTACACAGGAGATGCGCCAGGAGCGTTTCGACAACTGGGAGCTGACTGACGATCACGGTATGCACATCTTCGGTGTGGCCAAGGATCAGAACGGCAAGGAGTATTATATGGTACAGAACTCATGGGGTGAGACTGGCGATTATAAGGGCATTTGGTATATGACCAAGGCCTTCATCGCCGCCAACACGATGGACTTCCTGATCAATAAAAACGCGATACCAGCAGAAATCAGAAAGAAACTCGGTCTCTAAGCGATTTTCTTAAATAAGATAAAAAAGGGCATAATCTGTTAAAATTTAAGCAGATTATGCCCTAAATTCGTTTTTTATGAGTAACTTTACGCCCAAATTGCCGAAATAGGCATTTTTGACACCAAAGCGGAAAGAATAAAAAATAAATATATTAATGCATTTCAAATGGAATTACGAACCACCTACATCAGAACGACAGACGGCAGCTAAGGAGCTGGGAGAGAAGATCGGCATGAGTCCGATCCTCGCCGACCTGCTCATTCAGCGAGGCATCAAGACGGAGAGCGCAGCAAAGCGGTTCTTCCGTCCTATGCTAAGTGAACTGATTGACCCGTTCCTGATGAACGACATGGACGTGGCGGTTGACAGACTGAACGACGCAATGGGGCGCAAAGAGCGCATCATGGTGTATGGCGACTACGATGTCGATGGATGTACGGCGGTAGCTTTGGTGTATAAGTTTCTACAGCAATTCTATTCCAACATCGAATACTATATTCCTGACCGTTATGAGGAGGGCTATGGTATCAGCAGAAAGGGAATAGACTATGCGAAAGAAGCGGGTGTTAAACTGGTGATTGTGCTCGATTGCGGTATCAAGGCGATCGAGGAAATCAAGTATGCCAAGACACAGGGTATAGACTTCATCATCTGCGACCATCACGTGCCGGATGATGAGTTACCTGAGGCTGTGGCCATTCTCAATCCCAAGCGCATAGACTCCACCTATCCTTTCAAGGATCTTTGTGGCTGTGGCGTGGGCTTCAAATTCATGCAGGCATTTGCCAAGAACAACGGTATTCCCTTTTCAAGACTGATTCCCCTACTCGACTTCTGTGCCGTGAGTATCGCAGCAGACATCGTGCCCATCATGGGTGAAAACCGCATCCTGGCCTTCCACGGACTGAAGCAGTTGTCAACGAGTCCGTCGGTAGGTCTGAAGTCGATTATCGACATCTGCGGTCTGACGGGGCGTGAGATTACGATGAGTGACATCGTGTTTAAGATCGGCCCTCGTATCAATGCCTCAGGACGTATGCAGAACGGTACAGAAGCGGTGGATCTGCTGGTGGAGCGCGATTTTGAGAAGGCGCTGTCAGAGGCCAGCCACATCAACGAGTACAATGAACAGCGTAAGGATGTGGATAAGCAGATGACCGAGGAGGCCAACCAGATTGTGGAGAAGCTCGAGAGTCAGGAACACCAGTCGAGTATCGTACTCTTTGACGAGAACTGGAAGAAGGGCGTGATCGGCATCGTGGCTTCAAGACTCACGGAACTCTATTATCGTCCGACAGTGGTGCTGACGAAATTCAACGGTATAGCTACTGGTTCTGCACGTAGTGTAGCCGGCTACGACCTCTATGATGCCATCAAGAGTTGCCGTGACCTGCTGCTGAACTTCGGCGGACATACTTATGCCGTAGGCCTCTCACTGAGAATCGAGAATATCCCTGAGTTCCGTCGCCGTTTCCAGAAATATGTCAGCGAACATATCCTGCCTGAGCAGACGGAGGCTACGCTGGACATTAACGCCGTGGTTGACTTCAAGGATGTCACCAAGAAACTGCATAACGACCTGAAGAAGTTTGCACCTCACGGTCCTGACAACCCCAAACCCCTGTTCTGCACGCGCAACGTGTATGACTATGGTACATCGAAGGTGGTGGGTCGTCAGCAGGAGCATATCAAACTGGAACTGGTGGATTCGAAGTCGAGCAATGTACTGAATGGTATCGCCTTCGGACAAAGCGACTCTGCGAGATTCATCAAGTCGAAGCGTTCGTTTGATATCGTCTATACCATCGAGGACAATATCTACAAGCGTAACGAGGTGCAGTTGCAGATTGAAGACATCCAACCGAGCGAGGAATAGATTATAGTGAATAGTGGATAGTTATCAACTAATCCTAAAGAGATACTGGGGCTACGATGATTTCCGTGGGATTCAGCGGGAAATCATCGAGTCGATAGGCAGCGGACACGACACGTTAGGTCTGATGCCGACGGGTGGTGGAAAGTCGATTACGTTCCAAGTGCCGGCATTGGCACAGGAGGGTACTTGTATTGTCATCACCCCTCTGATTGCCCTCATGAAGGATCAGGTGGATAATTTGAGACGCAGGGGCATCCGTGCAGCAGCCATCTATTCAGGACTGACTCGTGAAGAGATTGTCATGACCCTTGAGAACTGCATCTTTGGCGACATCCGTATTCTCTATGTGTCGCCAGAGCGACTTTCCTCTGATCTTTTCCAGACGAAACTACGTCACATGCGTGTGAGTTTCATCACCGTTGACGAGGCACATTGCATCTCGCAATGGGGTTATGATTTCCGTCCGTCGTATTTAGAGATTGCCAAGATTCGCAAATTGGTGCCTAAAGCTCCTGTGCTTGCACTAACGGCTACAGCCACCCCTGCTGTTGTACAGGATATCCAAGAGAAACTTTCTAGTAAAACTAGCCTATCTAGCCCGACTAGGCAGGCTAGGTCGGCTAGCCCTACTAGTTTCAATATTTTTCGAATGTCTTTCGAAAGAAGCAACCTCGCCTATGTCGTGCGGAAAGCCCCTGACAAGCGGGAACAACTGCTACATATTTTGAATAGTATGAAGGGCACAGCCATCGTCTATGCCCGCAGCAGAAAACGTACGAAAGAGTTTGCAGAACTGTTGAATGAGGCAGGCATCACCGCCACTTTCTATCATGCAGGTCTTGACAGTGTGGTAAAAGACGAAAGACAAAGAGACTGGCAACAGGACAAGGTGCGTGTGATGGTGGCAACCAATGCCTTTGGCATGGGTATCGACAAACCTGACGTGAGGCTCGTCATCCATATGGACTGTCCTGACAGCATAGAGGCTTATTTCCAGGAAGCAGGACGCGCCGGACGTGACGGTAAGAAGGCCTATGCCGTCTTGCTCTATAACGATGCCGACCATCGCAAACTCGAGAAACGCATCGCCGACACCTTCCCAGAGAAAGACTATATCAAACAGGTGTATGAGCACTTGGCCTATTACTATCAGATCGGTGTGGGCTCAGGATATAACCATACTTTCGAGTTTAATATCGACGAGTTCTGTCATACCTATCACCACTTCCCCATTCAAGTGGATTCTGCTTTGAAGATCCTGAACCGTGCCGGCTATATTGAATATACGGAGGAACAGGATAATCAGGCCAGGGTGATGTTCACCGTGAGCAGGAACGACCTCTACCGTCTGGAAAACAACACCCCCAATGAAGACAAGGTAATTACGGCGTTACTGCGTAATTACGGTGGTCTGTTTACGGACTACAACTATATCGATGAGAGTTTCATTGCCAGTCAGACGGCACTCCAGCCACAACAACTTTACCAAATCTTAAAGAGTCTGAGCCAGCGGCATATCCTGCATTTCATCCCTCAGAAGAAGACCCCTTATATCCGTTATACACAACGACGTGAGGATATGGAACACGTGCAAATAAAGCCCGAGGTGTATGAGGAAAGAAAGGCACAGTTCAGTGAGCGCATCCACAAGATGATAGGCTATGCCACCAACGATGACGTGTGTCGCAGCAAACAGTTGCTTAACTATTTCGGTGAGGAGAGCAACAAAGACTGTGGTCAGTGCGACGTATGTTTGAGTCACAGACCTGAGGGGCTGGTTTCGGAGCCTCGTCTGAATGAAGCGATGGATAGAATCCTCGCCTTATTAAACGACGGGAAGTCCCACCCCATTACAGACTTACGCGACATCCAGTTGCCTACTGACGAACTGGATGCCGCGCTGTCCTATCTGATGAAAGAGGAATATATCTGCCAGGCAGACGGGTTCCTCAGGAAACTCTAAATCGTAATTTTAGAAGTCCAACTTCAACTGGCGCTCATCTATATTGTCATGTTCATGACAATAGCTGCTGCCATCGAAGCAGTGGGTGCAGACCCTACACTTCGGAAGACCGATACTCTCAATCAGATCCTCCAATTTGGCGAACTTCAGTGTGGTGAGTCCCAGGCGCTTGGCAATCTCTGCCACCATACGCTGATATTCAGGAGAATCGGTCTGTGCATACTTCTCGAGATTCTTCTTGTCGTCGCCCTCGAAATCCTTGATGATACGACGGGTAATCAACTCCATATCACTCTTGGAAGAGGTGAAGCCGATGAACGGACAGCCATAGACCAGAGGCGGACAAGAGATGCGGCAGTGAACCTCCTTGGCACCATACTCGAAGAAGGTCCTCACGTTATCCTTCAACTGGGTACCACGTACGATGGAGTCGTCGCAGAACACCACGCGCTGATCCTTCAGCAAAGCAGGGTTTGGAATCAACTTCATCTTTGCCACCAAAGCACGGCGCTCCTGATTTCCAGGTGTGAAAGAGCGGGGCCATGTGGGAGTGTATTTCAGGACGGAACGCTTGTAAGGAACCCCCTTACCTTCGGCATAACCCAAGGCCATACCGACACCAGAGTCAGGTACACCACAGACGCTATCCACCTCTGTCTCATCGTTCTCACCCATCTTCTTACCATTGGCCTCACGCACAGCCTCCACATTGATACCATTATAGTCGGATGCAGGGAAACCATAATATACCCACAGGAAAGAACAGATCTGCTCACGCTTGAAAGGCTCCTGTAGCACTTCCATCGAGTCGGCTGTCAAGAAGACGATCTCACCAGGACCTAAGTCTCTGACACGATGGAAATCGAGATTCGGGAAACTCGTAGTCTCACTCGAAACGGCATAAGGTCTTTCTTTCCGATAACGATCGGTGTACGACCCAGGAAGTCACGGGCTGCAATGATACCCTTCTCCGTGAGGATCAACATCGAGCATGAGCCCTCTATCTTCTTATATACCAGATTGATACCTTCTACAAATGTGCGGCCCATATTGATGAGCAGCGCCACAAGTTCTGTCTGGTTGATGGTGTTTGCCGAATACTCACTGAAGTGCATACGACGATCGAGCAACTCTTGGGCAATCTCCTCCAAGTTGTTGATCTTTGCTACTGTCACTACAGCATAGCGCCCCAGATGTGAGTTTACGAGGATGGGCTGCGGGTCTGTGTCACTGATGACACCAATGCCTTGATGGCCTGAGAAAGAGTCGAGTTCATCCTCGAACTTAGAACGGAAATAGTCACGTTCCAGATTATGGATCTTACGACTGAAGCCCTTCTCCTGATCATAGGTCACAAGACCTGCACGACGTGTTCCAAGGTGTGAGTTATAGTCTGTGCCGTAAAACAGGTCGTTGACGCAGCACTTTGTTGATATGGTTCCAAAGAATCCTCCCATATGTGTTATCCTTTTCCTTTATACCTTATTTAAAATAATACAAGAACGAAGCAATACCTTCGAGTGCGGGCTTACGCTGTCCCTCTATTTCAATTCTGAAATCAATTTCTGCCTTGCAGATGCCACGCAGATTCTGGATGTTGTGCAACTTGGTGACCAGACGAACCTTTGAGCCAGTGATGACAGGCTGTCCGAAGCGCATCTTGTCCATACCATAGTTGACAAGCATCTTGATGTTGTTTACCTCAATGATCTGATCCCACATGTAAGGAAGCAAAGACAATGTCAGATAGCCATGAGCGATGGTACTCTGATACTGACTCTCTTTCTTGGCGCGCTCCACATCAACATGGATCCACTGATGGTCGAGTGTGGCATCAGCAAAAAGGTTGATACGATCCTGATCTACTAACAGCCACTCAGAAGCACCGAGTTCCTCACCGAGGTGGGCTGCAAATTCATCATACGAATTAATGACTAACTTTCCCATGATAGTTGATTAAAAAGAAGCGCGGGGGCGCTCGTTTAGCGTCCCCGCGTTCCTATATGATTATACGTCTTGATTCTCTGGACGAAGTTTGCGTACGGTCTCACCTGCACGCCACATCTCCTGATTACGCATAGCCTCGAGCTCTTTCTCCAAACCAGCACGGTAGTCGGGCTTAGAGTTGGCATCGATAGTGATCTGTGCCTCGTTACCAGTCTGTACAGAATAGTAGAGCCATTCCATCACAGGCTTGATGGCATCGTGGAAACGGGGAGCCCAGTCAAGCGCACCACGCTGAGCGGTGGTAGAGCAGTTGGCATACATCCAGTCCATACCCTTTGCACCGAAGAGCGGGCCAAGGCTCTGGGTGAGTTCCTCAACGGTCTCGTTGAAAGCCTCCGAGGGAGAGTGTCCGTGCTCACGGAGCACCTCATACTGAGCCAGCAACAGACCCTGGATGGCACCCATCAGTGAACCACGCTCACCTGTGAGGTCAGAGGTTGCCTCGCGCTGGAAGGTGGTCTCGAACATATAACCTGCACCGATACCAATACCGAAGGCGAGTGTCTTCTCCGTAGCCTTACCAGTAGCATCCTGATAAACTGCATAAGAACAGTTCAGACCACGACCCTCACAGAACATCGTGCGGAGAGAGGTACCTGAACCCTTAGGAGCCACCATGATAACATCGACATCCTTTGGAGGAATAACACCTGTACGATCGCTCCAGTTGATAGCGAAGCCATGAGAGTAATACAAAGTCTTACCAGGCTTCAGATATTTCTTGATAGTGGGCCACTGCTGAATCTGACCAGCATCAGAAAGCAACATGCAGAGGATGGTACCCTTCTCTGCTGCCTCCTCGATAGAGAACAGCGTCTCACCGGGAACCCATCCGTCGGCAACAGCCTTGTCATAGGTTTTACCCTGACGCTGACCAACGATTACATTAAAACCATTGTCACGCAGGTTACAAGCCTGTCCAGGACCCTGAACACCATAACCGATCACGGCGATGGTCTCATTCTTCAATACTTCACGTGCTTTCTCCAAAGAGCCACCGAAATTCATTTCTGCCATTTTGATTAAAATTTAAATGTTAATATTCTCCCTGCGTTCCATGCCAGTCCTACTCGAGAACCGGACGCTTGGTGCTCACCACCGTCTTCTTATGGGTCCACTCCCACCCTGCTCTGAGGGCGCGACAAGGGGTTAACTTATAGAAATCGGTTGCAAAATTACAAATTTGCCCTGATACTGCCAAATTTTTAATTAAAAAACACGACCTTACTCCTGCAAGTTTCCACATTATCATCCTTGCAGATACGCACGCAGTATTCATTCTCTGCAATTTGCTCTTTGTAAAATGACAGTTTATCACCCTGATGAGCCTCTGCCACATAGGCAATCTCGAAGCGCTTGATCGCGTGCTGCTGATACCAATCGATATCCCAAAGATCAAGCACATGCTCGATATATTTCACGGAGTTGATGTGGCCGTTGATATCAATATCGCTATAATTGGTGTCTATCGTGCGCACCAGTTGAGCCTCATCACCCATCTTTACACGCCCACCTTTATCAATTGGACATTCCTTGTCTTTCTCAATCCAGTTGTTGATGGCGCCATTGTCGATGGCAAAGAGATCTGTAGGCTGACGCGTCTCCGTATCAATCATCGCCCAGATGCTACGTCCGTAGCCAAAGACCTGTCCATCCTCACCCACCACACGGAAGTTACGACTGGTAAAATAGCGCATGGCTGACTCCACCCAGGTTTCCACATTGAACTTGGTGTACATCTTCGGCATCTCCTCCATTTCGATGGCAAGACGTGAGAGCACCCAAGAACGATTGATCCTGAGCAGGTAGCGCATCCCGAAGCCACGATCTGTTGAGTGGAAATCTGCCGCATTCAACATGTGGTTGCCAAGATGTCCCATCATGAGCCGTCCCCCGAAATCACAATGAAACGGCTCCGCCATAAACTGATAAACACCAATCTTATCCATTCTGTTCCCTTTCCTCCAAGAATTGGCTCACCTGTTCCTGCTTGCCACGGGTGACGGCGATACGACCGGAACGGGTGTATTGCAATACACAACCGAAAGTATCGAGAGCGCGGAAGAGTGAGATGATATCCTCTGTCAGTCCGAACTTCATCACAATGGTATATGTGGGGTTCACCTCGATGATACTACCTCCATAACGACGAATGGTACGAGATACTTCTGGATTCTCCAACACCATCTGAGTGGCGAGTTTATAAAGTCCTGACTCGCGGATAAACAACTGATCATCTGTGAAATAGTTAGCCTTTACCACGTCGATTTTCTTCTCAATCTGGTGGACGATCTTGATGATCTGATCCTCGTCGCTCCAGGCCGTAATTGTGTATTTGTGGACACCTGGGATACTGGAGGCCGACACGTTCAGACTCTCGATATTCACCTGACGACGGGTAAACACAGCAGTCACCTGATTCAAGATACCCGCTACGTTCTCAGAATACACCAACAATGTATATAGTTTCTTCTCTTCCATACGCTTAAATCTCCAACATCATTTGATCTACATTCATACCCGGAGGTGTCATCGGCAACACATTGTCCTCCTCAAGAATCGCACATTCAAGGATATACGGACCATCTGTAGCAAGCATCTTGGCAACGGCAGCCTGCAGATCCTGACGATCCACAACTGCTTGATAAGGAATACCATAACCCTTGGCTATCAACTCATAGTTGGGGTTCATCATCTTGGTAAACGACTTACGGCGCAACCA
>ONNY01000065.1 GCA_900319305.1 uncultured Prevotella sp.
ATACCTCCTAATTATATTTTTAAATTTGACAATTTGTTACTTGATTGCTTCTGCTTTCGCTTCGGCTTTCACTAACAGACAAGCAAAGTACATGCCTATGGAAAGAATCCGTGCCAGAATGACAATCGCGAAAGTCAATCTGGTACGGAATTTAAACTCACTTAAACTATGCTGACAATTCTTTAAACTCAGTTAAACATTACTGAATAGATTCCAAATGAGACAACGCTTCATTTCCCCCTATTCACGATCTCCTCGTGGAAGAAATAGTTCACCACCACCGGCGGCTGGCCATGACGGGAGCGCACGGAGTCGTCGTTGCGAACGTAAGGCAGTCCCTCAGCCTCGCAGAAGGCGCGCATCTGCATGTCGAGCTGCATCCAGTAGGATCGGTCTTTCTTCGTGTAGATGTCGTGATAGAGTCCGTCCAGTTCGGGGTGGTGCTCGTGAATCCAGGCGAGAATCTTGCCCTTGTAGTCGCCACGCAGGTTCAGGTTCTCCAACCAGACGAGGTTGCAGCAGTCCTTAGCCTTTCGGATGATGGCCTCGACATCGGTGATGCCGGGGAAGATGGGCGAAATGAAACAGGTGGTTTCAACACCTGCCTCGTAGAACTGACGCATGGCCTCCAGTCGGCGCTCGATGCTGACGGCCACATCCATCTCACGGCGGAACGACTCGTCGAGCGTGTTGATGCTCCACGACACACGGGCATGGGGGAAGGTCTTGATCAAGTCGAGGTCGCGCAACACAAGGTCCGACTTCGTAGCGATGCTCACGCTGATGCCGCTGCCCTGAAGCTGTTCCAACAAGGCACGGGTGCGCTTATACTTGGCCTCGTGCGGCTGGTAGCAGTCGGTCACGGAGCCGAAGAAGGCTTCCTTGCCTGCATACCGTTTGACATTCTTAATCTCTGGCCAGTACTTCACGTCGATGAACTCGCCCCACGGCTCCGGATGGTTCGTAAACCGCTTCATAAACGAGGCATAACAGTACTTACAGCCGTGCAGACAGCCCACGTATGGATTCACCGAGAAATCGGCCACCGGCAGGTTCGACTTCGTCATCACCGACTTCACTTCAATTTCTTGTATCTTCACCATATTGTTTCTTATTTTGACAATGCAAAGGTACGACAAATTCCCCATACCATTGCAAGACAAACAGCGACTGAAATGTCACTTTTCGGGACTATTGATGGTTCCCTGCAATATGACTCGTCATGAACCCGATGTTAGCACGTCGGGCTTGCACCATCTGCTGGCTACGGGGAATGCGATACAGACGGCCATCCTTGCGGAACAATGCCCCCGTCTGCTTGAAATGAAATGGGACGTTTGATTCGACGCACTGACGGCGTATGTCAAGTACCCAGTCATAATCGCACACGCGAGCATCACGGCCAGACTCTCCACCAACAGTCACTTGTTCTACCCACAGGCCAAGACAGCCACGGAAGTCAATACGCTCCAACAGCGGTTCACAGATGATGGCCTTATGATGGATAGGCAGTTCACGAAAGATGGGCAGTCGCTCGTCTGTACGACACTGATTCTCCATTGTGCAGCAGATGGTGACATTTTCATATCCATAGCCCCAATCCTCTGGCAAACAACAGGCTATCCGCTCTGGCCGCTTGGTGACGATGTAGAAGTGCAGATCGCTCCTACGCTGAATCATCAGCCAAGCATCTTCGCGCCAAGCATCGCCTTCCTCGATGAAGAAGTCCGATGTGAAACACGTCCACATCAGCGTGCCGGAGGGCACCTTCCATTTTCCACTGCGGTCACGGCGGACGGGCAGGTTGAACGAGGCTGTCTTATGCACCACGTTCGAGTCCTTCTCAAACTCTGCATCGCGCCGATAGACATAGCAGTGCTGACAACCTTCGCTCTTCTTATGGCATCCATGCCACAGATTCCACATCTGGCTCATCGCTGGCACACCTTTTCAATGCACCATGCGAAGCCTTTGGCGGTACGGCGGGCACCATCCACGAAATGATTGCCCGCGTTCCATTCCAGCGTCGTGTGGTCGGAACCGAGCGTCTGCTTCAGGTGTTCATGTTCCCAACGGATGTTATTGCCCACCTGTGCTATGGCCTTGTCTCGACAGTGCTCCTCGCGGTCACCAAGGCTGAGATAGACATAGGGTGACTTGACGAGATGCTGGCTGGCATAGTCTTGCCATCCGGCAATCCATACCGAGGGTGACATGGCGGCAATGGCGGTAAAACAATCGGACTCAGAGCCTGCCCATAGGGAAAAGAGACCGCCAAGGCTGTAGCCGCCTAAGACAATGGGAATCTCGCCGTATTTCTGATGCAAATAAGGAATCAACGTGTCTGTGACATAACGGAGCGTCTCTCCAGCATGTTCGCCCACAGCCTGACGCTTCGAAACAGCAGGGTCGTGCCACGGTGTGAGTTCCACCTCCCAGTCGCCGATGGCAAAGGCTGCCATCACGAACGATGTTCCCGAAGCCTCGCTAATCATGGCCACCTCGCTGTCAATGCTGTCACGCTCCTGTGCGCCCAGCGTCTGGATGAGTAACACTTTCGGCTCCTCACCTATCTTATATAGCAGGCACTCGCGCCCGCCGATTTCTATAGTCTGTTTCATATTGACTTTAAATTACGGTTTTATTCTGAAAATGACAAATGCATCATGTCTTTCATGTCACTGAAGCCGAGAACCGAGTAGAGCAGACGGCCAGCCTCAGAAGTTTCGAGGTAGATTTTCTTGATGCCACGGGAGAGTGCTGCGCCCACGAGCCAGCGGACGATGCGTTTTCCTGTGCCGTGTCCCTGATGCTCAGGTCGCACGTAGATGTTCATCAAATAAGCACAATGACCTATGGGATTGTCAGGCGACGGCATCTCGTCGTAGAGACACAAGCCACCACAGCCGACGATTTCTCCATCCTCCTCGGCGAAGCAGGCAATATGACTGCCATTGACCAATGCCTTGCGGTAGTAGTCGATATTCTGCTGGCGGAGTTCGGCGGTATCAGCATCGGCGGGGATGGAGAATACGCAATGCAGCACCTCCATGCGCCATTGAATCAAGAGGTCAAGGTCATCGAGCGATGCCTGACGAATGGTGATGTCGTTATGCATACAGCCGTCCCTCCTTTCTCACAATAGGCAGAGCGCGACGGTCCACCTTGCCGTTGGGAGTCATCGGCAGCGAGGGCATGGTGACGAAGAACTCGGGAATCATAAACGAAGTGAGATGGTCGGCCAGCGAGCGCTTCAGCGTGTTCAGACTGAACCGCTTGCTGCGAGGTACGACATAGGCCACAAGGTACGACAGCCCGTCGGTGTCGGTCTGTGGACACACCACGGCGGTCTCCACCTCCCGCTGGTCGCACAGCACGTTCTCTACCTCGTCGCTCTCCACGCGCTTGCCCATAATCATCACCTGCTTGTCCTTACGGTGGAGGAAGGCCAGATTCCCGTTGGGCAGCACATAGCCGAGGTCACCACTGCGATAGACGCGACGGCCATCGGGCATCGTAGTGAAATTAGCATTTTCAGGTACAGCGCCCTGGTAGCCGAGGGAGATACCGTTGCCGAAGATGCAGATTTCGCCTGTCTCGCCGTCCTTTACGGGTTGCAGACGGTCATCGAGAATCTCGATGCTCGTGCCGAGGACGGCCTTGCCAATCGGGAATGTCCCGTCGGCCAACGGCTGGGCATTGTCCACACGGAAGTAGGAGGCGCAGACGGTGGTCTCGCTTGGGCCGTAGGTGTTGTAGATCATCACGCCCTGCGTGCGCAGACGATCGATGTATTTGGCACGGATCACGTCACCGCCGCTGATCAGCAGGCGCAATGTATGGGGAATCCTTGGCAGTTTGTTCATCTCTAACAGCAGATAAGGGAAGCTGCTGAGCATCGTCACTTGGTTGCGCTCGATGTAATCCATTAGCCGGTGGATGTCAGCCTTGGTCTCTTCCGAGGGGATGCAGAGCGTGGCACCGCTGAGCAAAGTCGTAAAGACCTCCTCCACGAAAATGTCGAACGAGCAGACGGAGTGTTGCAGCATACGGTCGCCCGGCTGGGGATGAAACTCGTGCTGGAATGCACGGACGTAGTGGAGCACATTCTCGTTCGTCACCATCACGCCCTTGGGCTTGCCCGTCGTACCGCTGGTGTAGAGGATGTAGGCGAGGTCGCTCACCTTATTTATATTGTTATGTATATGCTGTATGCCCTTGTCCGTCACCACAAAGTCACAGTCCTCCATCATATACTTGATGCGCTCCTTGGGGAACGAGGGTTCGGCTGGCACATACGCTGCCCTCGACTTCAATGCTGCCAGAATGGTGGCAATCATCTCTACCGAGTGGCTCATCACAATGCCCACCTTGGCGGGCTGTTTCACGGGGAAACCATCAGCGATTTCGGTTGCCATTGCGTCCAGTTCGCCATACGTCAGGCACTTCTTTTCGTCCATCACAGCCACAGCGTCTGTCTGTGCCGTCACTTGCTGTTTGAATATATCATAAATCGTCTTCATATCTGTCTTGCTTTTATTGTTTCTTTTTTCGGCTGCAAAGGTACGACCTTTTCCCCAATGCATTGCAAGACAAACAGCGACGGAAATGTCACTTTTCGGGACTATCCTTTTTCTCTATACTCCAAAGGTGTCATCGCCATGTGTTTCTTGAACAGGCGGACGAAGTATGTGGCGGTATCAAAGTGCAACTGGACGGCAATGTCGGCAACCGGGAGCGTAGTGTATTTCAGTTGACGACAGGCCTCGGCAAGTATCTGGTCGAGGATGTAGGTCTTGGCCGACTTGCCGAGCGACTGGCGTACGATTTTGTTCAGGTAGTTGGGCGTGATGCAGAGGCGGTCGGCATAGAACTCCGTGCCGTGCTCTTCGCGGAAGTGGTCACTTACGAGTTGCACGAAGTCGTCCACATAGCGGCTCACAGGAATGTCCGTCAGACTGCGCTGAACGGTCTCCACTTGCTCAGCATCCACCATCGGCACTCGCTGCAGAAGCATCATCGTTTCGTAGAGCATGGCGCGCAGGATGTGCTGGTCTTTCTGGGCATAGTCCGTTATCTCGCGGCGCATCTCCTGATAGAGCGTGTGGATGCGTTCAAAGGCAGCATCGTCCGCCATCAGGAACGGACTGCTGCGGTCTGCCTGCAGATACGTGAAACGGTCGAGAAAGTGTGGGTCGCTGAAGAACGACAACAGGAATTCCTTCTCGAATATCAGGTTCAGCGCCTCTATCTGCGGTTCTGCCTCGAACGCCCACACCTCGCCCGGTATGGAGCAAATGATTAGTCCCTTCTTCAAGGGTCGCGACTTCCCGTTGACAGCCACCGTTGCATCTGCCTCCAATACCAGCGTAATGCTGTAGAATGTCTCACTGAACACAAGCGTCCGTCTGATGTCGGGCATCATCTTCTCGTAGCTGATGACATCCACCAGCAGCTCATCGCCATACTTGTGCTTGTAGAACTTATATACAGGAATCCGTTTCATGTTTCTGGCAGTTAAATTGGAATTTATCTGGCAACAACAATAGTGAACAGCACCAGATCTTCATTCCCTGTGTTGATTATGCTATGCTCAGATCCTTTCGGACAAATGTGCAAGGAGCCGGGTTTTAGTTCTTCCTCAACGCCATCGCAGATTGCTTTGCCAATACCTGACAAGACGTAGTTCATATCATCACCAGATGTTTGCCTATGCATACCAATGCTTCCGCCGCGATGAATCGTTGTGGGAATAATACGGTATTTTTCATCGTTGTACATCCGCACAGTCATCTGCCCAGTTCCCCCATTCATTCCTGGGAACGTTACTTCTTCTATCTTGCTAAAATCAATTATCATAACTTCCAATAAATTCCGATTTATCTGCCTTATTATTAAACTTTGTTGCAAAATTAGTCATTTCTGATAAATATCGGAGATAAATCCGTAACTTTGTGCATGAATTTAGGATGATTTATGAATAAACGGGAGTATAAACAGGCAAATAAGGACTGGCTGGAAGCCAAATCGAAGGAGGATGGGGTCAAGGCTCTGCCCAAGGGAATCTACTACAAAGTGCTGAGTGAGGGCAACAAGAATAGTGCCACACCAACAGTCCGTAGTATCATCACGGCACACTACACGGGCATGACCATCGACGGCAAGCAGTTCGACAGCAGCCGTGGCGGTGTGCCATTGGCTTGCCGACTCTGTGACTTGATTGAGGGCTGGATTATCGCCATGCAGCAGATGCACATTGGCGACAAATGGGAAATATACATTCCTGCCGAAATGGGCTATGGCAAATTCTCACAGCCCGGCATTCCTGGTGGCTCCACACTCATCTTTGAAATAGAACTGTTAGGAATAGCATGACACTTCGAGAACTAATCAATTCTGTAGATTCTGAGCAGTACAGCGAATCAGCGTTGTATCAGAGGCTGCGTGAGACGAAGCCTGAGTATGGTTCCAACAGACGTATTGAGGTCAAGTTGGTGAATGGTGAGATCACTATTACTGATGTTCATGTCGGCTCATTGGGTGACATTCTGACTTACCAGATTGATGTGGCTCCAGACCTGCAGATGACGAAGACGCAATTGTTGGATGAAATCCTCAAAGAGATGTCCTCAAAGACCTTCAGCGACGAAGAGCAGGCTGAGTTCTGGAATGACTTTGACAATCTGCAAAAAGCAAAGATAGTAAGATAACGATGAATATCATAGAAATAACCAATAGAACGGACTCGCTGACAAGACAATTGCTGGAGGTTTGGGAAAGTGCCGTCAGGCAGACTCATACATTCCTGTCTGAGAGTGAGATTCTTCGCATCAAGGGTTACGTCCCTGATGCTATCAGCAATGTCGCTCGTCTGCTGGTTTCTATGGATGACTCTGACATGCCCGTTGCCTTCCTGGGGTTAGAAGGAAGTAAAATAGAGATGCTGTTTGTGGATGCGAGCCATCGCGGACAAGGCATTGGCAAACAACTGGTAGCTTTTGCCATAGAGAATTATGCAGCAAGCGAGGTGGGTGTGAACGAACAGAATCCGCTCGCCATCGGTTTTTATGAGCACATGGGATTCAAGACTTACAAACGGACTGATTTTGACGAAGAGGGAAATCCGTACCCGTTGTTGTACATGTGCTTGATTAAGTAGGTTATATCACAATTGTAGGAAAAATGATTCATCTGACAAGCATAAAGGATATCGAACAGGCTATAGCAGACAATCGCCTGTGTCTTTTCTACATCAAAGCTCCGGATTGCGGAGTCTGCAATGTCATGCTCGATAAAGTGGAGCGGTTGGCAGACAGTATCACTGCGGTATATTCCTTCTATACGGACATAACAGAAGAGCCTTTGATAGCTGGCCAATTCCTGGTTTATTCAGGACCAACAGTATTGCTTTTGATGGATGGCAAGGAGGTATATCGTGGTTCCCAGTTCATTGACTTGGAGGAACTGGAATACAACATTAACCGATTTTTTACGCTTTCAGAACAATGACAGATTTTGATTCCATCTGGCGCACTCAGGATGAAATCAGGACGGTGGTTAATGCCGTTCTGGGAGAATGCATTTGGAATCTGAGCTATAATGAACGACGGATGGCCATTGAGCTGGAGATTACCAAGTGTCCGGAGGAAGAAGAGGTTGACATGCTTATCAACCAGTTTCCAGTTACGGCTGAATATGACGGAATAGGCTCGAAAGGAACAAAGTTCGTATTTTATATGTAAAAAGGGAACTCCCATTGCTGAGAATTCCCCATGTCCTTTTTTGAAGGCATATATAAAGGCAAAACGTGTGCTTTTATCTGCGTCCTCCGAAGTGGCCTGAACCACTGCGATTGTTGTTTGTATTCATTGCAATCTGGCGATTGCCGTTAGAATGACCGTTGGGCTTCGTTGTGGTAGCAGGACGAGAGGTATTTCCTGTATTTCTCCAAGTAGAGCCGTTGCTGGACTTGTTGACTTTAGCAGGAACGTTGTTAGCATGATGTACAGCAGGCTTTGTCACCTTGCGGTCAGCATAGAAGCGGACATCGCGGCGGTTGTTTCCACCCTTGTAGGTCACGAACACCGTTGGACGGTCATTGTAGAAATGGCCTCTGTTGTAGTGAGAGTACACTGCAAACGTCCAGCTACCGGCCTTCCAAGCTACAGGGCGATAGAAGTGGGAGAGTGCCACATACTTGTCGAACTGCCAGCTGTTCAGGACATAGCGGAGGTCTGCGTTACGGCGATCCCACCAGATGCCGAAGACATCAGCGTGTCCGTTCAGGCTCATCAGGTAGTCGAGATTGATCAGGAAGAGGGCCTCGTTCTTTGCTGCGTTATAGCTCATTGCGTTGGCAGAGATAGTCATGACCATCATCATTGCCAGGATCATCATCTTCTTCATATCTTTATCTCCTATACTTTAGAGTTTGACATTTTGTTTCTTGTTCACGGTGCAAAGTTCGGAATAAACCGACAGTTTTGCAAAGGATAAATCCTAATCTGGTGGGTGGCTTTCCCTAAAGTTGCGTAGGATTTTCCCCTATCAGGCAATTTGAAGCTGAAAAAAGGGCAAACAAGGTTATACAGAATACGTTTACGCTTTTTTTTCGTTGTTTTTTCCCCATAAAGTCTTATTATTGAGAATTTTGTATTACTTTTGTAGAAAGATTCTGGTATAGTACTTATTATGGTTAAATACAACATAACCGAAAAGAAGGAGAAAGAGGCCGGCTATAGAACTTTGATAGGGCCTCAGATTATGGATGAACTTCAGGAGAAAATCATGAAGATAGTTGTCATGGAGAAAAAGTATCGTGACAAAGACTATTCTGCAAAAAGGCTAGCCGAGGATATCGGTACAAATACCCGCTATATCTCTGCAGTAGTGAACACTCGCTTCCATTGTAACTTCACTTCGTTTGTCAACAAATACCGAATCGATGATGCCATGTCAATTCTTGTAGATAAACGCTATCAGGATTTGAATGTCGAGGAGGTTGGTACGATGGTAGGCTTCTCAAACCGCCAGTCCTTCTATGCCGCTTTCTTCAGATTTCTCGGAATTACTCCACGCGATTACCGTATGCAACATCTGAAACTGCATCCAGCAATGGTATCTAAGCGTAAGAAAAAGAAGGAGTAGTATACAGAAAAACAGAAGGCTCGAAAGGCCTTCTGTTTCGCTATAATATGGTTCTTATGCCATATCAGGCTCTAAGACCATCTTGGGTACAGTTACAATATCCTCGCCCAAGGCAGTGGATATCTTGCAGATAGTTGAAAGCGTCAGGTTATGTGTGCCTGACAGCCATCGGCTCACCTCTGTCTCGGTCTTACCCAGACGCTGAGCCAGATCCTTCTGTGTCATTCCCTTGATTTCAAGGATCTCGTAGATACGGTTGGCAATGGCCACCGACATTTCCATCTGCTGTTTCATTTCCGGTGAGATTGTACTGCGGATCTCGTCCATGATTCTGTTTGTCTTCATATGCATTCTCCTTTCTTGTTATTCGTCGTCTATCGTGAATGACAGTTCACCAAGCAGTTCTGTGCCTGTGATGACTATCACTTTCTGCTTTTCCCTTTCCTTAATCTGGATGTCTATCTTCTGGAGAGTCTTTACGCACTTGTGAAGGTGCTCGTCCTCCTGATAGGTTGCCGATGTCTTCAGACCGCCGTTGCCAAGAATCAGGATCTTGGCCTGGATGTTAAGCAGGTAGAGTCTCAAAGAAGTGGTTTCTAGGTGAGAGGGTAGGGCCATCACCCTGTCTCTCTTCGTTCCCTCGTAACGGAAGTGCCTGTCGGCTGCTCCGTCACGCTTGATGATGTCAAGCCTGTAAACGAGCTGGCGTACATCATCGGGATAGGTGTCCTTGTAAGCAAGGAGGAACTTCTCGAATTCAGAATACTCCTCGCCCTCGAAATGTGGTGAATACAGGCTTACCTTGTCACCGTCTTCCAACAACTCAATCAATAAGTTTCTTTCCATGTCTTTACATTCTGTTTGCAAAAATAAACATAAAAGTTGATTTTTCCAAATGTTTTGGGTAAAAAATCAACTTATATGCTCATTTTGGGGTTGTTTACTATGTTTTACTATGCTAATACATTAAAAAACATTGAATTTCTTCATCTGTTCTGCTTTGATCTCATCACACACGTCGATATAGGGCTTCATCGCCTTATAATCACTGTGACCTGTCCATTTCATGATAACCTGTGGTGGGATGCCCATAGCCAGCGCATTACAAATGAATGTCCTTCGTCCAGTGTGAGAACCGACCAACTCGTACTTAGGACGTACAACATCTATACGATCATTACCCTTGTAATAGGTTTGCCTGACTTGTTCATCAATCTTAGCCTCTTTACAAAGTAGATGTATGTATTCGTTTGACCTCTGGTTACTGATTACAGGGAGTGCTTTGCCGTTTGGGAACTCAAACATCTTGTACTTATCAAGAATGGCCTTGGAATGTTTGTTCAGATCGATACGCAGGCTGTCACATGTCTTAATGGTTGTAATTTCAATGTAATCGTCGTGAACGTCACAGCGTTTGAGATTGGCTACGTCTGAATAACGAAGGCCTGTATAACACTGGAAAAGGAAAACATCACGGATGCGGTAGAGATACAGCTTGGTCTCTGGAAGTTTAGCATTCTCTATCTGTTCCAGTTCTGTCTTGGTGAGAAATATCACTTTCTTCTGGGTAGTCTTCATCTTTGGCTTGAATGCCTCAAATTGGTTGTTGTTATGATAACCTCTTTTATATGCCCACCTGATGACCACTTTTAATAAGGAGAGGCTCTTTGTTACACTTGTATTCTTATAGTCCTTTTGGCTTCTTAAGAAGTCGATGTATTCCTGTAATCCATATTCATCAAAATATTCGAAAGTGAAATCAAAAAACTTCAGCCCGGCTTTTCTCTTATACTTTCTCATATCAGTAAGGTTGTTTCGGAGCGTATGATACTTCTTGAAAGTTGACTCCGTCCAATCATGTAATCGGCTATTACTTCTTTCGTACTCATGGAACACTTCAAAAAAGCCAAAGGACTTGTTGTTTTCTGTCTTAATCTTGGTTTCGTAATTTTTGTTAATTCTTTGTTTTGGACGTATGCTGTCCTGTTTTGATTGTTTCCTGTCCTGATTCTCAGAAGTGTTTTTTACAGCCGTAGCGGATGCCACATTGAGGGCAGTGTGTTGCTGTTCTTCAGCTCTGATTTGTTCAAAGGTCTCTCTGAACTGTTCTTGGGTGGGGACTTTCTCCATTTCCTCAAACATATGGGCAGTATCCCTTACATTTCTGGCCAATCTCATAATACCACCGTTGATTTCATCAGCGGACTGACCATCACGATTCGGACCAATTGCACGTTCTGCATTCTGATCCCAGCGAAGCACGTCAATGTGATATCCTGTTGAAAACTCCAGGCGCATAGAGAGGTATGTTACTCTCATGGTTATGAGTACATTCTCTGTAGATAGGCCTTCTCTTTCGAATTGTGAACCTCTCACCTTCCTTTGCTTTAATCTGAATTTTACATCTACTTGATTGTCCATCTTTACTTGATATTTTAATTGTTATTATAAGGTATATGGGGACTCATGTTTTACACGAACTCCATTCTATTTCACAATCAATCCACAATATTGACATTTTTGACGTTTTGAACGCATAATGTCCGTATTTAAGCTGAAAATACGTTAAGATATCAAGGTTCGGAAACTTCCAACGTAGTTTAAGGCAGTTAATTGGCTTCTTGCGTCCCCATTGTATTATACATGGTTGCAAGCGTCCCCGTCCCCAACAATCTGACAGCGTCCCCGAGTAGCGTCCCCAAAGGTGACTCTTCTCTTTTTGCAAGATATACTCGTTTTCATCAAATGCCTTGTAGATCGCAATTCTCAGGATTAACAATCTGCACTCTTTTTAAGAATACCCCATGTCAAGTTGTAGGACTACAACCTTGTGGCTTTTCCTCTCTGCATGACAGGTGTCCCCAAGAACCATTGCAAAGTTAAAAGGTTCGTATTAATCTAGCAAATGTTAATTAACCTTATAAGATGATAGTATTAGATCACTAGTGTCCACTAAAAAATAGCGGAGATGTTTGTAAATTACTTAAATATAGAGTTTTAGAGCAGAAAATTGACGGTGACGATTTGAATTGACTACCGTACCTTCATTCATTATAGCTTGCTGACAAGAGCTGCCGCTTTCTGCTTGGTCTCCTCAGTCTTCTGCTCGTCAATCTTGGCTGTTACAACCCCCATGTTCTCAACGCTCCAGTAGTTGCAGATGTCACGGAACTCACACGTAGCACCTTCATAGACTCCAGGTGAATAAGACGACATCAGCAGTGCCATCTTCTTCACCTTGGCAGGCTTGTTGACGCAGTACATACGTTGGATTGGAGCCTGAATCTGGGCGCAGAGGGTGAAATAGTAGATGGGCGCGGCCAATACCAACACTTCTGCCTCGTTCATCAGAGGATAGAGCTCCTGCATGTCATCTTTTTGGATGCAGGCACCATTGCCCTTCGTGTGACAATACTCGCAGGCCAGACAGCCAGCAATCTTTTTCTTTGACACATTTACCAATGTCACTTCATGACCTGCTGCTTCAGCACCCTTCTTATACTCTTCCGCCATCCAAGCGGTGTTGCCGTTCGCACGTGGCGAAGCTTGTAAAATCAGTATTTTCATAATCGTATCTGTTTTAGAATTGCAAATATAGTGAAAACCGCTGAATTATTGCTTATTTTGCCGCGACTATTAGGAAAAAATAAGTGTAGATGCTGCCCAATGGAGATAAATTATTTCATAATCTTCTTGTTATTCTTGCAATTTTTTCCTAATTTTGCAGCGTAATAAACTATAACCCTACCTGTTGGTTGAATTAAATTTGTAAAATATTTATGCTTAAAAAGTTGCACATGTCATTGATTTTTAGTACCTTAGTGGTGTCCAATCCATTAAGTA
>ONNY01000021.1 GCA_900319305.1 uncultured Prevotella sp.
CTGTTGGATGCGCTCATCAAGGCGGCGCGTAAGGAGGGTATCACGGGGTGGCCCGTACATATAAAGTTGGATACTGGCATGCATCGCTTAGGCTTTGATCCTGAGCATGATATGTTCAAGCTGATCGACCGGCTGAAGCATCAGACAGCCATCATACCGCGCTCGGTATTCAGCCATTTCGTGGGGGCCGACAGCGACGACTTCGATGCGTTCTCGGCTCATCAGTTCGCACTCTTCGAGGCGGGTAGTCAGCAGTTGCAGGCCGCTTTCTCTCATAAGATTCTCCGTCACATGGACAACTCTGCGGGCATCGAGCACTTCCCTGAGCGCCAGATGGACATGTGCCGTCTCGGCATCGGTCTCTATGGCATTGATCCCTATGTGCCTTCCTCCGCGGTTCCTGAGCCTGTCGAAGGACTCTCTACCGTCTCAACGCTGAAGACTACCATTCTTCAGATGCGCCATGTGCCTGCTGGTGAGACGGTGGGCTATAGCCGTAAGGGTAAGATCGAGCGCGACTCCGTGATTGCCGCTATACCTATCGGTTATGCCGATGGTCTGAACCGTGGACTTGGCAACCGCCGTTGCTATTGTCTGGTGAACGGTCAGAAGGCGGAGTACGTTGGTAATATCTGCATGGATGTGGCGATGATCGACGTGACAGACATTCCTTGCGTTGAGGGCGATCAGGTGGAGATCTTCGGTGAGCATCTGCCCGTCACCGTCCTCAGTGATGTTCTCGACACCATCCCCTACGAGGTGCTGACGGGTGTCTCGAATCGTGTGAAGCGCGTCTATTTCCAGGATTAAATGAAGAAATATCTGCTGACGATAGTCCTCGCACTATGTGTGTGCGCTCTCCCGCTCATGGCTGTGGTGAGCGGAAAGTCGTTGACTAATACGTTAAAAGACCTGTGTACGGAGTTGCAAGCAGCCTACCAACAACGTTCAGATGCACAGCAGCGCTTCAACGAAGATTTTGAACGCCAACACCAACGGATGATCGACGTCATTACTGAGTCGAATGAACTATCCATCCTGCTCTACACGCAGGAACAGGAAATGACGTTCGATTTGGCCTATGCCTTGAAGAAAGTGACTGCCAACTACAAGGACTTCAGCAAAGACCGACGGCCGTACGATCACATCGTCAACAATCTGAACTACGAGATTGACCGCAATGCCCGACTCATTGAGGCCTTGCGCCGACTGCCGCCGATGAAGAAGGAAATAGAGGTGGAAGTCGTACCAGATAGTCTGATGTACCACAACGATTCACTCGATGTCCATCTCTCGGATTCCATATCTTCGTTGGAAAAAGAGGTCATTAGGATTGCCTTTAAGGATTCGCTCTCTGCCCCCTTTGTCTTGGACTCGACGGGCGTGGTGCTTCGTGACTCCTGTATCTTCTTTGTCTCGGAAATCCTGAAGATGAATGCCGACAACCGGGCTACCTTGATTGCTGACAGCATGCACTATCAGGAAGCATACCTGCGCTTGAAGGAGACCTATGACTATGCAGAGACGCGCTATCGGGCGCTCGAACGCTATATCTTTGTGGACGGACAGACACCGTTTTTGGAAATTCTGGCGAATCCCGGCTATTATTGGAACAAGACCAAGGTGGACTTGCGTGGGCAGTATAGTCTCAAAGAATTGAGTGACGGTGTTAATGAAAGCGATCTTGATGAAAATGCTTCTGAAGAAGAGGATGATACCAAGTTCTTCCAGCATCTTTCCAGTAAAGCGGAAAATACATTGTTGGTGATTGTCTGTGTCATGCAAGTGGTCGTACTGGCTTCCTTCTGGCTCCTGACCTTCCTGGTCCTTTGGCTGCTTTATCGCTATACCAGGTTGAAGCGTTATGTTCCTAAAAAGAAACTGTCTATCATCTCGATACTGATGGGTACCATCGTGTACTTCCTGGTGTTTGGCTTCTCCTTGTATGGTGATGAATATATCAATTTGGGTGTGGAGCACATCAACACCTTCCTGTGGCTGCTCATTGCCATTACAGGCTCGTTGCTGCTGCGCGTCAAGCCTGACCAGTTCCGGCAGGGATTCTTGCTCTATTCCGCCACGTTCTTAGTGGTGCTGATGATTATCTCCTGCCGCATCACCTTCATGCCCGACAAACTGATGGTGCTCCTGTTCCCGCCCGTCCTGCTGCTGATTGCTATCTGGCAGTTATGCTGTTGTATCTGGGTCAGCGGTAAGGCTACATCCATCGACCTCACGTTGGGCTGGGGGGCATTAGCCGTCTATCTTGTTGCCTTCGTGTTCGCGTTCCTGGGCTATACCTTTGTGGCTCTGCTCATTCTGGTGTGGTGGTATTTCCTGTTGGCAGTCTGGTTGACAGTGGTCTGCATCTTGGACTTGATGAGCCGATACAAAGAACGCTGGCTCGACAAGCGGATTGACAACATGCGCAATCGCATTACTTACGTGTCGGGCGAAGACCGTGAGTCGCTGTTGTTTGGTGCCACCTGGTTCTACGACCTCATTCGTCAGGTGGCTATCCCCACCATCGTGCTGCTCTCCTTGCCGTTGTGTGTGCGTCTGTCGTTAAGCATTTTCGACTTTGACGATCTGTTCGTTAAATTCTACGAGGAGCCGTTTATCCATCTCTCCGACATGAATGGTGTTGAGACATTAAGCGTCTCTGTAAAGAGTATTATTTATCTGTTGATACTCTTCTATGTCTTGCGTTACATCAGTCGGGCCGTCCACGCCATCTGGCAATATGTCCGTTACTTTGCATTTATGCGCAAACATAACCGTACATCCATTCGTCCGAATGAAATTAACCTGTCGTTGGGCAACAGCATTATCAGCGTACTTATTTGGATGATATTCGCTGTAGTCGTCATTTCCGTATGGCAGATTCCTACAGGTTCACTGGGACTGATAGCGGGAGGCTTGTCGGCAGGTATCGGTCTTGCACTGAAGGATGTCATCAACAACTTCATCTACGGCATTCAGTTGATGGGTGGACGACTGCGTGTAGGCGACTGGATTGAGTGCGAAGGCGTACGTGGTAAAGTGACCGCCATCAACTATCAGTGCGTACAGGCCGAGACCATCGAAGGCACAGAAATGTCGTTCCTCAACTCATCGCTCTTTGGCAAGAACTTCAACAACCTGACCCGCAACAATTCCTACGAACTTACCGTCATCACCGTTGGTGTGGCTTATGGAACCGACATCACGCAGGTACGCAAAGTGCTGGTGGAGGGGATGCAGAAGATGCGTACCAAAGATCAGTACGGCCGCGAGATCGTGGATCCCAAACGTGGCGTCTATGTGGTAGTTGGCAATATGAGTGACAGCGCTGTGGATATCAATGTGAAGCAGTATGTGCTGGTGGCTGAGCGTATCGGCTACGTGGATCGTGCCAAGGAGGTGATTTACGAATCCCTGACCGCCGCCGGTATCACCATCCCCTTCCCGCAGTGTGATGTTCATCTGAGTTGATTAATCTTTGCAGTGCATTCCCCCCTAAATGCACTGCAAAGATAATCAAATAATCAACGCCAACCAAACATTTCTTGGTTTTGTTTCCAATTATTTTTGATCCTGATTTTGTAAATAAAAGACAATCAAATATTTGCTGTTGTTTGTGTTGTCCTTATATGATTCTTATGGCCTTAAAATTGGGCTTGTTACAGCCTTTTTTCCTATAAGGTTGCGCGCTAGGAGAGAGAATAGTTCAATCTCCCTCGAAGAATAGTTCAATCTAGCAGATTGCAGTATTCCCACAGGATCCACGCCGTATCGCCGTATCACCGTATCACCGTAGCATGAAGCTTCTTCCCATATAGGCAGGTCGAAGATGAGAAAAGAATGTAAATAATTATGTGTATCATAATTATATTATATATAATATATATATTATATATAATATAAAATATAGATAACAATATCTCTCCGCCATCAATTTCACTTCATGCTACGGTGATACGGCGATACGGCGTCAAGCAAATAAATTATAACTCGGACAACTTTTGTCTGCCCCTAACCGTATCTTTGCACCCAGAAACTTAAAATATAATAGATTATGACGTTAGATATTGTAACAAAAGGTATTCCTTACCTTCACATGGCGATAGTTGTAGTCATGGTTTTGGCTGGTGTCCCCAGAATCTTTTCTTATACATCATTGATCTGGGGAATCTGCAGTTATATGTCAATTCCTCTCACAGAGGAAGATGTTTATTTGGAATTTCCCTCCCTATGGCCCTATAGACATTTGTTTGCGTTAGGGGTTTGCTTCTTGATGATTTGAGTTTATAATATAAAAATCCAGTCCGTGATATGAAAAAAGTGAGTAATTACTTTGCCGATTCGAAATTATTCCCTATCTTTGCGAACAAATATAAAAAGTAACTAAAAACAAATAATAATGGACGAGATACTAAATAGAGTATGTAGCATCGCTAACCATCCTGTCGCGCTTTTGGAAGACAGATTTCGCATAGATTATGTGAAAGGGTTGGGCTCATGTCTCTATTTGCTATCACAAAACTCTCCTGTTACCTATTTATTTTTTGGAGCTTGGGCTACGTCCATTTTGAACAGTCCAGCTGATGCCAAAACATTTTGGAGGAATGATATTGATGCATTAAGAAAAGTTGTATCCCTAAAACGTAGGGGACTGTCGTTCTTCTCGATGAAAAAATTCTTTTTCTTCGATGTATTCTATCTATTAGAGAGTAGCTTCATCAAGGGTTACAGGCAAGAAGAAGCATTCACCTATTTGAACGATAACATTTGTGGTTTTTTTACAAAAGGAGCATTGAGAAAATCGCATCTTGCATATAAAGATAAAACGGATTTAAGCATCTTCAACAATGCCTTGGTATCACACATGCAACAAAATCAGGAACATCTGAAACAGACAGAAAAGAGAATTCTTGTTGTCGCAAATGTCAGTGCAGGAAAGTCGACGCTTATCAATGCCATTACAGGATACCGACTAAACAAAACTCGTACGACCTCATGTACAGGTAAAATAGTCTACCTACACAACAAGCGTGCTGCCGATGGCCTGACAATTCAGAATGCCGATGGAAACTACGAATATTTTGATGACATAGAACATGTTAACAGCGAATCTTTTCTTCATGCCGCATTTCCTTTCCATTCACAGTTGGATTCAACCAACATTTGTTTCATAGACACCCCAGGATGGAATAATTGTAATGAAGCCCAACATCGGATAATAACTGAGGACGCTATCAAAAAGGAATCCTATGATGCTATTTTATACATATCTAACTGTCAATTCAATGGCACTATCGATGAGTACCAGCTTTTGTCTTTACTCAAAGACGAAGCACGAAAGCCTATTTTTTTTGTTCTCAACCAGCTTGACAGATTCAACAAGAAACAAGACTCCGTTGGCAAAATGATAAAAGACTACAGAAACGACTTGATAAAGATAGGCTTCAGTTCTCCTATCATCATACCAACCTCAGCAGAGGCTGCTTTGTTGTTCAAGTTACCCGATTCAAGGTTGGATGACGAGGACGTAAAAGACAGAGACACACTCTATTCGAGGTTCTGCCAAGACTACTATCAGCTTACATCGTATATTGGCCAGCCCTCGAGTATAAACCCTATTGAGAATACAGGAATTAATTATTTGGAGAAACTTATAAAAAACATTTAATATATATGAAGGAAGTAAGAATCAAGTACAATCCGTATTTAATACAAACAGAGATCACTGTCGATGGTCAGAAGCCAAAACCCAACAGCGCCCTGAATGTAGGAAAAAAACGATTGCAGGAATGGATAGAGAAATTGCCTGACACAATTCGCGAAGAATACAAGGACAGAAATATATCGATAGATTTTACGGGATCAGTTTCCGACTTCGAGGATTTGAAGGCAACCTTTGATGCTCACAAAGAGGATTATTCCGTTAACTACACCTTTAACAAAACAAAAGACATCACCGATGTGGAGAATTCCATCGATAGTATCTTCAAAGATATACAGAAAGGGCAAATTTCAGAACTGAAAGACAGCCAGATCACCACAGCTTTCCAAAAAGCCAAAGATGCTTTGTTTGAAGTGAATGTGATAGCCACCATGAGTTCTGGTAAGTCCACACTTATTAATGCGCTCCTCGGCAAACAACTCATGCCGGCAGCCAATGAGGCCACTACAGAAATCATTGTTAAAATTATAGATACCAAACAAGACAATTTCTCTGCAATTGTTTATGACGCATCTGGGAATGTAATCAAACGTATAGACAATATTACGCTTGAGGATATGGAATCATTAAACCATAATGCCAACGTGTCTACAATAGAAATTCGAGGGAAAATTCCTTTTGTGGAATCGGTTGGTATGAGGTTGGTGCTTATTGATACTCCAGGGCCAAACAACTCACGTAACAAACATCATCAGGAAACTACTTACAGGATGATTTCCGATTCAGACAAGTCGTTGGTACTATTTGTCATGAATGGAGAACAACTGGGTATCAACGATGAGAAAGTACTCCTGGACTACGTTTGTGACTGTATGAAAAAAGGTGGTAAGCAATCTCGTGAACGTTTTATCTTTGCAGTCAACAGAATGGATAGATTCAGCCCAAAGAAAGAAGGCTTGGATTGTATTGAACGCGCCCTTATTAAAGTTAAAGAAGGATTGGAAGACAGAGGAATCTACAATCCAAACATTTTTCCTGTCACATCTTTGGCGGCACTTGAACTAAGAACGAATGAAGATCCAGAAGACTCTATGGCATTACCGGGGTTCAGATCAAGAACAGAAAAATACGAGGCGTTGCATTTTGAAAAATACTATAACTTTTCAAATCTCCCTCAAGTAATACAACAGCGAATAGATATTTTTTCAAAGAAAGCGAACGAGCGCGAACAATTAGAGCTACACACAGGGATTAAATCCATTGAACAAGCCATTTCCCAATATATCAATAAATATGCAAGAACGACGAAAGTCTATGATTTGGTTCAGTCTTTCAATGAAAAGTTAAGTGAAGTGTCCTTAGTGGCCCATCTTAAAGATACCATACGCAAAGATAAAGATGCCAAAGTTGTTATTGAACAGCAAATAGCACGCATTAAAGAGACCATACAATCAGCAAAAAATGCAGAAGAACAATCCCAAAAAATTGACCGCATAGACTTGGAGAGTGAAGCAAAAACAAAAATAGGTGATTATATCAAAACTGTTACATCTAAAATCAACAAGTTGTATAGTGGACGTGACATCAAGGTGGAAAAAGCTGATGCCTTAATACAATGTAAGGAGTTGGAGGATGAAGCAAAGGCGATCATGCTGCAAATAAAAGTAGAAATAGACAACATTCTTAGTAGTGCCTATAAAGACACTATTTATAAGATTGTTGAAGAATACAAGAAAAGTCTTTCCAAGTTGAAATTTGAGGTCAATACAGAAGCACTAACGTTCAGCCCCGCCGAATTGGTTTCCGCTTCTTTGGCAGACTTGTCAACTATCATTAGTGACAATACAGAGCATGTGGATGAAGGACATAACGAAACGAAAGAGATATTTGTATCCTCTACAAGAAAATGGTATAATCCTTTTTCATGGTTCGATAAAGGCGATCATACTGAAAAATATGAAGTATGGGTTTCAAGATATGTTGACTATGTGGATATGAACGAAGTTGCAAGTGACTATCTGCAGCCTATAGAAAACGATCTAATAAAGATTCAAAATAAAGCTATTGAACATGTTAAATCAGAAACACAGCGGCTGAAAGAGCATCTGAAGATAGAATTGGTGAGCATTAACAAAATACTTGATGCTAAACTAAATAATCTCTTAATAGTTGAGGCAGACAAAGAGGCTAAGGCCGAAGAAATTGCTCAAAAAGAGAATGATCTAATATTTCTCGAGAATATACAACAAAGAGTTAATGACATCATAAATTTCTAAGCGTATGAAAGCAAAATTTATAAAAGCTGTAGACAGCGGTGACATAACAAATGTGCGTCTGTTCCTTATCAATGAACTGATGCTTGATCCTCGTGGAAAGTCTTTTACTGAGATGAAGTCTTATGCAGAGTCGAAACTGAACAACCTTTATGATGATGATAACGGCAAGACTTACGACAAAGAAGAGTCAGAATGGGACGATACTTTCTTGTTTGAAGTAAAAAATGACATGATTGATAATTTCTCAAAAGAGCGTTTAGCCTTTTATGAGATGGTTGCAAAACTGGTGCTGAAGGATAAAGCAGAACATCTTGATGCTGAAGAGAAAATAAACAGGAACAAAGCTTCCCAGGCACATCGTACTTCAGCAAGAAATGCTTGGACTTCCAAAAAGACAGCATACTCTTCCGTTGTAGCAGGAGGAGTCGTAGCTACTGTTGCAGGATTGTGCGTCGAAAAAGCAGCACTCGCAACCATCCTAACCTCTGTTGGTACACTTGCGATGATAGCTGGAGGTGTATTACTTATTAAAGAATTAAAGAAATGAGTAGCATTTACGACGACAAGAAGAACTTAGACATGCTTGACGGAGGACGAACTCCTTCCGAGTCTGAGATGCCAAGCGAGCAAGTCTTACGTAATCCAGAGCTGATGCAATTGGCAAAGGAGAGGAATGCACCTAAACAGGAGGAAGTCAAGAGTGATAACAACTCCATGATGCAACAAAGTTATCTGGCAGATTATATTGAGCGCTCAACCCAAGCCATGAAAATGGTGGATGACATTGTACTGAAAAGTTATCTGACAAAGCTGTCGGATATGGAAATCATGCCGTTGCCAGACAACATGGGACTTGATGAAATCGTCCTATATAAAATCAATAAGATGGTGTATGAAAAAGACGAATATGCCACAGATAAGTTTATTAGCGTCGTAAGTGCTATGACTTATACTTGCAGTTCAGTGTTCCTTATCGTTGACGGGCAGGTGGACAAGACTGATTTTTATATAGGTATCAAGTGTGAGGACGAGAAAAAGGGCAAGAGTTCTGTTGCTGACACTTTAAGAAATTCTATTTTGGGACAATTCCCTGGAGCAATTCTTTTAGACTATTCTGAAATAGAGAAGGAGAAGGAGCGTTCTCCACAAGAACATTTACTTCAAGACCTAACTGAAGCCGTTAGTATCAGTTCAGTTGTCGGCATCCCCTCATATAAGAACAGTAAGGGCGAATATACCAATGCTAATTTCATTCAAGGTATCGAGAAGTTTGCTTTCGCTATGCAAGGAAAGCGATATACCGCCGTTGTCCTTGCCTCTAATATTCCCCATGCCGAAATAGCAGATATTCGGTATAATTACGAGCAAATCTACACAGAACTCTCTGCTGCTGCTAACCGTCAGTTAGCATATAGTACCAACGAGTCGTTGGCTAATGCCATCTCGAGGGCTAAAAGCACAGCTGATACTCATACGGTCAGTCATGCTCATGGAGTAGGTGATGGAACGACACATAACGAGTCTAATGCAACCACAGAATCCACAGCGAATACTCATACGGAAGGAGAAAGTAAGGAAAACTGGATGGGGAAGATTGGCAAAGGTCTTGCAATGGCAGGAGCTGCAGTTGCCGGTGTCGCTGTTGTTGCCGCTACCGGTGGAGCTGCTTTACCTGCAGTGGCTGCTGCTGGAGCTGGATTAGGTGTAGCCAGTGCTGGCTTTGGAATGGGTGCTAAAACAAAAAACACATCAGATTCTAAAACACTGACAAAAAGTACTTCTCATACAACTGCAGATGGAGTCACCCATACAGAGACTGAAACAACAACTATAAGCGATGCACACACTGACTCCTTCAGCGAGACAAATGGTACTACATCAACCATAGGCTCTTCTAAAAATTTCACCATCACAATTCAGGACAAGCACATCCTTGAGATTCAAAAAAGAATAGAAAAACAACTGGAACGAATGGAGATTTGCGAAAGCACGGGTATCTGGGCGACGGGGGCTTACTTTCTCTCGTATGGCATAGATCGATCAACTGCAGAGATGGGAGCCTCCATTTTTCGTTCTATCATGCAAGGAGAGCAGTCTGGAGTGGAGAACTCAGCTATCAACACCTGGTATGAACCTGACCCTAAAGACTATGTCTCTCACGATGAATTTGAACTGGAACTTTTGAAGTTTAACAACTTAAAACAGTATGTTGGGGCTTTGTCACATCCCGTCTTCGAATATAGAAATGCGAATTGGGGAACGAGTATAGAATTACTGCCTACTTCTTTATTAAATAGCAAAGAGGTAGCTATCATGATAGGTCTTCCAAGAAAATCAGTTCCTGGACTACCCGTCATCGAACATGTGTCATTGGCTAAGGAAGTGGTTAGGCTGAATGGTGGTGATAGCCATGACGGGACATTGCTGGGTTGTATTTTCGACCAAGGAGTGAAGCGGGAGAAAAACAAAGTCTATCTAGACATCAAGAGTTTAACCCAGCACACCTTTGTGACTGGAGCTACGGGTTCTGGCAAGAGCAATACGGTTTATTATTTGATTAGTCAGCTTCGCAAACCAGATGGGCCTAAGTTCATGGTGATTGAGCCTGCCAAAGGCGAATATAAAGATGTATTAGAGAATGTGGATGTTTATGGCACAAATCCTGACAAGACACCTTTGTTGCGAATAAATCCATTCCGATTCCCTGAAGGTGTGCATGTATTGGAGCACATTGACCGGCTGATTGAAATCTTCAATGTCTGTTGGCCTATGTATGCCGCAATGCCAGCCATTTTGAAAGAGGCGATTTTGAATACATATGAGAGTTGCGGATGGAATCTGTATCATTCGAAGAACAACCTCTCCAAAGAGCTCTTTCCCTCTTTTTCTGACCTTCTAAACGAACTGGTTCGCACCATTAGTAACTCTGCATATTCTGATGAGACTAAGAGTAATTATACTGGGGCTTTAGTAAGTAGGGTAAAATCGCTCTGTAATGGTATTAATCAGTTCATTTTCTCGTCAAGTGAAAATGGAGATGAAAATCTTTTTGATAAAGACGTCATAATAGATTTAAGCAGAGTCGGCTCGTCGGAAACCAAAGCTCTCATCATGGGGATACTTATCATGCGTCTTAATGAATACAGAGCTAACAGTAATATCATTCCCAATAGTGGATTACGACATATTACAGTGTTAGAGGAGGCTCATAACATCTTCAGAAAAACTTCAACAGCACAAAGCCAGGAAGACAGCAATCTGGCAGGCAAGAGTGTTGAAATGATTGCAAATGCTATTGCAGAAATGCGTACCTATGGTGAAGGATTTGTCATTGTTGACCAATCCCCCAATGCAGTAGATGCCTCTGCAATTAGAAACACTAACACAAAAATTATCATGCGCTTGCCTGAAGATAGTGACCGACAAGTAGCTGGCAAGGCATCTGCACTGAAAGACAAACAGATTGACGAAATCGCGAAACTGCCTACTGGAGTGGCTGTTGTCTATCAAAACGACTGGGAAGAACCTGTCCTATGCCAAATAGAAGAATATGAAGGGAATCACCCTTACAAATTTGATGGAGATGGATTAACGGATATCGAGAAGGAAGAACAAGATGTCAAAGCAAAGCTTGTGCAGTTCTTGCTCAAAGGACGTGTTAGCTCAGACATAGATATAGCTACAGATTTTCTTGAACAGCATTTAGGAAATCTGAACCTTCCTACTGTCTGTAAATGGAGAGCTTTGGAATTGCTTAAAGAATATCGCGAAAAAGAAACGCTCCGAATATGGAGAGACGACCTTTTCCCACAATTGGCCAAAATGGTAACGGAAGTTCTGTCTTTGAGATTAGAAGTACGAAAGTTGATTCAAAAGAAGTCAGATTTCATGGAACTAACAGAAGGACTGACTGAGTTGGTTCAAGAGAATCTACCTCATTTAGACACGATCTATGACTTGGAACTATACCATTGTCTTATGGCGGACTATGCAAATGAAAGTAAAGAGACATTAAGCATCTATAATGCTTGGCTTCAAACTATAAAAAAGTTTTAATATGTATGGATTAACTATATTTTCAGAATTGGGCAAAGGTCTCACCGAACTGACCAAATTAGCTGAGAAATTTAAAATGCTTCCCGAAGAGCAACTAAACAAGCCCTTGACTCCTGAAAACTGCAGGATAGAATCAATGTCTTTGAGGGAAAACAAGAATAGGGAGAACCTTGATCAGGTAGTGCGAAATAAGTTAGATGGATGTGAAAGAGAAGAAAAGGTTGAACAAGAACTAGAAGAAAAATACCCGTGTCCTCCAAATGAAATAATTAGAGAGGCTTATTTGAGAGATGAGAATGGAAACATAGTCAGAGATCCTATAACTGGCACAGCAAGACGTGTAGATTTTGTAGTAGTTAGAGATGGTGAAGTGGTAGACTCTGTAGAAGTAACATCTCAAACTGCTCCCAAAGAAGAGCAAATTGCAAAAGAGTCTCGTATCAGAGAAAATGGTGGCATTTATGTTCGAACAGAAGATGGTTCTTTAGCCAAATATCCAACAAATGTAACAACAAGAATAGAAAGGAAAGATTAAATGAAGTACAAAGTGTATGATAAAGTTGCATGGCAACTTGATGGAGGCCAAGAAGAAGAATTGGTTATTTCTCATTTTAAGTTTATAATGGAGTGGTGTCATGATGTAGGCATCTTGAGTAAAGATGGAGAGGAACTTTATGAACTGGGAGTTGATGATAGTTGCTCATTACATGAGCGGATGTTCACTGAAAAGGGAAAAATGTTTATGGAAAAATTTTACAATAGTATCGCTAATACTATAGAAGGCGATCAAGAAAAATTAAACACTTTATATTCAACAATAGAAAAGTAACATATAATTCGAGTTTGGATTGTGTTTTTCTTTAATTAAACAAAATGTATAGTGGATACATCCAAAAATGCACCAACTGCGGTAATGTAGTAGTTGGCAGAGAGAAGCGTGGGTTTATCAGAGATGCTTTGCATGGCGGACCTGGGACTGCTGTGGAGTTTATTCCTGTTGGTGGGAAACTGATCTGGAAGGCTTCAAAGGAAATTGTCTTGCGCCTTTTGCGAACTGACATGGAAAAGTGGGGTGATGAACTGGAGAAGTGGATATACAAGGATATTCAGGTTGAATACGAATGTCCTAAGTGCGGTAAGACATGGACTGAGACCCATCCGCTGAGTGAATCGGATTATAAACAGATGATAGCCGACTACGTTTCAAAGGTTAAAGACTTGGCTACGCTGAATAAGAAAGAAACCAAGAAGCCGAATATAAGCAAACATATTAAGGTAATGAACAATCAGGAATCCATCGGAATGAATTTGAGGTTACAAATACCTTATGGTGAACTGGAGGCATTCTTGATGAAGAAGTATGACCAGCAGGTGAAGCTGGGATTTGTTGATGAGAAAACTATCAATGTCACAAAGAAGGTGGTGATCAAGGATGCGACTATCAGTATTTCTGTTGATCAGGTAGCAGGAAATGATATCTCTTTGTCATATCAGGCAGGTTTCGGCATCGAGTGGATTATCAAAGGCGTTCTTATGTGGTTTAATGAATCAATCAAGGACTTTGTAGAGGAACTGGAGGACAACAAACTGCTGATTCACTTAAATAAGATTGATCAAATAGGCGGCTTGCTGGATAAAATAGAGATTTTAGAAATTACCTTCGACGAAGTGAATGCTAATGTAGCATTCAAAGTGTGATAATTGAAAAAAATCCTCAAATATTTGGAACGTATTGATATTTTTCCTATCTTTGCAGCAGAAAACAACAGGGCTTCAGAATACCGCGTCGGATTGCAGTTCCGAAGGGAAGGGTTCAGAGGTCCTGTTCTTCGTTTATATCGGGTATATTATCTGATACGCTATGCACCCAACATTCATCCCAGATAGTTTCATTGACAATAATCCAACTGGTATCGTCTGCTATTTGCGTTCTGAAAAGATGGCTAGCTATGATATAGTCGCGCCCCTTGGGGTCTGGTTCTGATCCAAGGTACTCAGAACTCAAAAGTAGTTCTGGCAGTTGTAGCAGAGCCTCGTTTTTCTCTGCATAATGCTTATGAGGCTGATTTAGCCACTCCTTGATACCAGATACGTTTATATATATGTCGTGAGGAAAGTAGGGGTGATACAACACCTTTCCAAGCAGGACGAGTTTCGCTTCATCCCTGATCTCCTTTCTGCGTTGCCTAACAGCTGGTTGTATTTTCATCGTTATTTTGACTTAATACGTTAACTGGCCACAAAGTTACTACTATTTCTTGAAACAACCAAAGATTGAAGATATTTTCTATACATCGGACACAAAATGTCTGCCTCTCTCTTTATCTTTGCAGCCAGAAAGTGAAATAAAGGAAAAGGAGATGATTATGGCTAAAGAATTACCAATTGATCTGGAATTGATTAAAGGAAAACATCCAGATAACTTTAACACCCCTGAAGGTATTGCTCAATTAGGGTGTGATTACTGCAATGGGGATGGTGTCAATCAGAACTATGAGATAGGTCGTGCTCTTTTAGAGAAAGCAGCAGATAAGGGATATGTATATGCAATGACTCTATTAGGCTATTTGTATCATGATGATGATTATGCAGGACATGATGATGAAATCGCTTTTGATTGGTTTGAGGAAGCTGCAGATTGTGGCGAAATAGAAGCGATTTTTATGCTTGGCATTTTCTTTGATAATGGCTACTATGTAAACAAAGATGAGACTATCGCTTTTTATTATTTTAAGTTGACAGCCTATAACGGTCTGATGTTCGGTCAGTACAATGTTGGCTATGACTATCAATATGGTATAGGCGTACCTGAAAACGATAAATTAGCTGCAAAGTGGTATCAACTTGCATGCAAACGAGAGAGTGAGGAAGCTATGAACAGCCTAGGAATGATGTATTCGGTAGGACTTGGTGTAGAGAAGAATGAAAATAAAGCCTTTGAATTAGTTATGGACTCGGCTTTAAGAGATAATCCTGTTGCTATGAAGAATCTTGGAGATTTCTATATGAATGGTGTAGGTTGTCAACGAAATCCCGCAAAAGCAATGGAATGGTTCCTAAAAGCAAAAGAGAATGGAGAGGATGTTGATTCGTGCATTATCAACATGAATCAACTGATAACACAATCTAGTAAAAATGATCCATCTGAAGAATATCAAATAGCAGAATACTATCGTAAGGGGGAAGGTTTCTCCAGACTCACCAAAATAGGGAATTGGAGGAAAAATCAAGTTAATCGCTTTCGGAATTACAAGAGGGCTACAAAATGGTATATCAGAGCCGCCATACATGATAAAAGCAAAAAAGCCGTTATAGCCCAAGCCGCATACTATAAAGCTGGCTGCTTATTTGATGAAATTGCTAAATACAACTATGATGATTATTATGAGAAGCAAGCTGTCAAATACTATGCGATGGCTGCTAATTACGGTTTACCAATTGCATTGTGTAAGCTTGGAGAGTTTTATGAGAATCATGGAGAAGAAAAGAAAGCTATTGAGTATTATAACAGGGCATCAGACGAAGCCTATTTCAAATATGGTGTTATGAGTATGAATGGATAATTTTTCCAGATTGTCTATACATTGCTTTGTAGTATCGGGATTTATTTTTAAATTTGCACAAAATTTACCAATATGTCGAAACTGAAGAAATGCCTCTATCTCATTAACCTCATGGAGCGAAAGGGACCGATGACCTTGAAAGAGATTAATGACTGTTATGAATACTCATCACTCTATGAGGGTGATGAGATACAGCCCCGTACATTTTTAAGATATAGGGAATACATCGAGGAGACCTTCCCGTGTTACATCGATTTCAATCAGCGTACAGGAAAGTATGAACTGCGTCGTCATAAGGCTCTTTATGGCGAAGATGATTCACTATACGACTATCTGCTCTCGGCCTATCATATTGAGGGTATGACGGAACTGGCCTTAAAGCATCGAGACAAGATCATGCTGACAGAAGCACCGACTGGAGTGGAGAATGTGCTGATGATCCTCGAAGCGATTGACAAGAAGAAGGGCATCTTGTGTGACTATTATTCTTATAATAAGAAATCAGTAAAACAGCAGAAACTGATACCTTATTTCCTGCGTACTTGGGAGAATCGTTGGTATCTGGTGGCTGAGCCCGACAATCATCATCATGGTCAGTCTGTGTTCGCACTAGAGAGAATGGACATTGATATTGAGGATTACTTTGACGGTTGCTTCGGCATTAACCATTCTGATGAGGCGAAACCTGAAAAGATTCGTATTAAAGTCTATGGCAACCAAGTGGAGTATATTAAAGCCCTGCCTATCCATGAATCCCAGAAAGAAGTGGAAATATCAGAAGAATGGAGTATCTTTGAGTATCGGTTAATCCCCTGTTATAACTTCTATCAGCAGTTGCTTTGGCATAGGGAGAGGCTAGAGGTGTTGGAGCCTATGTATGTGAGAGATGAGATGAAGAAAGTCATAGAAACAATGATCGCAAAATACAAATAGCAAAAGGGGCTCGCATCCCTGCGAACCCCTTTGCTAATATTTTTGTCGCCGTATCACCGTATCACCGTAGCATTTCTCTAATGATGTAGTGGATGCCCGTGCGATAGTCGGTCCAGCCGCCTTCATTCTTGGGGAGATAGGTCTTCCATTCCGTCACGTTGGGTTCTGTCACAGGACTGATCAGATACTTCGGCCCAAACATATACTCATATTTCTGTTGCAAAGCCTCTGGGTCGTTAGCAAAGTCGAACACCAACGGGCGCATCAGTGTGTAGCCCTTTTCAGCAACGGCTGTAGCGCATGAGTCGATATAAGGTTGCAGACGTTCGCGCTCTTTCAGACAGTCGGCGATGATCTGCTGGGCTTCAGCACCATAGTTCCAGGGCTCCGTATTGCTCATGTAACCATGTACGCGCATCAGTGGCAGATAGACGCTGGTCTCAATCCAACGGAGCATCCGCTCAATATAATCCTGATTGGTGTATTGATCCTGCGGACGGAAGAAGCCGCCTGCATCATAGGTCCACCAGGGGATACCTGCCGCCTGGATACCCAGTCCTGCCGTCAACTGTCGACGGAAAGTTTCCCAGTCGTTACCTACATCGCCTGACCAGAGGGCTGCATTATAGCGCTGGATACCAGGAAATCCGCAACGGGTGAGGATCATCGGCTCACGACCAGCTGCCACAAGGCCGTCGTGAACGGTCTGACAGACGAGTAGGGGATAGACGTTACGTACCTGCTCACCGCTCCAAAGCCCTTTGTTGACGCGACGCCCTTCGAGGTCATCGTTCTCTGGCTCTGTAGCATCCTGCCACCAGGCATCGATGCCAAGGGGCAGCAGACGTTCCTTAAAGTTCTTCCAATAGGCCGCAGCGGCTTCAGGGTTGAAGAAGTCGATCCAGTCGGTATCTGGGATATAGAAACCGTCGCGCTCCATCTGCTGTCCCACCACCGAACGTTTGTCGATTTTCGACCAGACGCTTAGCATCAAGCGGATGTCCATCTGGTGCAGACTGTCGGTAAGCGCCTTAGGATCAGGGTAGTTGTCGGCATCAAACTGCATCGAGTTCCAGCCGGTATTGCCCCAGTACTGCCAGTCCTGCACAATCATACTGATAGGCAGATGCTCTTGTTTGAAGCGGTTGGCAGTGGTCAGGATCTCATCGGAGGAGTGGAAACGCTCACGGCAGTGGATATAGCCCAAAGCCCAAGTAGGCATCTTGGGAGCCTTACCTGTGAGTTCGCGATAGGATGCGATGATCTCATCGGGTGTGCCTGTAAAGACGGTGTAATCCACACGCTCAGCCACAGGCGAGCTGAAGACCGTCTGGTCGTTGACCTTCTGGTAATACAGCGTCGGCTGGTCGTCCTTGGTGAGTTCGGCCGTCAGTTGATGCTGTCCTGCCTGGAGGTGAACGATCTGTGAGGCCGTAGGGGGTAACCACAGGTTCTGCATCTCGATAACGGTCTGTCCGTCGATGCAGAGGTTATGGCGACGTGCCATCTTCTGCCCCACATCGAGCAACAGGGCATAGTCGCCTTCCTCAGCGATAGAGATGGCTCCCTCGAAGATATGACGTTCGCGCACCTCTTGCTTGCCGCCTTCTGTAGAGGTGACATCCACCACTTCCTGGGCACCAGCCCCTTCACGCTTCTCTAATCTGACACTTTGGTCGGCTGGGTTGAATTCCGTCAAGCCATAGTTGTTCCACAGGATACCATAGCCTTTGCTCGACAACAGCATGGGGATGGAGATCTGCGTGTTCACCTGAGTGAGTCGTCGTGAGAGACCGCGCACATTCGAAAAACCGTCCTGAAACTGGCCGAGTCCGAACAGACATTCGTCTTGAGGGGAACGGAATGCCAATGTGGCCTTGCCCTTACAGAACTGATGCCTGGTTGCCGTGAAGACCACGCGTCCGGATGCATCTTTCACAGTGACCCTTTGGTGCTGAGGATCGACATCAACTTTTACATCGGCCTCTTTTACAGGGATGTTGTTGACGTAGATCCACTCAGGGAGTGCTTGTTTGACTTCGTCCTCCTGATACTGGATGCGGACGGCATTGCGGGCAATGGTGGTGATGGTGAGTTGTCCGTTTCCAAAAGGAACGGTGTCTGCAAAAGTGGTTGTCACGAAGCAGATGGTTGCAATGGTTGACAGGATCTTTTTCATATTCAGTTTTTTTTGATGTAATCTACAAAGGCATAAGGGTAGGCATGACGCTCATCTGTGTCGTGACTTTCGCGGTTCACTTCCTGCCAGTCATCGTAGTCAGGGAAGAAGGTGTCGGCTTCTGCGGGTGTGTCGTCGATCTCTGTCAGACAGAGACGGTCAGCCAATGGCAGGGCCTGTTGATAGACACTGGCGCCACCTATTATATATATATCCTCATCCTGACGACAATGTGCGAGGGCTTCTTCGAGTGACGGATACACATCGCAGCCAGGAAACGCTTTCGTACTACGACTGAGGACGATGTTACGACGGTTGGGTAGGGCACCCTTCGGCAGTGACAGGAAGGTATTGCGCCCCATGATGATCGTATGCCCAGTGGTGAGCGCCTTGAAGCGCTTCAGGTCATTAGGCAACCAATAGATCAACTTATTCTGAAATCCGATGGCGCGATTCTTCGCCACCGCTGCAATAATGCTAATCATTTTACTTTTTTACCTTTACACCTTTACACACTCACCTCCGCTTTGATGTGTGGATGGGGATCATAACCTTCAAGTTGGAAGTCCTCGTATTGGAAGTCGAAGAGTGACTTGACATCCGGATTGAGGATCATACGAGGCAGCGGACGCGGCTCACGGGTGAGTTGCAACTTCGCCTGTTCGATATGGTTCAGATAGAGGTGGGTGTCGCCAGTGGTGTGAATGAAGTCACCAGCCTTATAACCT
The DNA here is from genome assembly GCA_900319305.1 of uncultured Prevotella sp. GTDB lineage: Bacteria > Bacteroidota > Bacteroidia > Bacteroidales > Bacteroidaceae > Prevotella. The sequence goes on from ONNY01000021.1 coordinate 19,401, forward strand.
GTCACCTGTGCCATCATCTGCAACAGCAGGGCATAGGAAGCGATGTTAAAGGGCACGCCCAGGAAGGTGTCAGCCGAACGCTGGTAGAGTTGCAGCGACAGACGGTCACCAGCCACGTAGAACTGGAAGATGGTGTGACAGGGAGGCAGTGCCATCTCGTTGACCTCGGCTACATTCCACGCTGATACGATCATACGACGGGAGTTGGGATTGTTCTTCAACTGATCCAGCACGTATTGAATCTGGTCGATGGTGCCACCTTTGTAGTCGGGCCATGAGCGCCACTGATGACCATAGACGGGTCCGAGTTCTCCGTTTTCGTCAGCCCACTCGTTCCAGATGCGTACACCATGCTCCTGCAGGTATTTCACGTTCGTGTCGCCTTTCAGGAACCACAACAGTTCGTAGATGATCGACTTCAGATGGAGTTTCTTGGTGGTGAGCAAGGGGAATCCGTCGTCGAGGTTGTAACGGCTCTGGGTGCCGAAGATGCTGATGGTTCCTGTACCTGTGCGGTCACCTTTCTCAGTGCCTTCTGTCAGGATGCGATTGAGGATGTCTAAATACTGTTTCATTGTATATCTATGATTTTTATTTCTTCTGATGGGAGATGGGTGGTCTTGATGCGCCAAGGCTTCGGATAGAGGTTGTTGGCGCGATTGCCGATATTCTTGACGGGTCCCAGAGGAATACCCTTATAAGTGACGGTGACGATGCCGCGAGGGGTGTCGGCAGGCAGTGTCAAAGCCTCGCCACGGAGATATTTCAGGGCGTCAGGATAGGAGATATCTATTCGAGGATGGTCGCCCTCTGGTAAATCTGGAGAGAGAACTTTTAGTTTAGAGTTGATAGTTGATAACTGATAGTTCTTGGGCGAGTGTTCGCATTCCCCTTTCTTGCGCAGCGCGCAAAGGAACAGCCCTTCACTCTTCGTGATGCCAGGGATGAAGCGATAGACGGGGGCGTTGAAGTCTGGGAGCAACGAACCTGTAATTCCCCATTCGGGTTGCGTGGGAATCTCCAGTACTTCTGCCTCGTAGGTATCCATGATCCATCGCACATTCTCTTCATTCTCCTTGGTATTAAAGGTACACGTACTATATAAGAGGATGCCGCCAGGGTTGAGACATTCCCAGGCATCGGCCACAATCTCACGTTGCAAACGCCAGCACTTCTCCACATTCTGCAGACTCCATTCGCTGATGGTGGCAGGATCCTTACGGAACATGCCTTCACCAGAACAGGGTACATCGCAGAGAATCACGTCGAACAGCATCTTTGCCTTTCGATAATCGCGCGGATAGTTGTTGGTGACGATACAGTCAGGCCAGCCCCATTTCGTGATATTCTCCAGAAGAATCTGTGCCCGAGAGGTGATGGGCTCATTGCTGACCAACAGACTCCCTTCAGGCAGAATACTGCGGGCTGCCGTCGATTTCCCACCAGGAGCCGCACAGAGGTCGAGCATGGCGACAGGCTCCAGAACGAACTGCCTGAGCGCATGACACACAAACATCGAGGCGGCTTCCTGTACATAATAACAGCCGGCGTGGAAGAGGGGATCGAAGGTGAACGGCGGTCGTCCTTCCAGATAGAATCCTTCCTCGCACCAGGGAACGGCATGCTGGGGTCTGGCCCCAGTGTGGTATCTGGGGTTAAGACGGATGCTGGTGGGAGCCTCCTCGTTGAAGGCTTCCATATAGCGGTTAAAGCGTGCTTCGCCCATTACCTGCCTGGTTTCTTGGATGAATTCTTCTGGTAATTGCGCCATTTTCGTTGCAAAGTTAGTGCAAACTGAGCGAAAAACCAAATTATATTTGAGTTTTTCCGAAGTGCAGCCTACCTTCGCGCAGTTTTCTGCGCAAAATTAAAAAAAATATGGGAAAAACCATTATCTTTGCAACTAATTTATGATTTGTTGCGTCAAACAGACAAAGAAACCCAAAAGTAAGCGGGTAAAAAAGTAAAAAACAAAAAAGGAGTAAGATATGAAGAAGTATTTATTCGCAATCGCCATGGTGCTCTCGCTCAGCATGAATGCTGACGCTGCAGCACAGAAGCACCGCCATACGCCCCGTACGGAGCAGGTGGACTCTACTAAAAACAATCGAGACGCAATCGAAGCCTTTTCTGACACTACAGCCGTTGCTGGTGATTCCATCGACGCCTATTCAAACAGCCGGCATGTCAGCGTCTATGCTGATGACGACGTGGATGGCTTTATGGAACAGGTGTTCGGCTCTATGGACGGAAAAGCCTTCACGGGTATAATAATCGTCCTGGGCACGCTCTTCATCCTGTTCGTGCTCTTCCCGATCATCATCATCATCGCCGTGATCTACTTCATCAACAGAAACCGGAAGGACAGAATCAAACTGGCGCAGATGGCCATGGAAAAAGGACAGCCGATACCTGACGAACTGTTGAAGGAGAAACAGGCCTCTTGGGACAGATCAGACTATCAGACGGGTCTCCGACAGATGTTCACAGGCATAGGACTCGCCATCTTCCTGGGAATCGTGGCAGGTAAGGTAGGCTTCGGCATCGGTGCACTCGTATTCTTCATCGGACTCGGCAAGTGGTTTATCGCCCGACAGTCGGGTAACGTGGGAAACGACTCTCATTTTAATAATACGACAGACGTTAGTAACAATACAAATAATTCAGGATTATGAATAAGAGATTGACACGCTCTAATGACAGAGTTTGGGCTGGGGTTTGCGGCGGTATCGCCGAGTATCTGGAGTTCGACCCCGTATTGGTAAGAATCGCATACGCTTTCTTGACACTCTTCACAGCCTTTAGCGGATTGATCTTCTACTTCGTGTTGTGGATCGTGATGCCGGAAAAGAACCTTTTGGAAAAGTAAAAAAGTAAAAAGGTAAAAGGGTAAAAAGTAAAAGAGTGGCAGAGTTCAGCGATATCTCTCTAGTGACGCAGGTGGCGGTATTCCGAAACAAGAAGGCATTTGACCAACTTGTGAGGAAATATCAGTCGCCTGTACGTCGGTTCTTCCTGAATCAGACGCTGGGAGATGAACAGTTGAGCGACGACCTGGCTCAGGAGACCTTCATCAAGGCATACGTGAACATCACCAAGTTTCGTGGCATGTCCAGTTTTTCAACCTGGTTGATGAGAATCGCCTATAATGTGTTCTATGATGAGGTACGCGCCCGTCATCAGACGGAGGATGTGGATACCTCCGTCACTGTGGCCCGCCAGACCGTCTCCGCCAATGATACGCTGAAGATGGATATCTATGCGGCACTGGCACTGCTGAAGCCTGACGAACGTACGTGTATCACCCTGCAACTTATCGATGGTTATCCGATTGATCAGATCAGTAAGGTCACAGGCATCGCAGAGAACACGGTGAAGTCGCATCTGAGACGAGGAAAAGAGAAAATGGCAAACTATTTAAAGGAGAATGGCTATGACAGATAAAGAGAATATGATGATAGAGGCGCTCTTCAAGCAGGCTGCCCAGCAGCAGATTGAAGACAATGGCTTTACGGAGCGGGTAATGAAGAACCTGCCCGACAGAAAACTGGATGTGGCAAGACGGCTGTCACAGTTGTGGACGTTGTTCTGCTTGGTGGTGGCTGGTGTGCTGTTCTTCGTATTTGGCGGCTGGCAGGTGGTGACTGGTCTCTTCTATGCCAGTCTTCGTGTGATGCTTGGCTGGTTGGAAGTGCAGATGGTGACGGCTCCTACCGCCGAGATTCCCGTCAACCTCTGGAGTATCCTGTTGTTGGTGGCTATCGTGTTAGTTTACCTGCCTTATCTAACAGCCCGTAAGTTGTCCGCAACACTCTGAATTCTGTGCGTCGGTTTAACTGATGGCACTGTTCCTGCTGTTCCTCTGGGAGTGTGGAGATGAAAATCTCGTCGAGTAGATCACCCTCCTTGAGGAACGGATATTTTTCTGCCACCTTCCGTTTGATACGCTTCGGTCTGCTCTCGCCGTAGCCCTTGGGCGTGAGTCGCTCTTTCTCTATCCCATGTTGGATGAGATAGTTCACGACGTTCTGAGCACGTTGCTGTGAAAGGCGTTCGTTATACTGGTCAGAGCCTCGGCAGTCTGTATGTGCAGATAACTCAATGGTGACATTGGGATTCTCGTTCAACAGTTTCACGAGTTCATCAAGGGCAGTCTGGGATTCTGGGCGCAGCGTCGCCTTGTCGAAGTCGTAGAAGATGTTCTCGATGAGCACAGGAGCGGAGATGTTCGCCAACGGGAACTGCAAGACATATTCCTCCGACTTCTTCACAGGCTCCACATGCAATTCTTCTTGGTGGTTAAGGAATCCCTTACACGTACCTAAGAATACATAATCGACACCAGGCTTGATCTCCTGGGTGAACGAGCCGTCACCCAGCACATTCAGTTTCAGGTTGGTGCCGTCGTTGCCCACCATATACACCTGTGCGGCTGGCAGCTCATAACCGTCTTGCTCATAAACCCATCCCTTAACCGTCTGGATAACCTCAGGATTATTGAAACTGTAGATATGATCGTAGCCTCGTGAGTCACCGCGATTGGAGGAGAAATAGCCTCGGTTGTGGCGCCCCTCGAAGGTCATGCCGAAATCATCGCCTTGGGAATTGAGCGGCGTTCCTGGGTGCTCCAGTGTCCTGGTGCCTTTCTTGAGGATATAGATATCCAGTCCGCCCAAACCAGGATGCCCGTCTGAGGCGAAGTAGAGGTCACCGTTAGGACGGAACGTGGGGAACATCTCGTTACCAGGTGTGTTGCCAGGTGTGCCCAGGTTCTCTACGCTTCCTGTTTCGTTGTTACCATAGAGTCGGCAGCGCCAGATGTCATAGCCGCCTAATCCACCCGGCATGTCGCTGACGAAGTAGAGCCATTCGCCATCGGGTGATACGGCAGGGTGGGCAAAACTATGGAGCGTGTCCTTGGAGATAGAGAGTTCTATGGGTTTGCTCCAGGCTGCATCAGTACGCTGAGAGATGACGATGGTGGCATAACGGGGATAGTTGGGATCGGTCTTGCACTGGGTCAGGAACATCGTCCGTCCGTCAGGAGAGAAACAGCAGGCGCCCTCTTCGAAATCGGAGTTCAACTCGGAATCGATCGCCTGAGGCTTGCTCCATTTCCCTTTGTCATCTTTCTGTGACAGGAAGATGTCTGCGGCTTTGGCACCTGTGATGCCATTATACTCATCACCTTGGGCTTGGTTACGGGTGGAGGTGAAGTAGAGCTGGTCGTGGTCGTCGCCTGCCAACATGGGGGAATACTCTGCGCGACGGGAATTGAACAGGCCTTCGCGTCTGACGGTGTAGTCAGAGCCATCTTTCTTCCATTGGGGCGCCATTTGGGCAGATTGTAGTCCTGTCTTGGCAAGCCGCCAGTGCGGATCCGTCTCTGGCAGAGAGTCGAGGACTGTCTGGAACTGCTTCGCCGCCTCCTTATAGTTGCCGTTTTTCAGGTAGAGTTGTCCGAGATAGAAATGGGTCAGTGAGTCGGCCTGTTTATAACGTACGGCATTGTTGTAGGCTGTGATGGCCTTCGTGGTGAAGTTGATGCGACGATAGCAATCTGCCAGCTTCATGGCGCGCTGTCCTTTGAGGGCACGTTCTTTCGTCGGCGTCTGACTATAAGCCTTGCGATATTGGGTGGCTGCATCGTAATATTCGCCAATGGCATAATGTTTATCACCTTTCTTCATAGCCTGCTCAGCCCCGCAACTGATCATCAGTGCGGTGGTGATGGCTATCCAAAATATGGTGAGAAACCTTCGCATATCATCATAATAACGATATGGCTTCCGATTTATTGCTTCTTGCCCTTTTTCTTCTTGGGTTCTTCGTCGGGGGTGACGGTGACACGACGGTTTGACGGATCGCTCATGACATCATTGACGATGTCGGCCACCTGCTGTTTCAACTCGTTGATAAACTGCTGGGCATCGTATTTCTGATGCTCGATGTCGCGCAACTTCTTCTCCCAGATACCTGTGAGCTCGCAACTCTTCAAGAGCTCCTCACGGATCAGGTCAATGAGTTCGATACCTGTGGGCGTAGCGACGAGACGTTTCCGTTCACGTTTGATATAGTGGCGCTTGAATAGGGTCTCGATGATGGAGGCACGGGAGGAAGGTCGGCCGATGCCATTCTCCTTCATGGCAGCACGGAGGGTCTCGTCCTCGACGAATTTTCCTGCTGTCTCCATCGCACGCAACAGAGAGGCCTCATTGTAATAAGGTGGCGGTGTGGTCCATTTCTCCGTGAGGGTGGGTTTGTGGTCGCCGCTTTCGCCTTTTACGAAGGTCGGCAGGGTGCGCTCCTCATCATCTTGCTTCTTCTCCTCATCGTCATTGTCGGCTTTTGTCTCCGCCTTCTCTCTGACCACTCGCCAGCCTGGATCCAGAATCTCCTTACCTGTGACCTTGAATTCGATGCTAGGACTACTAGGCTCCCTAGGACTACTAGGTTCCCTAGGACTACTAGAAACCTCTCCGAGAACCGTGGTCGTAGAGAACTTACAATCAGGCAGGAAGACACCAATGAAACGACGGGCCACGAGGTCGAACACCTTCTGCTCCGCATCACTCAGATTCTGGGGAATGACACCTGTTGGGATAATGGCGTGGTGGTCGGTTACCTTTGAGGTGTCGAAAACACGTTTCGACTTCTTCAGCGCCTTGCCGCCAATGGGTTTGATCAGCTCGGCATAGGGCGCTACACCACCGAATTTCGTCTGATAGAGGCCATTCAAAGTCTGTGGACATTTCGGATAGATATCATCGCTGAGGTATTGCGTATCCACACGGGGATAGGTGGTGTATTTTTTCTCATAGAGGCTCTGGATGAGGTTGAGCGTCATCTCGGCAGAGAAGGCATACTTGCGGTTGCAGTCCACCTGCAGTGAGGTGAGGTCATAGAGTTGGGGCGGCTGTTCCTTACCTTCTTTCTTTTCTACCTTTGTCACCTCGAAAGGCTTGCCCTCGATGGTGGAGAAGGCTTTCTCTCCTTCCTCCTTCGAGGTAAACTTGCCCTTGGTGGCAGTGAAGGTGGTATCGCGATAGATGGTTGCCAAGACCCAATAAGGCTCCGGCTTGAAGTTCTCGATCTCCTTCTGGCGGTTCACGATGAGGGCGAGGGTAGGGGTCTGCACGCGGCCGATGCTGAGCACCTGACGGTTCTGGCCATACCTAAGGGTATAGAGGCGGGTGGCATTCATGCCTAAGAGCCAGTCACCGATGGCACGGGAGAGACCTGCCAGATAGAGGGGCTGGTAATCGGTCTGGTCTTTCAGGTTGGCGAAACCTTCTCGGATGGCTTCGTCGGTCATCGAGGAGATCCACAGGCGTTTCACAGGACAGGTGGCTTGTGCTTTCTGCATCACCCAGCGTTGGATGAGTTCACCTTCCTGTCCGGCATCACCACAGTTCACAATACCATCGGCCGCCTGCATCAGTTTCTCGATGATGGCAAACTGCTTCTTAATACCGTTGTCGTCGATTAGTTTGATGCCGAAGCGCTGGGGTACCATCGGCAGCTGTGTCAGTGCCCAAGGTCTCCAGGCGGGTGTGTAGTCGCCAGGCTCTTTCAGGGTACAGAGATGTCCGAAGGTCCACGTCACCTGGTAGCCGTTACCTTCCATATAACCGTCATGGGAGCTGTTGGCTCCCAAGATGCGCGCAATATCCCGAGCGACACTCGGTTTCTCAGCGATACATACAATCATTTCTTATCCTCTTCTTCCTTTTGGTTGATTGTCTCTTCCGCCCGCACCCGCTCGTAGTCGTCGATTTTCTTCAGAAAATGTTCGCGGAAGTCTCGCCAGTGATAATAAGGTGCACAATCAGTGGCGATGGGCAATGTCGTTTCTTGTTCATTCAGCAATACCTTGAAGAGCACGTCCTGATCTTCAGGATTCTCTCGGTAGAAGACAAACTGAATGTTTGCCCCCATCGGAAAGACTGCTGAACTCCACCAGCCTTTAGCCTCCAGTTCTTCCAGGTTGTCTGTCTCTAAATCATAACCATTGATGCCGATCAGACATACGCGCCAGGTTTCTCCAGACGGATGCAGCTGTCGGCATCGTTGATGAGCTGTCGCAGCAGATGACGCTGGATGTAGGGCTGATGACCGCCGTTGAGCTTGCATGCACCGAACTGGATATACCACCAGGCATTATCATCCTGCCAGAGGCGATACAGGTCCTCTAATGTAAAGATGTCCGACAGATAACCAGTTTTATAAAGATGTGTGTGTTGCAGGAAGAGTCCCATCTTAATAAGGAAATAGTTCAGCTTCCGCTCATCAATCACCTTTTGTACGGAGTCTGGATCCTGGAACAATAACTTCATCAGAGACGGATTGCCTTTCAACTTATTTTCAAAGGCCTCATGGGCAGCCTTGGCTGGAGGTGCCATACCCTTCCACGAAAGCAGTTTGTCCTGATGGTTCATGTACCACATGGTGTACTGAGACGCATCCATCCGGATCTTCAGGTTCGGATTATATTTTATCAGTTCAAGCATGGTGCTCGCCATACTCAGGATGCATCGGCTAACTGTGGTGCTGCGGGCATTGATATAAGTTTCTCCCTCAAACAATTCAGGGAACCTATGTGTCATACGGGTGGCAATCTTGCGAATCTGCTGGTGCCCGTAACTGGTCATGTCACCCCATCGCAGCTCAGAATCAGCAATAATCTCGCGTATCTGCCTCAGCACTTCATGGCCTGTTGGTGTCAATTGTCCGAGACTGTCTGCCCGGCACATCATGATGTAAGGGATATCATACCCCATCCGTTTGTTGATGTAGCGTGAACCATGCCGACCGTAGTGAGAGAGATAGAAGGGTTTCTTGCCTGCAGGTGGTGGCGTCATGAGGCGTACTGCGCTGTCTGGGTAGAGGGCATAGTTAGTGACGGCAAAGGTCGGATCCTGCTTGATGATTTCCAATACACTCTGCGCACGGACTGATAAAGCCCCTGCCAGCATCAGTACGATGATAAAACACTTTTTGACTCTCATACTGCCTGCAAAGATACGAAAAAAAACGAAAAAAGCCAGTCTTTAATTGGAAAATTTAAAGGCTGGCTGCTATTTTTATCCTTTTAGACTGTTTTTCGCCTGTTCTTGGGCCGCTATCACACGCTCACACCAGGTGTCGAATTCAGGATCTTCAACCTGTAGTTCTGGGTGACTGAGCAAGTATTTGATGCAACGGCGTACCCCCTCGTCAAAACGGGTCGTAGCTTGGAAACCAGGTACGGCTCGTTTGAGTTTGGTGCAGTCGAAGACCACACTGACGGCTTTGTCACCGATCAGGTTGCCTAAGAGGTCATATTCCTTGGGACAGACATCTGCCAGGAATGAGGAGGCCACATAATAGGGGCGGAATGTCGTGCCAAGGGCCTTGGCAACCGAGGCATAGATCTGGTTCCAGGTCAACTGCTCGTCGCTCATGATCTGGAAAGCCTCGCCGATCGCCTTGGGATTGCCGATCAGTCCGATGAAACCTTTGGCGAAATCCTCGTTCCATGTCAGTGTCCATAATGACGAACCGTCACCCTGTACAATCACGGGTTTGCCTTCCATCATACGTTTCAAGACCTGCCAACTACCCTTGGGACCATGAACGCTGATGGGTACGCCTCTTTCGCAGTAGGTGTGACTAGGTCGGACGATCGTTACAGGGAACCCGTTCTCACGGTATTCGCGCATCAACAGTTCCTCACAGGCGATCTTGTCGCGTGAGTATTGCCAGTAGGGGTTAGCCAGTGTCGTTCCTTCTGTGATGACATGACTGGCAGCGGGTTTGTTGTAGGCTGAAGCAGAACTGATGTAGATGTACTGGTCCGTGCGGTTACGGAAAAGGCGGATGTCACGTTCCACCTGGGAGGGTAAGAAGCCAATGAACTCGCAGACGGCGTCAAACCGCGTGTCGCCGATCTTCTGGAGGACGGTCGTCTCGTCATTGATGTCGCAGATGACTTGTTTCACACTTGCAGGCACTTCTGCCTTGCGGTTACCACGGTTCAGCAGCCAAAGTTCGTGGCCGCTCTCTGCCAATTGTCTGGTGATGGCACTGCTGATGGTGCCTGTTCCACCGATTAATAGGATCTTCATAATCTAGCTTGATGTTCTTAGTTTGTTGTTATTGTCGGCAAAGATACGAAAAAAAATAGGTATAATCATTGATATCTGAATATTTTTTTGTAATTTTGCAGAAAAATTATAAGATAGAGAACATAGCTCTGCTATTCAGATATGCTACGACTGCCTAAATTGTTCACCAGTAAACTATCTTTTAGGATTAGTTTGAAGGTTGTCTCGCTCGTTGCTGCGTTGCTTGCAGTAGCGCTGATGACCATGCTCCTCTATTCGCGGAAGACGGTCAAGCAGGAGGCGGTCATGACGGCCGAACAGACGCTTGAGGGAACGATGGAGTATATTGACGGCATCTTGTTTAGTGTGGAGCAGTCGGCTGGTAACATCTATTTTAATATGTGTCGCCATCTTGATGATCCTGAGATGATGTACGTGTATAGTCGCCGGCTTGTGGAGGCGAATCCATATATCTCAGGCTGTGCCATCGCGATGGAACCTTATTATTATAAGGATCGTGGGGAACTCTTCATGGCCTATCATCACCGATCGGAAACAGGCTTGAAGATCGTTCGTTCTGAGACCTTCGGTGATTCGCCCTATACCCAGCAGGAGTGGTACACGGAACCCATGAAAAAAGGTAAACCCTGTTGGATGGATCCCTTGGAGGATCTGGATGCGAACAATGAGGCGATCATCACTTACTGTCTGCCCATCTATAGTGCGGAAGGCAAATGTATCGGTATCATGGGTGTTGACGTGACCATCAACATGCTGTCGCGGATCATCCTCGCTGCCAAACCGTCGGAGAATTCCTATAGTGTCATGCTTGGTTCGGATGGCTCCTTCATTATCCATCCGGATAGTACCAAACGCCTTAATGAAACGGTCTATACAGAGTTGAAACATGGCTCAGACCCTTCCGTGAAGGAGACTGTAGATGCCATGATGTCAGGTCAGAAGGGCTATAAGCGCATCAGGATGGACGGCAAGGACAGTTATGTCTTCTACCAGCCTTTTATACGTAACGTGGACACAGACCGATATCTGGCCGATATGGGCTGGAGTGTGGGTATCGTCTATCCTGAAGAAGATATCTTTGGTGACTATAACCGGCTGTTGACTTATGTCTTGTTGATAGCCTTTATCGGCATTCTCCTCTTGGCATTGCTCTGCCGGTTTATCATCCATCGCAGACTCCTGCCGCTTATCTTCCTGACCAAATCGGCCCACCGCATTGCAAACGGTCATTATGATGAAGCAATCCCCGACAGCCATCAGGATGATGAGATCGGACAATTGCAGAACCATTTCCAGCACATGCAGGTGGCTATGGCTAAGCATGTGGATGAACTGGAACATCTGAATATAGAACTACAGGAACGGGGTGAGCGTTTGCGCGTGGCTTATCATCAGGCACAGGCTGCTGATCGTTTGAAGACCTCTTTCCTTCATAATATGACGAATCAGATGCTCTCACCGGTCCAGATGATCTCTGAACGCGTCACCGACCTGTATCAGATGCAGACGATGAAATCCCAGGATCTTGATCGGATGGCAGATGATATCCAGAAGCAGGGAGAGGTGATTACGGAACTGCTCAATCATCTGCTGGAACTGGCGAAAGAGGCAACAGGAAAGGAGGAACGCCATGGGTAGGATCCGTCATTCCCTTTCCTCAAAACTCGGCGTCAGCATCCTGCTCCTGTCTATTCTGGTGTTTGTGGCCTCGTTGGGTGTGATGTTCGTGCAGTCACGTCTGATGCTCCGTAAGAAAGCCACCGAACGGATTGTCTGTGTGTTGGATAATACGGTGCAGCGTGTCAGGACCTGTATGAACAGGGTTGAAACGGCCACCAACTCCAATGGCTGGATGGCGTTGGATTATTTGAATCCTGATTCCTTATTGACCATCTCCCGTCATGTGGTGTCTGTCAATCCTCATGTCAATGGTTGTTCCATTACCACTGAGCCGGACGTGTTTCCTGAACTGGGTCCCTTCTCGGTGTATTCCATCAAGGAGGGCGATTCGGTCGTGACCGTCAGGGAGGCTGCCTATGACTATTATAATCAGGTGTGGTATAAGTTGCCTAAGACGCAGGCAAGACCCTGTTGGACGGATCCCTTCAATGACTATAACGACAGCTCGCTCTACACGAAGAATATCATTGCTTCTTATTGTAAACCCCTTTATTCGGATGACGGACGATTCCTTGGTGTCATCTCTACCGATCTGTCGTTTAAGCACCTGAAGGAGACGATTGCTGATAAGCAACCTTATCCGAACACCTATTTCGCACTGGTCAACAGTGAGGGACGTTATATTATCCATCCGGATTCTACCAAGGAGTTCAATAAGACCATCTTTGAGGATCTTAACGCAGAGACACAGCCTGATCTGGTTGCTCTGGGTCATGAGATGACGACTGGTGGTAAAGGCAATATGCGCGTCACCGTCAATGGTACATCGTGTCTGGTTTGTTACCAGCCTATCCCTGATACCAAATGGTGCCTCGCCCTGGTCATCCCTGACAGGGAGATCCTTCAGACCTATTATCGGCTCGCTTATGTCATCGTGTCGCTGATTGTCATCGGTCTGATCATTATCTTGTTGATCACCTGGAAGATCGTGGACCAATCCATTAAACCGCTGAGCCAGTTGTTGGCGCAGTCACAGATTATTGCCCAGGGCAATTACGATGAACAGATCTCCCATACAGAGCGCCGTGATGCCGTAGGCAGGCTGCAGAACAGCTTTGCCACCATGCAGGAGTCGCTCAACCGTCATGTCACTGATATCAGTCATGCTGCTGAGGAAGCCGGTCTTAGAAACGAGGAGCTGGTGAAGGCCACCAAGATGGCGGAAGAGGCAGACCGTCAGAAGACGATCTTCATTCAGGATGTGACTCATCAGATCCGTACACCACTTAATATTATTATGGGTTTTGCACAGGTCCTGCGTAATAGTAATGGTGAGATTCCTCATGATGAGGTGAAGAAGATCGTCGATATGATGGATCATAACGCGAAGACGCTCTCCCGTATGTTACTGATGCTCTACGACAGTTCTGATGCGGGTGCCTCCGTAGAACTCCAGATCCATACGGACGAGATGGTGTCCTGCAACGAGGTCGCCAATGAGAGTATCAACTTTACGAGGGAACACTTCCCTGAGATTAATGTCAGGCTCGAGAGTGATCTGCCGGATGCGTATCGTTTCCGTACGAACAGACTTTACCTGATGCGCACCTTGCGTGAACTGCTCTATAACGCCGCCAAATACTCTAATGGCGCTATTGTACTGTTCCGGATAAAGGATACGGGAAATACCATCCGCTTTATCGTGGAGGATCAGGGACCTGGTATGTCTGAAGCCTATCAGGAAAAGATGTACGAGCCGTTTACGAAGGTCAATGAACTATCGGAGGGTCTTGGACTTGGTCTTCCCTTGAGTAAACGCCATAGTCGGAGTCTGGGAGGCGACCTCTTCCTTGATACAAGTTATCACGACGGTTGCCGTTTCATCCTGGAACTTCCAAAGTAATAAAAATTGATAGATTAGAAACTTATTGCATGAAATTATATTCTGATGAAGAACTGGCTGAATTGCTGGACCAGGACATCTTCCACCAAATCAGTGAGGCTGCAGATCGGTTGAATCTGGAGTGCTATGTGGTTGGCGGCTATGTGAGGGATATCTTCTTGGAGCGTCCCTCCAACGATATCGATGTGGTGGTCGTTGGAAGTGGCATCGCCGTGGCCGAGGAACTGAAGCGGATGGTGGGTAAGAAAGCCCACTTGGCTGTGTTTAGGAATTTTGGTACTGCTCAGGTGAAGTTCCGCCAGAAGGGTAAGGAGTATGAAGTGGAGTTCGTCGGCGCTCGCAAGGAGAGTTATAGCCACGACTCTCGCAAGCCTGTTGTGGAAGACGGCACCTTGGAAGACGATCAGAACCGTCGCGATTTCACGATCAATGCGATGGCCATCTGTCTGAATCGCCACCGCTTCGGTGAACTGGTTGATCCCTTCAATGGACTGGCAGACTTGGAGGATGGTATCATCGCCACACCTTTGGAGCCGGATATCACTTTTTCTGATGACCCATTGCGCATGATGCGTTGTGTGCGTTTTGCCACCCAACTGAATTTCCAGATAGAGGAGGCTACCTATGTGGCCCTTGAACGTATGGCCGACAGGATCCGTATCGTCAGTGGTGAGCGCATCAAGGACGAACTCAACAAGATCATCCTGGCCCCTCATCCCAGTCTCGGCTTCGACTATCTGCAACGCACGGGCCTGCTCCAGTTGATCCTGCCGGAACTGGCGGCACTGGATATCGTGGAACAAAAGAACGGACGGGCGCATAAGAACAACTTCTACCATACCTTAGAGGTATTGGAGAATGTGGCGGCACAGTCAGATAACTTGTGGCTGCGGTGGGCTGCGCTGATGCACGACGTCGGCAAGACCAAGTCGAAACGCTGGGATCCCGCCATCGGCTGGACTTTCCATAATCACAACCTCATTGGTGCGAAGATGGTGCCGCAGATCTTCCGTCGGCTGATGCTGCCCATGGATATGAAGATGAAATACGTCCAGAAACTGGTGGATCTCCATATGCGTCCCATCGCCATCGCCGATGATGAGGTGACGGACTCTGCCGTCCGCCGTCTGTTGAATGATGCAGGTGAGGACATCGACGACCTGATGACACTCTGTGAGGCTGACATCACGTCGAAGAACGAAGTGCGTAAGAAACTCTTCCTTGAGAACTTCCGTATGGTGCGCGAGAAACTGGCCGACTTGAAAGCCAAGGACTATGTGCGCCTGTTGCAGCCAGTCATCGACGGCAATGAGATCATGGAACTCTTCCATCTGAAACCCAGTCGTGAGGTAGGGGTGCTGAAACAGTATCTCAAGGATGCCGTGCTCGACAATCAGGTCGAAAATGAACGTGAGCCGCTGATGCAGTTGTTGATGGAAAAGGCTCGTAAAATGGGGCTTGTCACGAACTAATGTCTGATTCGGCATGTTCAAAAATGCTTATATTGACGTTGAATATCGGAACAACTTTTCTATAAAAGCCTAACAGCCAATAAACTTTGTTAAATTCCATATATCTTTAGATATATTTTTCATACCTTTGCACATTGGAAAATTCTAAAAAAGCAATAAAATAGGTATGAAAATGAAGAAAGTTTTGATGTTTGCTGCCGCCTCGATGCTGTTGGCATCGTGTGGAGGTGGTGGCGGTCGCCCGTCTTTCGGCGACAACGAGTTTCCTGTAGTGACAGTGGGCACATCAAGCACCACGATGCAATCTACTTATCCTGCCAATATCAAAGGTGTGCAGGATGTTGAGATCCATCCGAAGGTACAGGGGTTTATTGTGCAGATCAATGTGAAGGAAGGTCAGACGGTGAGTGCCGGACAGGTACTCTTCGTGTTGGATAATGCGACCTATCAGGCTCAGGTGCGTCAGGCACAGGCACAGGTGAATACGGCTACTGCTTCACTGAACACCGCCAAGTTGACTTATGAAAATTCACAGAAACTCCATGCAAGTGGTGTGATCGGTGATTACGAACTCCAGTCGTCAAAGAACAGCTACGAAAGTGCTGTGGCTGGTCTGGCAGCAGCTCAGGCCAGTCTTGCCTCTGCCAAGGAGATGCTGAGCTTCTGCTACGTGAAGAGTCCTGCCGCAGGTGTCGTAGGTTCTCTGCCCTTCAAGGTGGGTACCCTCGTGAGTGCCGCCAATACCTTGACGACCGTTTCCAACATCAGTTCTATGGAAGTCTATTTCTCAATGACAGAGAAGGATATGCTCGCCATGGGTAAGAATGCCGGTGGTCTCACCGGTGCCATTGACGCCATGCCTGCCGTGAAGTTGAAATTGGCTGATGGTACGGAGTATGGTCAGGAAGGTCGTGTCACCAAGATGAGTGGTGTCATCGATGCTGCCACGGGTTCTGTGCAGATCATCGCCGTGTTCCCCAATCCGGAGAAGGTGCTGAAGAGCGGTGGCTCTGGTGCCATCATCATCCCGAAGAGCAATACCGATGCCATCATCATTCCGCAGGGCTGTGTCTCTGAGGTGCAGGATAAGAAGTTTGTCTATATCCTCGACAAAGACAACAAGGTGAAATACACAGAGATCAAGGTTGATCCCCAGAACGATGGCAATAACTACATTGTGACTGAGGGCTTGAAGACTGGCGATAAGTACGTTACTAATGGTATTACGAAACTCTCCGACGGTATGGAAATCGTGCCCATCACGCCAGAGAAATACCAGCAGAAGATCAAGGATCAGGCTTCGGCCATGAGTGCTGGTGACATCGTGGGTGCCATGAAGAAGTAAAAAAGTAAAAAGGTAAAAAAGGTAAGATATGACTTTTACGAATTTTATAAAACGCCCGGTACTCTCGACGGTGATCTCAATCCTCATCGTCTTGTTGGGCTTTATCGGACTGGTCTCGTTGCCTATCGAGCAGTATCCGAATATTGCACCGCCTAACATCATGGTGATCGCCAGCTATCCTGGTGCCGATGCCGAGACAGTGAAGAATGCCGTTGTGACACCGCTTGAGGAAAGTATTAACGGTGTGGAAGGTATGGACTTTATCTCCTCTACCGCTTCGCCGGGTTCGGCCATGATTCAGGTGACGTTCCGTCAGGGAATCAATCCTGATATGTGTGCGGTGAACGTACAGAACCGTGTGTCTCAGGCTCAGGCTCTGTTGCCTTCTGAGGTAAACCAGATCGGTGTGCGCGTCGTCAAGCGACAGTCATCTCAGGTTCTCATGTACTCGCTGACTTCCGACGGTCGTTATGACGACGAGTTCCTGACCAACTATAACGCCATCAACATCGTGCCTGCGCTGAAGCGTATCGAGGGTGTGGGTGATGCTTCAGGATTCAGCTCTAAGACCTACGCCATGCGTATCTGGCTGAGGCCTGATGTGATGAAGCAGCACAACCTGATTCCTGCTGATGTTACAACAGCTTTGGCTGAACAGAACATCGAGGCTGCACCAGGTAAGTTTGGTGAGCAGAGCGCTGTGGCTTACGAGTATTCCATGCGTTATACAGGCCGTTTCAGAACTGCTGAGGAGTTTGGCGATATTATTATCAAGAGTGACTCTAAAGGTCAGACGTTGAAGTTGAAGGACATCGCCAAGATTGAACTTGGCGGTGAGGGCTACTCGGTATCGATGAAGAACAATGGCGTACCGTCGGTCATGACCATGATTCAGCAGGTGGCCGGTTCGAATGCCAACGAGATTGCCAAGCAGGTAAAGGCCGAACTTGAAGATCAGAAGAAACTGATGCCTCCCGGCATGGAGTATAAGATCAACTACGACGTGACGGAGTTCCTCTATGCCTCTATTGAGGAGGTGGTGTTCACCCTCTTCATGACGCTGGCACTGGTGTTCCTCGTGGTGTATGTCTTCCTGCAGGATGTACGTTCTACGCTCATCCCGTTGATTGCCGTACCGGTGTCTCTGATCGGTACGTTCTTCTTCCTCAATGTGATGGGCTTCTCCATCAACCTGCTTGTACTCTCCGCCTTGCTGTTGGCGATCGCCATCGTGGTGGATGATGCCATCGTGGTGGTGGAGGCTGTGCATGCCAAGTTGGATCAGGGTTACAAGTCATCGCTCACGGCCTCTATCGATGCCATGAACGAGATCTCTGGTGCTATCATCTCCATCACGCTGGTAATGGCAGCTGTGTTCGTGCCGGTATCATTCATTGGTGGTACTTCTGGTACGTTCTATCGTGAGTTCGGTGTGACGATGGCTATCTCTATTATCATCTCGGCGCTGAACGCCTTGACACTGTCACCAGCGCTCTGTGCCATCTTCCTGAAACCCCACGATGCTGAGGGTCACGAGAAGAAACTGTCACGTGTAGATCGTTTCCACCAGTCGTTCAACGTGGCTTTCGATACAACCATCGGCAAGTATAAGAATGTGCTTGAGAAACTGGTTCGGAAACCAATAGCAATCATTGCTGCTGTTATAGCAGGTATCGTGGTGTTGGGTGTCACGATGTTCACGACAAAGACAGGTCTTGTACCTGATGAGGATACTGGTACGCTCTTCTGTACCATCACGATGCCTCCTGCTACCTCTGAGGCTCGTACCAAGCAGGTAGTGCTGCAGGTGGACTCTATCCTGTCGCAACTACCGGCTGTCAAGAACCGTGAGATGGTGCAGGGTTACAACTTCATTGCTGGTGCAGGTTCCGACCAGGGTACTTTCATTATCAAGCTGAAGGACTTCGGTGAGCGTCAGAAGGGTCTTTGGTGGAAAATTAGTGGTTTGTGGGAAGGTGATGGTATCTACCGATTCTTCCTCAATCCTTACGATGCCACAGGTGTGATTGCCCAGATCTTTATCAAGACGGCTCATATCAAGGATGCCCAGATCCTGGCTTTCGCACCGCCTATGATTCCTGGCTTCTCGGCCAACTCGGGTATCTCGCTTGTGATGCAGGACCGTACGGGTGGCGACTTGAATAGATTCTTCGGCATCGTGAAGGAGTTCCTGGCAGAACTCAATAAGCGTCCGGAATTCCAGACAGCACAGACCTCATATAACCCGAACTATCCGCAGTACATGGTGCATGTGGATGTGGCCAAGTGTAAGCAGGCAGGCATAGCGCCAACCACGGTGCTCACCACACTTCAGGGTTACTATGGTGGACTCTATGGATCAAACTTCAACTCGTTTGGTAAACTCTATAAGGTGATGATTCAGGGCTTACCTGAAGCACGTATGACGCCAGAGTCGCTGAATAGTATATATGTACGTACGCCTGGCGGTATGTCTCCTATTAAAGAGTTCTGTAATCTGGAGCGTGTTTACGGACCTTTGAACATCAACCGCTTCAACCTGTTTACTTCTATTAATGTAACGGGTACAGTAGCCAATGGATATTCTACGGGTCAGGCCTTGCAGGCTATTCAGGAGGTTGGTGAGCAGGTTCTGCCAACAGGATATACCTACGACTTCTCTGGTCTGACGCGTGAGGAGGCCAAGGCTTCTAATTCTACAGCTATCATCTTCCTACTGTGTTTCATCTTCATCTATCTGATCCTGTCGGCACAGTACGAGTCGTATATCCTGCCTTTGTCGGTGGTACTCTCTGTACCTTTCGGTCTGGCAGGCTGTTTCCTCTTTACGCAGCTCTTCGGCCATTCCAACGATATCTACATGCAGATCTCGCTGATCATGCTGATTGGTCTGTTGGCTAAGAATGCCATCTTGATCGTACAGTTCGCCCTGGAGCGCCGTCAGACGGGTATGGCCATCACCTGGTCGGCCGTACTGGGAGCCGCAGCCCGTCTGCGTCCTATCCTGATGACCTCATTGGCTATGGTTATCGGTCTGCTGCCTATGATGTTCGCCTCGGGTGTAGGTAAGAATGGTAACCAGACGCTGGGTGCTGCTGCCGTGGGCGGTATGCTCATCGGTACCATCCTGCAGATCTTCGTCGTTCCTACGCTGTTTGTCATCTTCCAGTCACTCCAGGAGAAGATCAGTCCGCTGAAGTTCGAGGATGAGGAGAATGCCGAGGTGGCTGCCGAACTGGCCCAGTATGCACATGCGAAACCCGTTGATTATGAAATAGAGAAGTAATATGAAGAAAATAATGATATTCATGTCCGCAGCCCTGCTGCTGTCGAGCTGCGGACTCTATAACAAATACGAGCGCCCGACCGTGGACACCGAAGGTCTCATCCGCGACCCTCTCTCACCCACCGACACGTTGGCAGTAGCCCCACAGGACACAGCCTCCTTTGGCAACCTGCCCTGGCGCAGTGTCTTTACCGACCCTCAGCTGCAGCAGCTCATCGAGCAGGGTCTGGAGCGTAACAGCAACCTGTTGAACGCAGCCCTGACCGTCCAGATCTATGAGTCGATGCTGAAGGCGGCCAAGCTGGCGTTCCTGCCGGGCATCGCCCTCGGTTCACAGCAGCCAATGGGAACGATTGCCACGTTGCATACCAGTCCGTCGGTGGAGACCAAGAGCTATTCTATTCCCGTATCGGCCTCATGGACGATCGATCTTTTCGGAAACATCCTGTCGCAGAAGCGCTCCACGCAGATGCAGCTCCTCGCCTTCAAGGACTATCAGATGGCTGTCCGTGCCCAGGTTGTCAGTGGCATTGCCAACAGCTACTACACCTTGCTGATGTTCGACGAGCAGCTCCGCATCGTGAAGGAGATGTCGAAGATGGCGAAGGAGACATGGAACATCACGCAGCAGCAGTTCAACCTGGGTCGTGCGCGTGCCAATGCGGTTCACAGTGCTGAGGCCGCCTATCTCTCCACGCTGACGCAGATCAACGACTTTGAGCGTCAGATACGTGCCACGGAGAACGCCCTCTCGCTGCTCATCGGACAGCCCGGTCAGCAGATCCCCCGTTCCACACTGGCCGAGCAGTCGCTGCCCGACGAGTTTGCCGTAGGTGTGGGTGTGGCTCTGTTGCAGAACCGTCCCGACGTGCATAATGCTGAGATGGAGCTGGCTTCCTGTTTCCACGATGTGCAGACAGCCCGTTCCAGATTCTATCCGAACATTACGATCGGTGTCTCTGCCGCCTTCACCAACAACAACGGTGGCCTGAATCCCGGCAAGTGGCTCACCTCACTGTTTGGCTCGCTCACACAGCCTATCTTCCAGCGCGGTGCGCTCATCGCCGGTCTGAAGGCCAGCAAACTGCAGTATGAGCAGGCTTTCAATACCTGGCAGAACACTATCCTCAAGGCTGGCAACGAGGTGTCTAATGCCCTGGTCAACTACAATAAGTACGACGACAATGCCAAGTTGGAGAACCAGCGTGTCGAAGCACTCTCAAAGGCTGTCGATGCCACCATCTCTCTCTACCACTCCAAGGGCACAACCTATCTGGAGGTGCTGACCGCTCAGACACAGCTTCTCTCGGCCCAGCTCGCTCTGGCAACCGACGACTTCAACAAGATGCAGTCGGTGGTAAGTCTCTATACGGCACTCGGTGGCGGAGGAAAGTAAAATTCTTTAATTTTGAAAATTATGGCAAGTGAAATAAGTCCAAAAGCTGAGATCAGCCCCAAGGCAAAGATCGGCAACAACTGTAAGATATTCCCCTTCGCATATATCGAGGACGACGTGGAGATCGGCGACAACTGTATCATCTTCCCCTTTGTCTCGATCTGCGACGGTTCACGTATCGGCAACAACAACAAGATCCACCAGGGCTCGGTGATCGCCGCCCTGCCGCAGGACTTCAACTACCGTGGTGCCAAATCCTACG
>ONNY01000015.1 GCA_900319305.1 uncultured Prevotella sp.
CACCGTCTGCTGGAGAAGTCAACCCTCTCCAAGTGGCAGCAGTACTGGAAGGATCAGGTAGCCAACTGGTACGGTATGTTCCTCCACGAGAGTCAGTATCTGGAGCCTGTGATGCCCGATATCGAGGCTATGCTCACCTCTTCACAGCGCAACGTCACAGGTACCTCTATCCTGAAACTCCGTCCTTACGGCTTCGAGACGGTAGGTATCGACTCTGCCAACGACCTGACCAAATCGAAACTCGGCGAGTATGGTGAGACCCAGACGGGTTGGACGGCTGACGAGGCTAAGGGCTTCATCAAGGTCAGCTCTACCCCACTGCGCGTTTACTATGGTATACATAAGGACGAAAAGAGATAATATTTAGCAACGGACTACAGGACTGAAGGACTGATATGATTAGAATTGGAATTCTTGGTGCTGCAGGCTATACAGGCGGAGAACTGATCCGTCTGCTGCTGAACCATCCCGAGGCGGAGATTGTCTTTGCCAACTCCGAGAGCAATGCTGGCAATCTCGTCAGCGACGTACACGAAGGCCTCATCGGCGAGACAGATCTGAAGTTCACCGACGAGATGCCCTTCGATCAGGTGGATGTGATCTTCTTCTGCTTTGGGCATGGCAAGAGTGAGGCATTCCTCCAAGAGCACACCATCCCAGAGAACGTAAAAATCATCGACCTCGCACAGGACTTCCGCATCAAGGGCGATCATGACTATGTCTATGGTCTGCCAGAGATCAATAAAGAGGAGATTGCCAAGGCTCAGCATGTGGCCAATCCAGGCTGTTTCGCTACTTGTATCCAGGTGGCACTGTTGCCTGCCGCCTATCTGAACCTGTTGAAAGAGGATGTGGCCGTCAACGCCATCACGGGATCTACCGGTGCAGGTCAGAAGCCTGGTGCTACGACCCATTTCTCCTGGCGCAACAACAACCTGAGCATCTACAAGCCCTTCCAGCATCAGCACATCGCAGAGATCCGTCAGAGTCTGAAACAGGTACAAGGCTACCTCGATGCCGACATCGACTTCATCCCCTATCGTGGTGACTTCGCCCGTGGTATCTTCTGTACGGCTGTCGTTAAGACACCAGCGCCCGTAGAGGACGTCATCGAAGCCTACAAGGAGTTTTATGCCGATGCCGCCTTCACCCACTACAGCGACAAATCCATCGACCTGAAGCAGGTGGTGAACACCAACAAGGCCCTGGTACATGTAGAGAAATATGGTAACAAACTGTTGATCACCTCTTGCATCGATAACTTATTAAAAGGTGCTGTAGGTCAGGCCGTACAGAATATGAACATCATGTTCAACCTCGATGAAACGGCAGGTTTGAGACTCAAAGCATCTGCTTTCTAATTCACAGAACCGACTAACAATTTGCAAATTGTTAGTCGGTTTTTTGTTATAAGCGATTCTGTTTGCTATTCTTTTCGTACCTTTGCAGTCACAAAATGAAGCAAACAGCCATCATAACCCTGATCAGTTTATTTGCGCAGTTAAATATGTTGGCGCAAGAGACGAGCATGGACAGTCAGCAACAAGCGGTCTGTCCCGTCGTCAAGATACAGCCTGAGCAGTTGCCCAGTCTGAACACGCCACGTTCAGGCCACCATACTTTATATGTGAATGGCGAGATCACCGTCTTTGGTGGACACACTTCAGGATTTGTCCCCACACCAACAGCAGAATATTATAAGAACGGTGTCTGGCACCAGATGGATATGGTCTATACCCACGATGCAGGTTCGGCCCTGGTTCTGAAATCCGGCAAGGTCTTACTGAGCGGTGGTTTCGAGAGAGGCTTAGGCATCGGACAGAGTCACGAGGTGGAAATGTATGATCCAAAGACCCATACCTTCGACGGTTTTGGCTGTCTGGACACTAAGCGCGCCTCGCATACCCAGGTAGAATTGGATCATGGAAAGGTGGTGATTGCAGGCAATTGGTATCACGAGGATGCCATTGAGGTGTATGATGGCAACATCACGTTTACCAACATGTGATCATCTTTGGCGGACAGGATTATAAAGGCAATGATTTCGACACCATTATCGTCGATCGTCTGAAAGGCGAACCATTCACTGACCCGTTTTTTGAGACTTGGAAACCGACCCATCTCCACATCTCTATTCACAACGATGACAGTTTTATCGGCGACGAAACGAAAGGCATCTACTCCTACCTCTTTCCTGTGAGAAACAAAGAGGGACAGATAGCCATCGCCAAGAGCGACGGTATGAAGTTCTCGTTAATACCTACTACCAGCCCCATCCCTACGAAGTTTCAGGAGAACACAATTATCTATTATTCCCAGATTCTTGTGGATCGGAAGGCTCAGAAAGGATACATCATGGGCAACGATTCCATTCATCAGACCAGCAGCCATATATACATCCTGTGCATCGATTATAGTCCTATGGCAAAAGGCATCTGCTTTTGACGGGCGGCACTGGGAAGAAAGAGAATCCAAGTCACAATTTCTACCCGCTGGCTCACGTATTCCTATTCCATCTCGGTAGTGACGAGTTCTGCGATGTCGTTATTTCCTCATTCCTCAGCCCAATCCCTTGGTTGTTAGGTAGCATCCTCTTGTTGGCAGTTGCCATTATCTGTATCTACCTTTTCTACAGACAGCCCAAGCAGGAGCAGACGGTTGAGAAAGAGGACGAAGCGCCTAAGACACCTGATCCCAAGGAAGCCGCCAATTCAGAACTCATGCAGCGCATCCACCATCTGGTAGTTGAAGAAAAGCAGTTCCTCAATAGCGATCTCACGGTATCAGCCTTAGCCAAACAAATAGGTACGCATCGAAACAACATCTCTGCATGCGTAAACCTCATCAAAGGCTGCAACTTCACACAGTATGTTAATGGCTATCGCATCGAATACGCCAAGCAACTAATGCTGAAATACCCCGATCAGAAAGCAAACGCCATTGGTATCGATTCCGGCTTTGCGAATGACACCTCTTTCTTCCGTACATTCAGGGCTTTAACAGGTCAGACGCCTGGCGATTGGAAAAAACAGCAATCTTCCCAAGCAGAAACAGAAGCATAACAATCGACTAACAATTTGCAAAATGTTAGTCATTTGTTACCATTTGCAAACCCATATCTCATATTTCTTCCTATCTTTGCAGTTGAAAAGATGATAGGAATGATTACTAAACGACACTGGTTCATACTCAGCTTAGCTATTCTCACTCTCTGCTCCTGTAGGCATGAGAATGAGGAGCCAAAGCCGCAGCCCCAACCGCAACCTATCCCTGACGACATCTATGGCGAAATGAACGTCACCTTCGATTGGAGTCAGTGCGAGGGGCAGCAGCCTGCTTCGATGAGTCTTTATCTTTTCAATGAGGAGAATCAGTCTATTCCAATCAGCTTCTCCAATGCCAATGGTGGTAAGGTGCAGCTACTGAAAGGCAATTACCAGGCTGTGGCGTTCAATAGCGATACGGAGACGATGAAAGCCAGCGGTTCATCATGGGCTGATTTCACCATCAACGTCATCCCCACCACCCTCGAGGCTAGTGCCCGAGTGTTTGCTGGCACCCGTGGTATTCCGAAAGCCGTTGGTACTGATGAACAGGAAGTGATCTATGAGCCGGAAATGCTCTATACCGCCGCTGATGCAGGACACGAGTTTAAGACGACAGCCGACGATCTGAGACTGATCATGAAGGCAGCGACCCACAACTACACCTTTACGATCGACCATGTGGATAATCTGTCGCATGTCACCAGTATGTCAGCCACCCTCTCAGGCATGGCGAGTGCCTTCTGCCCAGCAACGGGTCTACCCACGCAGTCCACAGCCATCATCCCCTTCACACTGGAGGCAGAAGGCAGTGCGTCGCTCGTAGGCTGTGTGCGTTGTTTCGGCCACTGTCCTGAACACTCTGAGGAACACAAGCTGGTGGTGTATGTCCAGATGGACGACGGCAAGAAATACTACTACAGCTTCGATGTGACTGACGCGCTGCATGACCCAAACACACCTGGTGGCAGCGAACCTGGAGGTACCATTGACATGGAATTGGAGATCGACGGCCTGCCCTTACCTGAGCCGATAGAAGACAGCAGTAACACAGGTCTGAACCCTGAGGTCGATGGCTGGGAAGAAATCACCATTGGAATTGAATTATAAGAATAGAAACAATTAATGAAATATTCTGCGTTATGAGAAAGAAATGCTATATGTTATCCATCGCCGCCCTGCTCTTGGCAGCGTGCAGCAGTAGTGAGGATACCACACTGAATCAGGAACCCCTAAGTCAGGACTACATCATGTTGCGTCCGATGACAACAGGAACCACTCGTGGGGTCGTCACCACAGCCACCAACTTCAGGGAGTTCAAAGTTAAGGCGACTGCAGGAGATGGAGTACCAGGTGATTACCAGACATTTACAGACTGGGTAAAGTCCACCGACGGCACGGTTTGGAATATGTATGCCGATGCAGAAGGGACCACACCTGATCGTCGTCTATGGCCAGCAACAGGAACACTGAATTTCGATGCCTATGCCCCATCAAACCTGACTGACGCTTACACAGTAAAGAACTTCCCTGCCAATCAGGAAGATGTGATGGTGGCTTACGAAACTGGATCTAAGGCTGCAAACCTCGTCACAGGTGTACCTCTCTACTTCCGTCACGTCATGTCGCAGATTTCTATCTTGGCTACGAATATGGATACAGAAAACTATGAGGTTAAGGTATTAGGCGTGAAACTTGTCAACTTAAAAGGCAGCGGTCAACTCACTCATCCTTCAAGTTCCACAGGTTCTGCCTTCTCTTGGGATAACTACACCCCTTGGGCTACAGCAAGCCTCGGCACACCAAACAGCTATATGAACAAGGCTGGTGGCGCCCCCTCTGTATCATCTATCACCACCAGCAGAGCCTCGCAAGCCATTACACTTGATGGTTCTGCTATAGATATCACTTTTGGTAATGGTCCCATGCTGGTGTTACCTCAGCAACTCACCGCTGCTGACCTGACTAATGTTGCTACAACAGATGCCTATCTTTCTGTACTTGTTCAGATCAAAACCAAGCAGACTATTTATGAAGCAGACCATACCACCATACGCTTCCAGGCTAACGAGGTGATATATCCTCGTCAAAAGACTGCTACGAGTTTAAGCTACCTTCCTGAACCTACAGCCTCTGCTGCTGCAGTAGGTAGTTTTGGTTTTGCTGCCATTCCCATTAATACATTGCTGAAGCCAGGTTATAAATACACCTATACCATCAATTTCTTCGCCCCCAATGGAGGAGGTTGTGGATGGGTGGATCCCATGCCTACCAATCCTGACGTAGCACATCTTGCCAGTGCTGCTGATCCCGATGTCGATCTGAACCCAGGTGTTAGAAATCCCACGGATCCCACACAGGCATACGAACCTACCACTAATCCTGCCTACAACATAACGTTTCCTTCCTATTACGACGGCACCACACATGTGGCTCCGACGGATAATCTTGCGCCTGGTGCAGAGATCGTAAACTCTGATCGTCCTATCTACTTCACCGTAGAAGTCGACAGCTGGACGAACAGCAATCAGAATCTAAACATGTAACCCCGCTGCTCATATGAAGTCCTGGATATATCTCCTCACCACCCTTTGGCTGCTGACAGCCTGCAAGGCCGACACTGAGTCTGAGCCTGAGACGACACAACCCGTCGTACCTCAGCATGTGGCAGTGACCTTCAATCCTGAGGCCGCAGCCACCCGTGGCCCTGTGCCAGCAGGCAGTTTGGGTACAGATCTATCCTTCCGCGTCTGGGCAACGAAAACCCCCTCAGGCACAACGACAGAAGAGGCTTTCATCAACGACAATACCAGCAATGTGGTGGTCTATGACGACTTGACACACTATTGGCGAACCACTGGTGCCACCTATTACTGGCCTGATGCGCCAGGAGCCCTTTACAACGTGACGTTCTACGCCCTCTATCCAGCCTCAGCGCCAACAACCTCAAACATTGTCAGTAACAAGACCATCGCTTTCGATGCTACCCACCCCATCGACGGCAATACCGATGTGCTTTATACCAAACACCAGACGAGCCTCAGCACCGTCATCTCTTCCAGCAGCCCAGCCGTACCCTTGCGCTTCCATCACGCCCTCACGCAGTTGGCCTTCCAAGGGAAACTTTCAGACGCTTTTATCACAGACGGTTTGCAAGTCACCGTTGGCAGCATCAAAGTCTGCAACGTCAACAGCACAGGCGATCTCGATCTGGCAGCAACAACTACAAGCCTTTGGGGAACCTTATCCACTCCCACAGACTACCCTCTGACAATGGTATCTGACGAGGGTATTGTTCTCACAAGTACAGCCCAGGCACTCACCTCTACATCAGAGATTTCAATGGTAATACCGCAACTCCTCACCCCGTGGAATCCTGTTAACGAATGTACATACATCGTTTCAGGAGTTTCCACAAAAACTAAAACTACAGGTAGCTACATCACCATTGATTGTAGGGTTTACGACCCAAATATTAACCAATATTTGCTGGGGACAGAGAACACCTTTGATACCATCTATTTCCCCTTCTCCGCAGATCCATCTGACCTGTCTGCTTCTTGGCTTCCAGGCTATCGATATACATACACTCTAACTTTTGGTGTTGGTTACGATTCGCAAGGAAAGGACATACCCCAACTACAGCCGCTGCAAATATCGGTCTCTATTACACCCTGGAATGAAGGACCAACTGCAGAGGGCATTGCCTCCTGATAAAGAAGAAACAAAACAAAAAAAATAAAAGATTATGAAACAGAATTATTTATTCCTGACCGCAGCCGTAACATCTCTACTGATGCTTAGCGCCTGCACCAGTAAAGATGAGACCGTTACCATTGTCTCTAACCAAGGCAACGAACTCATGATTAGTACTCGTAACGATATGGCCATCACCCGAGCTGATGGAGGTACTGCAGAAAATCCAGGTTTGCAACAGTCCCAATTCGATTCTGGTGAGACTATCGATGTCTTCTTGCAAGATGCTACCGACCCATCAACTGGTACTAGTTATAGTAATCCCATCAAGTATAGAACCGATGGCAATGGGAACCTTTACACATACAATTATACTCCAGCATCAACACCGACTTTGCCACACACTGCTGCACCCTACGATCATTGGTATGATGCTTTTACAAGTGCTAGCCCTACTCCTACAGTTAATCGCTTGTTTTGGCCTAAATTGACACATGCACTCAATATTTACGGAGTATATCCAGAAGGAGCTGTATCAGATAACACAAAAGTAGGAGTATCATTTTTACCATTTAGTGACACAGAAAAATATACGTTTTCCGTACAAGTTGATCAGACAGATTATGAAGCCTACAAAGAAAGTGATCTGATGACAGGACGGCCAATAACGTACACTCCTGGCTTAACAGAGCCATACAAGTTAGCACAAGCGGAAAACCCTGGTACCATTATATTAACTTTTGCCCATCGCCTAACTAAGATTGTTGTTAATGTGACAAAAACAAAAGATACAGAAGACACTGATATCGATTTAAGGGACATCAAATATGATGGGGCTGGTGATAAGAAATACGCTGTTGTTACTCTTATGGGTATAGATAAGACTATTCAGTTTCTAGTTAATAGCGAAGATGGGTTGGGCAGATTATCAGGAAACACAACAAATATTATTGTAGGCAAGGGGGCAGTAACGAGAGAAATAAGCATATCAGCCCCTGCTTATCCAGGTGCTATACTTACATCTGATACTTATGATGCTGTATCGTTGGCAGCAATTATACCCCCACAGACAATTACTGGTGGCAACTTATTCATTGAAGTGGACCTAATAAATGAGGACTTAGGGACTCCTATTTACGACAAATTCTATTATAATGCACCTAGTAATATTACATTAAGCCCAAAGAATGTATATACATATAACATTCGCATTAGTAAGCCACATATCGATGTTACAACAACTATTACTCCTTGGGATGATGATGATAATGATGAGGCTGCTGGAAATAACACAAGCAATGCTATAGGTGTACTGCAATAAACGATGAAGAAATCTGACATTCTAATTGTACTGATGGCGGTGGGGATGTGTACCGCTTGTACCCATGACGGCGAGACAATCGTCAACATGGGACAGGAAGTCGTGTCCCCCACAAACATCAACATGCCACCAGAATTGCGTTTGACTTATGGCGCTGCCAGTACTCGTGCTGAAAGCAATATCCAGTCTACGCAGTTCTTATCAGGCGAGCGAGTGAATGTCTATATGAGAGACGTCAATGGTTTAGACACCTATCCATCATCCCTTAACTTCACTGCCGATGGTAATGGGGGACTATCACAAACATCAAACAAAACCAGATATTACTGGCCAAGACGGTTAGGGCCACTTGAGATATTTGGTGTTTATCCTGAAGATGTGCTTTCTACGCGAAAATCAGGTGATAGTTCACCCTTTACTTATACTAACGAATATTGGTTCACTGTAGCAGCAGATCAGACAGCTGTCGCCAACTACAAAGCCAGCGACTTGATGATAGGATTCCCGTTTAATCCAACACCCGATGTAGCCCCTTGCACACTCTATCAGGATGGCGACGAGGGCACCGTGAACCTCGATTTTAAGCATCGCCTTACGAAAATTATTGTCACGCTGACCCCAGCCACATGGATTGCGGGAAGTGGAAGTATAGGTCAAGTAAAAGCAGAAGATCTTGCCTATTCTGGCACAGAAGATACGAAATATGCCCGCGTCACGCTTTGCGGCATCAATCGCAAGATTTCGTTTAAGGTTTATGATGCATCTTCTGATTTAGGCGCTGCTGTAGCTGCTGATGATCGTAATTCTACCGTTGTCTGCCTTGGTTCAAACAATGCTTTTATCGTTCCACCTCAGACAATTAATACTGGTACTCCATTCATCAAGATAGAACTGATAGATAAGACTTCAGGGGAAGAGAGAGTTAATGCGACTTTCCATTATAATGCAAATCCCACCCTCGCTGCAAAGAATGTATACACCTATAACATCACCCTGCAGAAGCCACAAATCGTTGTAACTGTCAACGACATCACAGCATGGACTTCTGGTGGCGAAGCCTCAGGCCCTGCAGGGTTGGTGCAATAAAATAGGAACAAATGAAGAAACGACTGATATACTGGCTCGCTGCCATCCCTCTCATATTCACCGCCTGCGTAGAAGACGAATACGCAGAAGGTTCTCTCACGCCCATTCAATTCACCGTCAATATGGCTGACGACAAGGGGATCACCCGTTCCAACACCGTTAATGACGAATGGACTGATGGCGATCCTGTAGCTGTGCAGATGACGAGCGGAGGCAGCAGAATTGTAAAGAAATATAAGATTGTCACTGGTTCAACTATCAAATTGGTTCCTGATACAGATGTAGAGCCTTTTTATTGGCCAAATAGCGACACCACCAGTGTCGCCGTATCGGCCTGGTATCCCTACGCCGCCACCAAGCCAACAGCCGATAATACAAACACCTCCATTACAGACCAAAGCATTGCTGATAAATACGAGGCCGCGAACCTGATGGAAACCACAGCAATCACTCGCGCCTATAATGAAGGAGCACCAACAACGCCCTTCCACCTCACCTTTGTCCATCGTATGGCGAAGTTGATTATTGTACCCTACCATTATAAAGACGCAAATGGCAACAGCACATCCCAACTCATTGCTGATGAGGTAGTAAAAACAACAGCAAAAGCGATAAACGTTTGTTCAGGGGATAATGTAATCACTGCCTACAGAAACGATCGTCAGTTTGAAGTGCTCGTAGCACCTCAGACAATCCCTGCTGGAACCAAATTTATCAAGCTAAGCTATCGCAATGATAACACAAAATCATCAACCTTCGAATTCTCCGAAACAACATCCAAGACCCTCGAAGCAGGCAAGACATATATCTTCAATGTCAAATTAAATACCGCTGCTGACAGTACTTTTGTAGTGACTCTCAACACAGCAGAAACTCCAACGTATGACGGAACCCAGAAGAACTATCCTGGTATCAATTCTGTCAAATGTAATAGCAAGACACTCACAGTAAATGTTGATTACGTCATTGATGAAGCCAATAGCACCCTCAGCGTCACCAATGCCGGCACCTACGATGTAACCATAAAAGGTACAGGGCAATACAGAGGAACTAATACTCGCACCGTCCAATGGACAATCAATAAAGCACATGAAACAGGAAGTATATCCTATGCTCCTACTCCTATAAATAAAACTGTCGGCGCTGAACCATTTACTAACACGCTGTCAAACAATATTAATCACGGTAATGTGAGATATACATCGTCGAATGAATATGTGGCAACTGTTGATGGCAATGGCCTAGTAACAATCCATCATGCTGGTAGTTGCACTATTACCGCAACTGTTGAAGATGCGAACTACTATTTTGATTCTAATACAGCTTCATACAATCTAACTGTTTCCAGCAACTAGAGTGGTCATTTGGTCAAGGTCATTTGGTCATTTTCGATTTCGGGAACGCGGTCATTTGCTCACTATATATAAATAAAATATTTATATTATAGTGGCGGATTTTGACAGTCCGTTTTCGATTTTGACCAAATGACAAATGACCAAATGACCGCCCCATTGCGGAAAGTAGAAAAAACTTGTGAAGTATTCGTGAACCGCAATCAAAATACCTTACCTTTGCTACGTCAAATTGGAGGAGTGCAGATACCGCCTGTTAAGGACAAAAATTGCTAGCATTAAATCAAAAATTTGCGCGCATTAATGGTAGCAATATTTTCCTTTAATGGTGTCTGTTGAAGCGTCTCCAGACGACAAAAGTGTTCTTTGACATATTTTCATACAAACCCGCCTAGGAAGGCTGGCTAAGGCCCAGTTTTCAGGTTCGAACGCCCGTAAACGCGCCCTGCGATGTATAAATTTGCAGGAAATACGCAGGAAAGGCTGTTTTTATGCAAAAAGATGGGAGAAAGTGGCGATTATTCAATATTTTGCCGTATCTTTGCAACCGATTTTTTATTAAGGAACGCATATGAAGCTATTCGACGTATATCCGCTCTTCGACGTGAACATCGTGAAGGGCAAGGGTTGTAAGGTGTGGGACGAGAACGGACAGGAGTATCTCGACCTCTATGGCGGACACGCTGTAATCAGCATCGGCCACTCTCACCCCCACTACATTGAGAAGGTGACTGAACAACTGCAGAAGATAGGTTTTTACTCTAATTCTGTGATCAATAAACTCCAGCAGGAACTGGCTGAGCGCCTGGGTAAGATCAGCGGCTACGACGACTACCAGCTGTTTCTGATCAACAGCGGTGCCGAGGCCAACGAGAACGCCTTGAAGCTTGCCTCGTTCACCAACGGACGTACCCGCGTGCTCTCTTGTGAGAAGGCTTTCCACGGACGTACCTCGTTGGCTGTGGAGGTGACGAACAATCCGAAGATCATCGCACCCATCAACGACAACAGTCACGTGACCTACCTGCCGATGAACGACCTGCCCGCGTGGGAGGCTGAGTTGGCTAAGGGCGATGTGTGTGCAGTGATCCTGGAGTGCATCCAGGGTGTGGGCGGCATCAAACTCGCTACCTCAGAGTTCGCCCAGGGACTGGCTGCTGCCTGCAAGCAATACGGTACGATCTTGATCTGCGACGAGATCCAGTGCGGCTACGGAAGAAGCGGTAAGTTCTTCGCTCACCAGTGGTTGGGTATCCGTCCCGACATCATCACCGTGGCCAAGGGCATCGCCAACGGTTTCCCGATGGGAGCCGTGCTGATCGGACCGGAGTTCAAGCCCGTGTATGGACAGCTTGGTACCACCTTTGGCGGCAACCATCTGGCTTGTGCGGCTGCGCTGGCCGTGCTCGACGTGTTCGAGGCAGAGAACCTCGTGGAGAACGCCCATGAGGTGGGTGAATACCTGATCGCCCAGTTGAAGGAACTACAGAAGACTTACAAACATATCATCGACGTTCGCGGACGTGGCCTGATGATCGGCATCGATCTCGACATCCCTCACAAGGACGTGCGCCAGCCGCTGATCTACCAGGAGCATTGCTTTACGGGCTGTGCAGGTACGAACATCCTGCGCCTGTTGCCACCGCTCTGCCTGACGAAACAGGATGCCGATGACTTTATCAACCGCTTAAAGAAGACATTATGAAGATAGCAGTGATTGGCGCTGGTGCCATGGGTGGCGCCACCGTCGAGGGCCTCATCAAAGGCCAGCAGTTTAAGAACGAAGACATCACCGTGAGCGATCCCTCACAGGCTGTGGTGGATAAGTTTGCAAAGACAGGTGTCAGTGTGACGACAGACAACAAGTTGGCTGCTGAGACGGCCGACATCGTGTGCGTGGTCGTGAAGCCCTGGTTGGTGGAGCGCGTGCTGAAGGACATCAAACCCGAACTGAATCCCAAGAAGCAGATCCTGATTGTGATTGCAGCCGGTGTGAAGTCGGAGAGCATCAAGGAGTGGCTCGGGGAACAGTGCCCGACGCTGTTCCTGGCAATCCCGAATATCGCCATTGCCGAGATGGCCTCGATGACCTTCATCGTGCCTGTGGGAGCTTCTGAGGCAGAGACGCAGACCGTTGTGAGGATCTTCGACGAGATGGGTCATACGCTCATCACCGACGAGCAGCATCTGGCAGCAGGTACTACCCTCGCCAGTTGTGGTATCGCTTACGCCATGCGTTATATCCGTGCCGCAAGTGAAGGTGGTGTGGAACTCGGTTTCAAGGCCGACGATGCCAAGAAGATCGTGATGCAGACGATGAAGGGAGCCGTAGAACTGTTGGAGGCCAGTGGTCTGCACCCTGAGGCTGCCATCGACCTCGTGACGACACCTGGTGGTGTGACGATCAAGGGGCTGAATGAGATGGAGCACGCAGGTTTCACCTCCGCCGTGATCCGTGGACTTAAAGCTGGAATGTAAGCCCCCTTAAGTTAGGGGGCGACAGGGGTCTGAACAAGCGCAGACTCCAGTAATAACCATATAAAAGGTCTGATAAACGCTTGTTCAGACCCCCATCCCCCTAATTTAGGGGGCTCGTAAACAAATGGACGAACAACTCAAACAAATAGGCGAACGCCTGAAGGGACTGCGCGACGTGCTCGACATCCCAGTGAGCGAGATGGCTGAGACCATCGGCATCAGCGCAGAGAAGTATGAGAAGATCGAGGCTGGCGAACTGGACATCACCATCTCCAACCTCATGAAGATTGCAAAGAAGTACGGTGTATCTACCGAGGAACTGATCTTTGCGGAGGCACCCCACATGAAGTCGTACTACGTGACGCGTAAGGGACAGGGCATGTCGATCGAGCGCACCAAGGCTTACAAGTACCAGAGTCTGGTAGGTGGTTTCGTGAACCACAAGGCCGACGTGTTCATCGTCACCGTGGAGCCCAAGCCCGAGGCACACACCATTTATAAGAACACGCATCCGGGCCAGGAGTTCAATATGGTGCTCGAAGGTAAGATGGAACTGTATATCGGTGGTAAGACGATGGTGCTCGAAGAGGGCGACTCCATCTATTTCGACTCCACCAAGCCCCACGGCATGCTCGCCGTTGGAGACAAACCCGTGAAATTCCTCGCCTTCACAGTTGAGTAATAATTAGCAACGGACAACACGACTAAAACGACTGATGCGCAAAAAAAGTCCGAAAGTCCTGTAGTCCGTTGCCAAAAGATAAAAAATATGATAGAACGTTTTTTGAAGCAGACTAAGTTCACGTCTGTTGAGGATTATAACAAGAATCTGGAGTTCATCATCCCTGAGAACTTCAATTTCGCCTACGACGTGATGGACGCGTGGGCTGAGGAGGCACCTGAGAGACTCGCCATCCTCTGGACCAACGATCAGGGAGAGGAGATCCGCACCACCTTCGCCGAACTGAAGGAGCAGACGGATCAGGCCGCCAGTTATCTGATGTCGCTGGGCATCGGCAAGAACGACCCCGTGATGCTCATCCTGAAGCGTCGTTACGAGTGGTGGGTAGTAATGCTGGCCTTGCACAAGATCGGTGCCATCGTGATCCCTGCCACCCACATGTTGACGAAGAAAGATATCATCTATCGTAACACCCGCGCCTCTGTGAAGGCTATCATCTGTGTGGATGATGCCTACGTGGTGAGTCAGATTCAGGCAGCGATGTCAGAGAGTCCCACGGTGAAGCAGTATATCACCATCACCGATCACGGCAAACCCATCCCCGAGGGATTCCATGATTGGCAGAGTGAGTGGAAGCAGGCCCCGAAGTTCGTGAAGCCCGCCTTCGTGAACACCAACGATGACACGATGCTGATGTACTTCACCAGCGGTACCAGTGGCGAGCCTAAGATGGTGGCCCACGATTATCTCTACGCCATGGGCCATCTCTCTACGGGTGTGTTCTGGCATAACCTCCACGAGGGTTCGCTCCATCTGACGGTAGCCGATACCGGTTGGGGTAAGGCCGTATGGGGTAAGTTCTATGGTCAGTGGTTTGCTGGTGCCACCGTGTTCGTGTTCGACCATGAGAAGTTCAATGCCGACACGCTGTTGCGTCAGATTGAGAAATATAAGGTGACAAGTTTCTGCGCACCTCCCACCATCTATCGTTTCATGATTCGTGAGGATCTGTCGAACTACGACCTCTCTTCACTCGAATACTGCTGTACGGCAGGTGAGGCTCTGAACCCCGCCGTCTTCGATAAGTTCTACGAGAAGACAGGTATCAAGATGATGGAGGGCTTCGGACAGACGGAGACCACCATGACCCTCGGTACCTTCCCCTGGATGGAGCCGAAGCCAGGCAGTATGGGTATCCCCAACGCCCAGTACGACATCGATCTGGTACGTGCCGACGGTACGCCTTGTGAAGATGGTGAGAAGGGTGAGATCGTGGTACGTGTGGGCGACCGCAAGCCTATCGGACTCTTCAAGGAGTACTATCGTGATCCGGAGCTCACCCGCGAGGCCTGGCACGACGGACTGTATCACACAGGTGATATGGCGTGGCGCGACGAGGACGGCTACTACTGGTTCGAGGGACGTATCGACGATGTGATCAAGTCGTCAGGCTATCGTATCGGTCCGTTCGAGGTAGAGAGTGCGCTGATGACCCACCCAGCCGTCGTAGAGTGCGCCATCACAGGTGTGCCCGACGATATCCGCGGTATGGTGGTGAAGGCCACAGTCATTCTCGGTAAGGAATGGAAGGACAAGGCTGGTGAGGACCTCATCAAGGAACTGCAGCAGCATGTGAAGAAGGTGACTGCACCTTATAAATATCCGCGTATCATCGAGTTCGTCGATGAACTGCCGAAGACCATCAGCGGCAAGATCCGCCGTGTAGAAATCCGCAAAAAGGATGCTGAAAAGTAAAAAGGTAAAAAAGTGAAAAGAAGAATTGTTGTAAAGATAGGTTCTAACGTATTGACACGGAAGGACGGGAAACTCGACGTGACACGCATGTCGGCCCTCGTCGATCAAGTTGCGTGGCTCAGGAAGCACGACTACGAGATCATCCTCGTGTCATCAGGAGCCGTGGCCTGTGGACGACGCGAACTGACCATTGACCACTCGCTCGACTCCGTGGAACAGCGCCAGTTGTTCTCCGCTGTCGGACAGGTGAAACTCGTGGGCCTCTACTACGACTTGTTCCGTGAGTTCGGCATCCATGTAGGTCAGGTTCTGACGATGAAGGAGAACTTCCGACCAGGTGAGCAGTACAGGAATCAGCAGGCCTGTATGACGGTGATGCTGGAGAACAACGTATTGCCGATCGTCAATGAGAACGACACTGTGAGTGTCACTGAGTTGATGTTCACCGATAACGATGAACTCTCCGGCCTCATCGCACAGATGATGAAAGCCGACTCGCTGATTCTCCTGTCTAACATCGACGGCATCTTTACCGGTCATCCCGATGATCCATCTTCAGAACTGATACGGACAGTGGCTCCATGCACCGATCTTTCGAAGTATATCCAGACAGAGAAAAGTGCCTTCGGACGTGGTGGTATGCACTCCAAGTACCACACTGCCAGCAACGTACAGTCGGCCGGCATCCATGTCATCATTGCCAACGGCACCCGCGACAATATTCTGATCGACCTCATCGAGAACCCCGAGCAAACCCCACACACTGAATTTTTAACTTAGCAATATGGAATTGAAAGAGACATTTGAACGCGTGAAGAAAGCCAGCAAGAGTCTGGCCCTGTTGACTGATGCACAGCGCAATGACGTCCTGAATGCCGTTGCCGATGCCATCATCGCCCAACAGGCGCGCATCCTCAAGGCCAACGCCCAGGACTTGGCAAAGATGGACCCCTCGAATCCCCTTTACGACCGTCTGCAACTGACGAAGAGTCGTCTGGAGGGTATCGCCAGCGACATGCGTAACGTGGCCACCCTGCCTACCCCACTGGGACATATCACCAAACAGAAGACCTTGCCCAATGGCCTGCGTCTCTGTCGTGTCAGTGTGCCCTTCGGTGTCATCGGCATGATCTACGAGGCGCGTCCGAATGTGACGCTCGATGTATTCTCCCTCTGTTTCAAGAGCGGTAATGCCTGTGTACTGAAAGGCGGTAAGGATGCCGACTGCAGCAACCGTGAGGAAGTGGCGTTGATCCATGAGATTCTGGAGCAATACGGCGTGTCGAAGGATGTCGTCGCCCTGTTGCCCGCCACCCATGAGGCAACGGGTGAGATGCTGAATGCCGTCGGCTATATCGACCTCTGCATCCCCCGCGGTGGTCGCAAGCTCATCGACTTTGTCAGAGATACCGCCCGTGTGCCCGTCATCGAGACAGGCGCTGGTGTCGTGAACACCTATTTTGATAAGGACGGTGACCTGGAGATGGGCAAGGCGATCATCAACAACGCCAAGACCCGCCGTGTCTCCGTCTGCAATGCGCTGGATTGTCTGCTAGTCCATCTAGGCCGCCTAGGAGACCTAGGTAACCTAGTGTCTCCCCTAGCCGAGAAAAACGTGATTATCTATGCCGACGAGCAGGCCTATGCCGCCCTCGATGGCAAATATCCCTATCTGGAACACGCCACGGAAGACAGTTTCGGCACGGAGTTCATGGACTATAAACTCGCCATCAAGACCGTGGCATCACTCGAAGAGGCCATCGCCCATATCGATGAGAACGGCAGTGGACACAGTGAGAGCATCATCACAATGGATGAAGCCACTGCACGCAAATTTCAGGCACATGTCGATGCCGCCTGTGTCTATTGGAACGCACCGACCTCGTTTACCGATGGTGCGCAGTTCGGTCTCGGCGCAGAGATCGGCATCAGCACGCAGAAACTCGGTCCCCGTGGTCCCATGGCGCTCGAAGAGATCTGCACCTACAAATGGCTCATCGAAGGAGAAGGACAAATTAGAAAATAAAAAGGATATGAGAACATTTATTAATGTAGAAGATATCGGCCCGCTGGAGAAGGCGATGGCCGAAGCATTTGAGATCAAGAACGACCGTTATAAGTATCAGCACCTGGGTAAGAACAAGACCCTGATGATGATCTTCTTCAATAATAGTCTGCGCACCCGTCTGTCCACCCAGAAGGCGGCCATGAACCTCGGCATGAATGTAATCGTGCTCGATGTGAATGCCGGAGCCTGGAAACTGGAGACCGAGCGTGGCGTTATCATGGATGGTGACAAGAGTGAACATCTGCTGGAGGCCATCCCCGTGATGGGTTGCTACTGCGACCTGATTGGCGTGCGTAGTTTCGCCGGCCTGACGGATCGTGAATACGACTATGCCGAGACCGTACTGCAGCAGTTTATCAAATACTCCGGTCGCCCCGTCTTTGCGATGGAGACGGCCACCGTACATCCCCTCCAGGCCTTTGCCGACCTCATCACCATTGAGGAGTATAAGACGGTGAAGCGTCCGAAGGTCGTTTTGACCTGGGCACCCCATTGCCGTGCTTTGCCACAGGCTGTGCCCAACAGTTTCGCCCAGTGGATGAACACCGCTGATGTGGATTTCGTCATCACCCACCCCGAGGGCTATGAGCTCGATCCACAGTTTGTCGGCAATGCCCGTGTGGAATACGACCAGAAGAAAGCCTTCGAGGGTGCCGACTTCATCTATGCCAAGAACTGGAGTAACCCCGGTGTGACCAATCCCGCTGACTACGGAAAGATCACCTCGAAGGATATGTCTTGGACCGTTGATACCGAGCACATGTCATGGACGAACAATGGTAAGTTCATGCACTGTCTGCCCGTGCGCCGTAACCTCATCGTGACCGACGATGTCATCGAGTCACCTAACTCGATTGTCATCCCCGAGGCTGCCAACCGCGAGATCAGCTGTTCAGTCGTCATCAAACGCATGCTCGAAGCCCTCAAATAAAAATATGAGAAGAGTATTCTGTTTCGCCATCACCTTGTTGACTGTCCTCACCGTGGGGGCAGCCGGTCCCATCACGGGTCTCACGGGGGAGAAAAAGTTGAAAGCCTATGAGAACTTAGTGAACGAGACCGAGTGGTCGGGTGAGGTGAACACCGTACTCAGCATCTGCGATGAGTGGATCCAATACGCCCAGCAAGAGGGCAATCTGGCTTATGAGGAGGCAGGGCGCAACAAACGTCTCACGCTAATCTATAACTCCGAGGACTGGTTGCGCTTGGAGAAAGAGGCGAGGATACAGAAAGACTGGATGGAGAAGCACGAGCGTTGGGACTCGTTCTATAAGGCCTGGCGCGACATCATCGAGAGCTGTTCCTATACCAGTCGTACGCAGACCGCCCTCCGTGAGGCCGAACAGATGCAGGAGTTTGCCCAGAAACAGGATAACACCCTCGGACGAGCCCTCGCCTACCAGCAGATCGGTGTGATCTACGATAATATCGACCACCAGCAGTCCGTCAAGGCCCTCGACCGCAGTATCCGTCTGATGAAGGAGATACCCGACGTCGCCAAGAACGAGTTGCTGAGTGCCTACTTCTATATGGCACAGGAACTGGATCAGATCGAAGACTATCCCCGCGAGTTGGCCATCTGTAGGGAGTGGCGCCAGCACCTGGAATACATCAAGGTCTTGGAGAAACCCGGAGTCGGAAAGATGAATGTCTATGACATGGAACAGCACCTCTGGAATGCCAGTGCCCTCATCGGTAGCGATAGTCTCGATGCTGCCGCCAGAGAACTGGCAGCCTGCGAACAACTCAACGAACAGATCAAAGACCCCTATCTCACCTACCAGATGCAGGTGCATCAGGCCCGTCTGGCAATGAAGCAAGGTGATATCAAGAAAGCCGTGGCCTATACCGACCTCTACGAGCCGATGATGGACCTCGACTGGTGGCCGATGGCACAACGCCAACGTGGTGAGGCTCTCTTGGCAGTTGGCAGGGATCGTGAGGCAGCCCTACTCTATCAGAAGATGTACCTGCACAAGGATTCCACCTTCTCGAAGGATGTGCGCATGCAGCTCGACGAACTGAACACCCTCTTCCAGGTGGATGAACTCCGCATGAAGGGACAATTGGACCGCTCGCGCTTCATCATCCTCATCATCGGCCTGCTCCTGCTGGTTCTGTTGCTCTTCATGTACTTCCGTCATCGGGCAGCGAAGCGTCTGGCTCAGAAGAACCAGGAACTGATGATTGCCAATGCCCGTGCCGAGGAGTCGTCGAAGATGAAGACCAACTTCATCCAACAGATCTCCCATGAATTCCGCACACCGCTGAATATCCTCAATGGCTTCACCCAGATCCTCACCGCACCGAATATGGTGTTGCAAGAGGAGGAGAAGGCCGACATCCAGAAACGCATCTCCGAGAGTACGGAGCGTATCACCGGTTTGGTGAACAAGATGCTGGAACTCTCCGATGCCAACAGCCAACAGGTCATCCAGCGCAACGACGATATCGCTGCCCTGACGATTGCCAAGCAGGCTGCCGAGCACACCGGCATCCAACAGGACACCCACATCAAGTTCCTGTTGCAGACCGACGACCAGGCAGAGGCCCTCATCCATACCAACCAGCGTTCAGCCACCAGAGCCCTCACTCTGTTGCTCGACAATGCCCGTAAATTCACCAAGGAGGGGGAGGTCCGTCTTGCGATCCGCCAATTGCCAGAGGCCGTCTGTTTCATCGTAGAGGATACGGGTATCGGCATCCCGCCCAAGGAGGCAGAACATATCTTCGATGAGTTTGTGCAGTTGGATGAGTACTACGACGGTACGGGTATCGGACTGACGGTGGCCCGCAGCATCGCCCGTCGCCTAGGCGGTGACATCGTACTCGACACCAGTTATACAGGCGGTGCCCGTTTCGTGATGACATTACCAAAAGAGTGAGGCCCTAACCTCACTCTTCTTTTTTCTTCGCCAGGAAGGCCGCCACGCGGTCGGCCATGTTCTTCCGCACATACGGATAGTAGAACTTCAATTCCATGTTATGATAGTTGTCAGGTTTGCCGATGACCGGCATGGGACGATGCTTGGTAATGCCATCCACAATCAGATGATGACTCACCGTGTCACATCTCACAGAGAGCGTATCATTCCGACGGCGGCCATAGAGCACGAAAGGCGTAGGCTCTTCATCCGTCCGCCAGCTCACAGGATTGATGCAAGCCACATTGTTTTCAGTGAAATAGATAATCGACTCAGGCGATTTAACGGA
The DNA here is from genome assembly GCA_900319305.1 of uncultured Prevotella sp. GTDB lineage: Bacteria > Bacteroidota > Bacteroidia > Bacteroidales > Bacteroidaceae > Prevotella. The sequence continues at coordinate 20,696 of ONNY01000015.1, forward strand.
GTTGAAACCGATGAGCACACCCGTATCGGTCGAATCCTGAGCCAATTTTATATGCTTATTGCTATCCACATCCTCCTGAGTCACCTTGAAGCCGATAACATAGGCAGCAACCAGTCGGCTGAAGATACTATCCGGCATTTCCTTCAGGATATCTAAAACGGCAATGCCCCCCTGACTGTATCCGGCAATGATAAACGGACGCCCCTGGTTCAAGTGTTTCAGATAATAATCCCAACTATGCATCACGTCTTCAAGAGCAATGGGCACTATGGCGAATGCCTTGTCTGGTGTAGCCCATGAGTCCATGGAAAGCTGTCGGTAATACGGAGAGAAATAGTTCAGCTTCCCTGAATAGAACGAATCGACAGCCACCATCTCCCTCAGCATATTCTTTCTTAATGCCGGATCATTGGTATCAGCAAAATGACAGGTATCGGCACCGATCATGTGGTCATCTGTTTCAGTGGAGATGATATAGAAAAGGTCAGCCTCGCCACCTCGATCGACAAAGAACCACTGGGTAGAATCAGCATAATCGGGCACTGGTGGAAGCGGGCCGACGTCAATACACCTCTCCCCGTCACACCACGAAGAAAATGTGAATGTCAGTCCAACAAAGACCAGCGTCAGAAAACTATATCTCAATCTACTGTCCATCAATTAAAACGAAATCTGACTGCAAAAATACAAAATATGTCCGATGTTTGCAAGTAAAATGGCTGAAAATGATTA
>ONNY01000164.1 GCA_900319305.1 uncultured Prevotella sp.
AATCCTTTCATATATTCGTAATTTGTCTGCAAAGATACAAAATTCTCTTAATTCATAATTCTTAATTCCCAACTTTTTTGTATCTTTGCCAAAAATTTATTCAGATTATTATGGAATACATCGTTTCAGCACGGAAATACCGTCCGATTACCTTCGATTCTGTCGTAGGTCAGGCGGCTTTGACCACCACGCTGAAGAATGCCGTGAAGAGCGGGAAACTGGCACATGCCTACCTCTTCTGCGGTCCGAGAGGTGTGGGAAAGACCACCTGTGCACGTATCTTTGCCAAAGCCATCAACTGTCAGAATCCGACAGCCGAGGGTGAGGCCTGTAACGAATGTGAGAGTTGTCAGTCGTTCAACGAACAGCGCTCACTGAACATCTTCGAACTTGATGCTGCCTCTAACAACTCTGTAGAGCACATCAAGACCTTGATGGAACAGACCCGCATCCCGCCGCAGTTGGGCAGATACAAAGTGTTTATCATCGACGAGGTGCATATGCTCTCTACAGCAGCCTTCAACGCCTTCCTGAAGACCTTGGAGGAGCCCCCTGCACACGTGATCTTCATCCTGGCCACCACTGAGAAGCATAAGATCCTGCCGACCATCCTGAGCCGTTGTCAGATCTATGACTTCGAACGTATGACCATCCGCAACACGGTGGATCATCTGAAGCACGTGGCTCAGCAGGAAGGTATCACCTTCGAGGAACAGGCGCTGGCTGTGATTGCAGAAAAGGCTGATGGCGGTATGCGTGATGCCCTCTCCATCTTCGATCAGGCAGCCTCGTTCTGCCAGGGCAACATTACCTACGAGAAAGTGATTGAAGACCTGAACGTGCTCGATGCCGAGAACTACTTCCAGATCATCGACCTCTCTATTAATAATAAGGTGGGCGATATCATGGTGCTCCTGAACAACGTCATCAATAAGGGATTCGACGGTGGTCTGTTGATTCAGGGACTCGCCAAGCACGTTCGCAACGTGCTGATGGCGAAGGATCCGCAGACGCTCCCCTTGTTGGAGGTCAGCGACCAGCAGAGACAGCGCTATCAGGAACAGGCGAAGAAGTGCGAGACCCGTTTCCTCTATCAGGCGCTGAAGAAGATGAACCAGTGCGACATCAACTATCGCCAGTCGAGCAACAAACGTCTGCTGGTGGAACTCACGCTGATTGAGATCGCCCAGATCACCCAGCCTGCGGAGGAAGGCGACAGTGCGGGGCGTAGCCCCAGAAGATTAAAATCCCTGTTTAAGCATCTGATGCGACAGGCTCAGCCCAAGCCAGCGGCCCCACAGGTAGCCGCGGCTAAGCCTGTAGTGTCTAAGGAGACTAGTAACCCTAGCATGACTAGCAGTTCTAGTAATTCTAGAGAATCTGGAGAGCATAGTCAGCCTAGCCAGCCTAGCCAGCCTAGCCAGCCCAGCAAACCCGCTGTCAAACTCGGCGGCATCGGCTTCTCATGGAACAACCTGATGGATCAGGGGAAGCCCTCGAAGATCAACATCATCCCAGGTACTGTATCCCCAGCCATCGCCCAGCAGGAGAATGCCCAGTTCTCCCAGGAGGATCTGGAACTGCAGTGGATGGCGATGTGCAACCGGATGCCACAAGAACTCAGCGGCATCGCCACCCGTATGAAGAACATGAATCCCACCATCACAGAACTGCCACAGATCGAGGTGCAGGTTGACAATGCCCTCATCAAACAGGAGATGGAGGATTTCAAAGGACGTATCGTCAGTTCACTCAAAAACGGACTTCAGAACGAGAGTCTCTCTTTGGAGATTGTCATCGTGGAGCAGAAGGAGCAGGTGAAGGTGATGACCCGTCGCGAGCAGTTTGAGAAACTGACAAAAGAAAATCCTGCCATAGATAAACTACGGCAGGTCTTTAATCTGGAGTTAGCGTAAGAGCACTTGGCCCTTACGCTTCTGTTTATTCCCCTATATACCGCTTGATGGTCTCAAGACATTCCTCACTGCTGACGGGCTTCGACAGGAAGTCGTCGCAGCCAGCATCCATAGCCAACTGACGGTCACTGTCGAAAGCATTTGCTGTTAGAGCCAAGATGGGCAGATCAGGATGCTTCTCCTTGATAGCCTTGGTAGCCTCCAGTCCGTTCATCACGGGCATTTTTATATCCATCAGGACGATATCATATTGGTTTTTATCTACCATTTCCACAGCCTCCTGGCCATTCTTGGCGCGTTCGAACTGATAGTACTTCTTCAGAATGTATGACATCAATACGAAGTTGCTGTCATTGTCTTCTGCAATCAAAATCTTCTTCATATCTTTTCAACTATAAACTATAAACTATCAACTATTTCCCCAGTCTGTCTTTCCACATCTTACTCATATCCTCCAGGGTCTTACCCTTTGTCTCAGGCACGAGACGCCATACGAACAGGGCAGCAACCACACAGATGATGCCATAGAGACCATAGGTGAACCAGTGTCCGAAGTCATCACCCTCCGTGAGATGCATGTTGAACATCGGCACGAAAGAAGAACTGACGATGAAGTTGGAGATCCACTGGAAGGCTACAGCGATGGCAACGGCAGCACCACGGATGGTGTTGGGGAAGATCTCGGCAATGAGTACCCAAGTGATGGGCCCCCAAGAGAACATAAACGATGCCGAATAAACCAACAGACTGGCTGCTGTAACTAAGGCGAGACTGTCATTACCGAAGGTCAAAGCCACACCGAAGGCACCCAGGGCCATACCCAGCGAACCACTGATGAGCAACGGCTTACGACCGAGTTTCTCAACGGTGAACACAGCCACCAGCGTGAACGAGATATTGATGATACCCATGAATACCGTCAGCATCATCGGGTCGTCCATACCCATATCACCGAAGATACGCGGTGCATAGTAGAGCACGGCATTGATACCCACAGCCTGCTGGAACACACTGAGCATGATACCCACGAAGATGCAGAGCGCACCATAGGTCATCAGCTTCTCGGTCTTCACCACCATCGTATCCTTGATGTCCTGAATGATCTGGGCAGCCTTTGAGGCACCGTTGATCTTAGCCAAGATACCCTCAGCCTTCTTGTCCTCACCGATGCTGACGAGGTAACGCGGCGTCTCGGGTACAAAGCAGATGAGCAGTGCAAACAAGCCTGCAGGCACAGCCTCACTACCGAACATATAGCGCCAACCTGTTGTCACCGTCCACTGGGCAGCAGGTGTGATCTCTGCAATCGACTTTCCCATCTCCTCCACGAGCGGCTGGATGTGGTCGCCCAGAATGAAGAAGTTCACGAAATACACCACCAGCTGACCGAAGATAATGGCGAACTGGTTCCAGCTGACGAGCATGCCTCGGATGTTCGAGGGTGCCACCTCACCGATATACATCGGACAGATAGCAGAGGCGAGACCCACACCGACACCACCGATCACACGGTAGAAGTTGAACATAACTCAGGATCCATCGAACCCAGTGCTGAGATAAAGAACAGCAAGCCGGCAATGATCAGCGACTTCTTACGTCCCAGGTTGGTGGCCAGGAAGCCGGAAATAGCAGATCCGATGATACAGCCGATCAAGGCACTTGCCGATGTAAAGCCATGCCACCCGTCGGTGTAATCAAAATCCTGTGCCGTTTTGAAGAAGGCCTGAAGCCCTTTCTCTGCGCCGGAGATGACAGCAGTGTCATATCCGAACAACAGGCCACCCAACACGGCGACCATCACGATTGAAATCAGGTAGGCTTTGCTACCCTGCTCTTTTAGTTGATCCATCTTT
>ONNY01000094.1 GCA_900319305.1 uncultured Prevotella sp.
GCATCGATCAGTTGTAATGCCAGGTCTCTGGCCTTATCCTGTACCTGCTGCCTCGACGTGATAGCCTCGTTTTTCTCGCCAAACTGAAGGCCGTATGATATCTGTCTTGTCAGTGTCTGGAGCAGTTCTTCCATGTGGACGCCAATATTATAAGAGCGGATGGTCTCATGGCACTGCCGCTTGTTGAAGTAGTCTGGGAAGATGATGCTTTTTATCAGATTGATGATTTTCTTCACCTGTTCCACAGAGGGGAGTGAGGCTTCCGTCTGTGGCATCATACGTGTTTCCTGTTCCGTCTGGCGCGAGAGTTGACGGACATTACGTTCGAGTATTTCTATAGTTCTTGTGTCCATAACAAGTCTTGATTACAAATGTATCTCTTTATCCACCACTTCACCGTTCAGGATCTTGAAGGAATTGAGATGAATGCCCTCGTGGAGGGAGAGAATGGCATAGCGAATGGTAGGATCGTTAGCAAGGCGGAGGTCCTCCTGCGAAGGGCGCGAGGGCGAGGCAGGATGACTGTGCCAGTTGGCGAGGATCTTCAGACCGTTCTGACGGGCATACTTCAGTGCCGCAAACTGATCCTTAGGTGCAAAGGAGAAGTGTTCCGACGAGTGGTCGATGTTCTCCATCCAGTAGTTCTCGGTCACCACATCACCGTCTGGACCGCTAACACCCAGCAGGTAACCGCACGACTCATTCGGTGCGTCCTGCCGGGCTTGGCTGATCAATTTATCAATGATTTCATTCGGAATTTTCATCGCTTAGTGGTTTTTGAGGTCGCAAGCGGCCTGTTCGTAATCTATCAGATGATCGATGGTGGGATTTGTGCCACAGATGGCGCATGAGTCACGATGCCTCACAGGAACGGTACGGAACTGCATGGTCTTGGCATCGAAGGTGAGCAAGCGGTTTGTCAGCCAAAGTCTCGGCGGCCTGGATAGTACCGAGCATACCTGCGATGGCACCGAGCACACCAGCCTGTGAACAGGTGGGTACGGCACCTGCGGGAGGCGGTTCCTTGAACATACAACGGTAGCAGGCTGTGCCAGGCAGATGGGTAAACGTCTGGCCATTGAAACGCAGGATGCCTCCATGCGAGAAAGGTTTACCCGCCATCACACACGCATCATTGATGAGAAACTTCACGGGGAAGTTGTCGGTACCATCCACCACGAAGTCGTATTCCCTGATGATATCGAGCGCATTCGACGAATCGAGAGGTATCCACCTGCACATCGGGGTTGATAGCCTTGATCTTCTCCTCAGCACTCTTTACCTTCGGCACGCCCACATCCTTGGTGAAGTGGATGACCTGGCGCTGAAGGTTGCTCAAATCGACCACATCGGCATCCACAATACCTATCGTACCAATACCTGCCGCAGCGAGGTAGAGCGACACGGGAGCCCCCAGTCCGCCGGCACCCACCACGAGCACACGCGCGTTCATTATCTTCTCTTGGCCCTCAACGCCTACATCCTGCAACAAGATGTGTCGCGAATAGCGCTGTATCTGTTCTTCTGTAAAGTCAATCATCGCGCGCCTCCTCCCATGAAATACAGGAAATCGACCTTGTCGCCTTCCTTGATCTGGACACTATCCCAGTCCTCGCGCTCAGCGAACTCCTCGTTCACCTGTACGCTGACCATCTCGGGATTCTCTACCAGCAACTGCTTGATCAGTTCACTTACGTTGAGCGGCAGGTTCACTTCCTGCGCATCTCCATTTACATAAATCTTTGCCATATCAATTTGAGTTTGAATCTGGGTGCAAAGGTACGGCGAAAAAAGCGACGTCACAATCCCAAAGGAAGGGTAAATCGCGTACCATATCAAGGGTATGCAGAATGCCACGAACATGCGATTGTAGGAGTGCCAAAACCGCCGTACCTTTGCACCCAGAACTCAAACGTATTTTTTATGGCAGAAAACAAAAGACTAAGCATCATCGCCTTCAGTGGCGATTTCGACAAACTGACGGCAGTATTTACATTAGGTACGGGCGCGGCAGCAGTAGGTTACGAGGTGAACATCTTCTTCACTTTCTGGGGTCTCGACGCCATCAAACAGAAACACGGCCGTTCGTTCACTGGCGGTAACTGGCTCACCAAACTCTTCGGTTTTATGATGGGTGGACTGAAGGTCACGCCCACAAGTCGCTTTAATTTCCTCGGTGCAGGTCCGAAGATCTTCCGCTACCTGATGCGTAAGAACAATGTGGCAACCCTCGAAGAACTCGTCGAGGCAGCCAAGGCTCTCGGCATCAACCTCTATGCCTGCGAGATGGCGATGCACGTGCTCGGCCTCAAGAAAGAGGACTTCATCCCTGAGGTAAAAGACGTGCTCGGCGTGGCATCGTTCCTCAACCTCAGCGAAGGCGGACAGACATTATTCATTTAAAAAGGTAAGGATATGGCAACAAAGGTATTAGACATTACGAAGGAGCATTGCCCGATGACCTTCGTCAAAACCAAGATCGAACTTTCGAAACTCCAGCCGGGTGACATTCTGGAAGTACTGCTTGCTGAGGGTGAACCCCTCGACAACGTGCCCCGCAATGCCAAGGAGCAGGGCTACAACGTGCTCTCAGTAGAACATATGGAAGGTACAACACACAAAGTGACAATTAAGAAATAATATTGTATAACATTTAAAACTCAAACGAATTATGGCAGAATCAAATCTTCAGCGCAGTGTGACCACTGCTACCGCCAGAAGGCTGGCAACCACCACCAAGACCGCCCCACAGATGGGCTCTATCACCCCGAGATTACTTCTCAAGTTGTTACCCTGGGTACAGGTTAGTGGCGGTACATTCCGTGTGAACCGCACGAAGGTCGAACTCCGTAAGAACGACCGCCTGCCCATCCAATATGTGAACGGCGTGCCGTCGTTTACAGCGAAGAACCTCAAAGCTATACCCTTGTTCTCTGAGTTCGACGACGAGATTCTGAACCGCCTGGTGAGCTCGTTCGAGGCCAAGGAGATCGATGTGGATAAGTTCTTCGTGGAGGAGGGCAAGGACAAACAGCGCTTCTTCATCGTAGCCAGCGGACAGGCTGAGGTCATCAGTAAGGGCCCTCACGGTGAGGACTTACGGATCGCTCTATTAGGCGATGGTGAGTATTTCGGTGAGGCTGATTTACTAGACGAACAGGAATCAACCGTCTCCGTACGCGCCATCACACCCACCGTCTTCCTTGGTCTGAAACTCAAGGAACTCATCAAGTTCATCAAGGAAGTACCCGATTTCCGCGACACGTTCGAGAAGGCCGTTGACAAGCAACTGCGCCTGAAGGCCTCCGTCAACGACAATGGTGAGAAGCACATCGACCTCGTCAGTGGTCACGAGGAGGATAACATCATTCCCGAAACCTATATCGACTATGAGGAGAATCCGACGGAGTACTCGTTGAATACGTTGCAGACCGTTGTACGTGTACACACCCGCGTCAGCGACCTCTATAACAATCCCTACAATCAGTTGGAGGAACAGTTGCGTCTCTCGATCGAGAGCATCAAGGAACGTCAGGAGTGGGAACTCATCAACAACAAGAATTTCGGTCTGTTGTCGGCTGTGAATCCCGCCTATCGCATCACCACACGCTACGGCTCACCCACACCCGACGATCTCGACGAGTTGCTCTCGTTGGTATGGAAAGAACCCGCATTCTTCATCGCCCATCCAAGAGCCATCGCCGCCTTTGAGCGTGAATGTACGTGGCGCGGTGTACCGCCTGTAACTACCGATCTCTTCGGTACCAGAGTCATTCTGTGGCGTGGTGTGCCCCTGATTCCTAGCGACAAAGTGGAGGTAGAAGGTCAGTATCTGACAGGTCGTGGCGTTGGAACCACAAAGATCATCCTCGTCCGTGTCGGTGAGAAGAACCAAGGCGTCATCGGTCTGCACCAAAGCGGTATCCCCGGTGAGATTGCCCCATCGCTGAGTGCCCGTCTGATGGGTCTCGACAAGTTCGGTGTGGCCTCTTATCTGCTCACAAAATACTTCTCGTTAGCCACTCTCACCGACGATGCCATCGCCGTGTTGGAGAACGTTGAAGTGGGCTATTATCACGATTATCAGCATCGTAACAAAGTAGAGAAATAATGATTGATATTCAGAATATTAACGGATACGGTATTCAGGATCCAGGCTTCGCGCTGCTACGAGAGGTGGCCCAAAAGTACTGCCCCGAGGAGTTACAAGCGGAGCGACAGACAGTGTTGCCTGACGAAACGCTGAATCTCACGGAGTTGGAGACAGCCTTCAATGCGCTGCTGGCAGGCGGAAGCGGCTATGGCGAGCTGCCTTACATCGGAGACGTGGACGCCCATACCTCTTCACTCCCCAAGGACGACGGCTTCGGCATCGGCATCCCAGAGACGCAGAAGCTGCGCGACCTGCACTACGAGGAGGCGGACACGCTGAACTCCGAGCAGATCAAGCGCGACTTCCCCGTGCTCAATCAGAAGGTGAACGGCCACGACCTCGTGTGGCTCGACAACGGTGCGACGACGCAGAAGCCGAACCAGGTCATTGACAAGATCTCGGACTATTACCGCACTTATAATAGTAACATCCATCGTGGCGCTCATACATTGGCAGCCCGTGCGACGGATGCCTACGAGGAGGCGCGCGAAAAAGTGCAGCGGTTCATCAATGCCGCCACCAGCGAGGAGATCATCTTCGTACGTGGTACCACCGAGGGCATCAACCTCGTGGCGCAGACCTACGGACGCCAGTTCCTGACACCAGGCGATGAGGTGATCGTCTCAGAACTCGACCATCACGCCAATATCGTACCTTGGCAACAGGTGGCCCACGAAAAAGGTGCCACGCTGAAGGCTATCCCGACGGATAAAAACGGCGACCTGATACTGTCAGAGTTTGAGCGCATCATCACACCTCGCACGCGATTCGTCTCAGTGGGGCATGTGAACAACACCTTCGGCACCATCAACGACGTGCAGCGCATCATCGAGATTGCTCATTCGCACAATATCCCCGTGCTGATTGACGGCGCACAGTCGATTGCCCACACGCCTGTGGATGTGCAGGCACTGGGTGCCGACTTCTTCGTGTTCAGTGGTCATAAGATTTATGGTCCCAACGGCATCGGCGTGGTCTATGGTCGCAAAGAACTCCTGGATAAGATGCAGCCCTGGCAGGGTGGTGGTAACATGATCAAAGACGTGACCATCGAGCGTACAGAGTACAATGTGCCTCCTGCACGTTTCGAGGCTGGCACACCCAATGTGGCAGATGCCATCGGACTCGGTGCTGCCCTCGACTACGTGAGCCATCTCGGCATCCGGAACATTGAGCACCATGAACACCAATTGACGGAATATGCCCGTGAGCAACTCGCCCAAATCCCAGGGCTGACGCTCATCGGCAATCCCAAGAACCGCGTGTCGGTGGTGAGCTTCGTGCTCGACGGCATCCCCGTTCCGGAAACAGGTACATTATTAGATAAGGAGGGCATCGCAGTGCGTGCCGGACATCACTGCGCCCAGCCCGCCCTCCGGGCCCTCGGCTATGAGATGAGCGTCCGTCCCACCTTCGCCCTCTACAACACCCGCGAGGATGTCGATAAACTCGTGATTGCAGTTAAGAAAATCATTGGACGATAATGCAGTACGAAACGAAAATACTCACGACGAAGTATCAGAAGCCTGATGCATACGGGGCATTGTCAATGCCCGTCTATTATACGGCGGCGTTTGAGTTTGAGTCTGCCAAGGCCATGGGCGACGCATTTTGCGGTCGTTCCATGGCGCCGTCGTATGCCCGCATTGCCAACCCCACGGTAACCTATCTGGAGGAACGTGTGCGGCAACTGACGGGAGCAACGAGCGTGACGGCACTCAACACAGGTATGGCCGCCATCCACTACGCCCTGACGGCAGTAAGTGGCGCAGGACTGAACATCGTGGCCTCGAAGCACCTGTTTGGCAACAGCGTCTCGCTGATTCGTGACACCTTAGGCAGCTTTGGTGTGGAACCACGCTTTGCCGACTTCACAAAACCGGAAGAAGTAGAGGCGCTGATTGACGATAAGACCTGTGCGCTGTTCTTCGAGATCATCACCAATCCGCAGTTGTTCGTGGCAGACATCAAGGCGTTGTCGGAGATAGCCCATCAGAAGGGCGTTCCCCTGATTGCCGATACCACCATCGTGCCCTTCCCAGCCTTCCGTGCCGTCGATTTCGGCGTAGATATCGAGGTGGTCAGCAGCACGAAATACATCTCTGGCGGCGGAACAGGCTTAGGCGGTCTGCTCATCGACTACGGTAAGTTCGACTGGAGCCAGTCGCCTTCTCCTGCCCTACTGAGTCGCACGAAGAAGGTTGGCAAGAAACTGGCATTCACAGCCCGCGTCAAAACAGAGCTGATAACGAATCTCGGTGCGCTGATGACACCACAGGTGGCGTATATGGAGACACTGGGGCTCGACACACTCGACATCCGTTTCCGTCGGCAGGCAGAGACCACCTTGTGGCTCGCCCGGCAATGTCAGGCTTTGCCCGAGATCAAACGCGTGAACTATACCAGCCTGGAGGATAATCCCTTCTACGAACTCTCGAAGTCGCAGTTCGGGCCCTTGCCTGGTGCCGTCTTCACCATCGACCTCGAATCGAAAGAGACAGCATGGGCGTTCATCGACAAGCTGCAGATTATCCGTCGCGCCACGAACCTCTTCGATCGCAAGTCGCTGGCCATCCATCCTGCCTCAACCATCTTCGGACTCTTCACGCCAGAACAGTGTGCCGAGATGTCAGTCCCTGATACGACGGTACGTCTCAGTATCGGGCTCGAAGACGGTGAGGATCTGCTGGAGGACATCCGGCAAGCCTTGAAATGAAAAAAGGCATTTTTATCACCTAACATCTAACATGGCTTTCTTGGAAATGCCTTTGTATAAAGGGATTCCGAAAGATGCTTTCAAACATCTAACATATCACCTAACAATCTCCTAACACAACACCTAACGTTAGGTCTTTGTTAGGTCTATGTTAGGTGTTGTGTTAGGTGTTAGCTGAATTAATTTTATTCCGATTATATGTGCCACTAATTGCAGAATAAGTCTGGCTTATTTGCCAAGCAGTCGTTCATTAAGGCTCGCAAAAAGTCCCATACTTGGGAATGTTTTGTTCCCAACGTGGGAACATTTCATTCCCAACGTGGGAATATGTTGTTCCCAATATGGTAATCAAGGTTATAATTTATGCAGAATTAACAATTTATACTTGCTATCGAGATAGTATTCTGACGGTGTGCCTCAACTGGCCGCAACTTCAATGATGTCAAACTGTCTCGGGTTCCCAGAGGTGGCGCTGCATATCTACGTGGCCATTGGGCTTAAAGGTGATGTCTTCGGACTCTAACAATGGACGCTGGCGACTCCAGCCTGGGGCAGTGCGACCTGCATTGTTCACCACACGATGACAAGGTAGTAATTCGACGAAACGTCCTTGCCTGCTCAGGCGTCATTTTATCGGGATAGTCTTTCATCGGCTCATCCACTCCTTTCGTTCTTTTTCGGACATCTTCTCGATGGCGTAGCGAAGCATGGTGCGAGGCATCTCGTAGGCATGCTGGCGGAGAAACTCGCGAAGGAGGTCCATTGACACTCTCTTACCCATCTCGCGGAGCATCCAACCAACGGCCTTATGCATCAAGTCGTGGGGATGATGCAGATGAATCTCGGCATAGCGGAGGCACCATGAGGGATCGCCCATCTGAGAGGTTTTCCACGAACAGACGATGCTCATGCGCTGCTTCCAGAGACAGGGGCTTTGTGCCAATGTATCCAGCACCTTGATCTTATAGTCTCTATCGCCCAGATTCGAGGGCAGTAGTAACCAATGACCCAGGATCTTATGAACAGAGAGATCAACTAAGTCCCAGTTATTCGCCTGTTCGGCATATTGCAGATACATCGTCACTATCTCGTCGCGTTTCTTAATGGCATCGAAATTGTTTTCCAGACGTTTGGTAGCCAACTTCTCAAACTTCGCCACGAGAATCAGGAAGCCACAAAGCCGCACCTCATGCCAACGGCTCTTTAGCAGTATCGGCACCTCGCTCAAAGGGAAGTCAGGGCCAGCCGCCTTTACCACCTCTCTCGTCTGCGGAACCTTCAGTCCCAGAAATTCGTCTCCAAAGCCGTACTCACCAGGCCCTGTCTTGAAGAACCCCATGAGTATCTGCCGCTGTGCGTCGTTGCGCTGCGACTCCATCAATTCGACAATCTCCTGCGCCTTGCTCATATATAGAATTCTGAAGGATCTATCAGTCCGGCACGCCCAGTTTTCGGAAGATATTCTTGCGGTGGGTCGTGACAGTGTGGATGCTCGAGAAACGTTCGGCAGCAATCTCCTTGGTGGTCTTCCCCTGGGCGATGGCTTTGATGATCTCCGTTTCCGTAGCTGTCAGGATATCAGGTTTTTCCTCTTCCTGCTGTTGGGTGATAATGGTTTCCAGGGCCCGCTGACTGAGATAACGTGTATGTCGGTTAACGGCCTGCAGGGCCTCACGTATCTCACTCATCGGACCGTCCTTGAACACCAGACTGAACTGATGGGAGGAATAGACCACACGACGGACGAACTGAGGTGTCAGTTCATCGCTGATGGAAACGCTCCGCCACTATCAGCAGCTGGTCCTCGTCGGCAAAATCAAACAGGGTATAGTCCAGAAACACGACAGCATCTTCGTGTTCCTTCAGCAACTCTGTGAGCCCTGACTTATCGACGGCACGAAAGACGGCACTTCCCTCGTCACGCTTCAGCAGACTCTGCAGCGCATAGGCCGTCAGTTCCTGATTATCTGCAATAATGTAATTCCTCATACTGTGTCGGCAAAGTTACAGAATTAAAAGCAATCTGCCAAATCTTTTGTGAGGTTTGACAGATTACCCTTTACTTTTTTAACTTTTTTAAATCTTATCAAGTGCCTGTGCGAGGTCGTCGATGATATCGTCGATGTGTTCCGTACCGATAGAAAGGCGCACTGTAGAAGGCGTGATATGCTGTTCTGCCAGCTCCTCAGGTGAGAGCTGAGAGTGAGTGGTGGTATAAGGATGGATCACCAGACTCTTCACATCAGCCACATTCGCCAGCAGTGAGAATATCTGCAGGGCATCGATAAACTTCCAAGCCTCTTCCTGTCCGCCCTTCACTTCGAAGGTAAAGATGGAACCGCCACCATTGGGGAAGTACTTCTTGTAGAGTTGGTGGTCGTGGTGGCTCTCCAAAGCGGGATGATGCACAGCAGCTACCTTCGGGTGCTTAGCGAGGAAGTCAACCACCTTCAGGGCGTTCTCCACATGACGCTCCACACGCAGACTCAAGGTCTCTACACCCTGCAACAGTATGAAGGCATTGAAGGGTGAGATGGCAGCACCAGTATCACGCAGGATGACGGCACGGATGCGGGTGACATAAGCAGCTGCACCTACAGCGTCGGCAAAAACGATGCCATGATATGAGGGATCGGGCTTGGAGAGCGTCGGGAACTTGTCGTTCTGTTTCCAGTCGAACTTACCACCATCCACAATGACGCCACCCAGACTTGAACCATGTCCACCCAGAAACTTCGTTGCAGAGTGTACCACGATGTCTGCACCGTGCTCCAAGGGACGAATCAGATAAGGTGTGCCGAAGGTGTTATCCACGATAAAGGGGATACCGTGCTTGTGAGCCACAAGGTCTCGGCATATACCACCTTGGTGTTGGGTTGGATGGCAGCTTCGAGGGCGTCGAGGTCATTTACATTAATAATGGTATTGCTGATACCCTGCGTAGCCAGTGTGTGGGTAATCAGGTTGTAAGAACCACCATAGAGGTTGTCTGCAGCAACGATATGGTCGCCATTCTGCACGATGTTCTGAAGCGCGTAAGTGATGGCTGCAGCACCAGAGGCGACTGCCAGACCAGCCACACCACCCTCAAGGGCAGCGACGCGATCCTCGAACACACCCTGAGTGGAGTTAGTCAGACGACCATAGATATTACCTGCATCGCGGAGACCAAAACGATCGGCTGCGTGCTGAGAGTTATGGAACACATACGAGGTGGTCTGATAGATGGGCACGGCGCGAGCGTCAGTTGCGGGATCAGCCTGTTCCTGGCCTACATGGAGTTGTAAAGTCTCAAACTTGTAATTCTTTGTACTCATAATCTTATCCTTTCTTTTATTTTAATTAATTTGTTATTTTGTCTTTTCGACGCTGCAAAGGTACGGCGTTTAGAATGATCTACCAAATTTTTGTTGAAATATAGAAGATTTACCTAAAACAAGAAAATACAAAGAAAGATATTCCAAAACTTGCTTTCTCAAAGCTTTCTCAAAGAATATTATTCCAAAACAGGCACATTTTTGTCCGTTTTTTGTTGCATTTTCGGTAAAAAAGTTGTATTTTTGCAGTCGAAAGTATTAGTTTCGACTGCAAATAAATGAATATCTAACAAACTTTATCAAGATGAAAAGACTTATTTCAACCCTTTTGCTGGTTTTCGCAGTCTTTACGGCGATGAATGCGCAGGAGCAGCCGCTTCTGAAAACCCATGTTGAAACGGGCGACGTTGAGGGAGTCCTCGAAGGCACGCTCGCAGTGTATAAAGCCATTCCCTATGCAGCCCCACCCGTAGGTAACCTGCGCTGGAAGGCACCGCAGCCTGCAAAGCCCTGGGAAGGTGTGAGAGTATGTGATCAGTTCGGTCCCCTGCCCCCACAGCCCACTCGTCCGGGCCGTACAGCCGATATGATGAGTGAGGACTGCCTCTATTTAGGCATTGCCACACCTGCCACTTCAGCTAACGACCGTCTGCCAGTCATGGTGTGGATCCATGGTGGCGGCTTCCAGACGGAATGGTATGGTGGTGATCTCTGGAAATACCTCGCACAGCGTGGTGTGGTGATCGTCAGCGTAGAGTATCGTACAGGTGCCCTTGGCTTCATGGCACATCCAGAGCTCACCAAGGAGAACAAGGAAGGTCACTCTGGCAACTACGGTCTGCTTGATCAGATCTTCGCATTGCAGTGGGTACAGCGTAACATCACCAATTTTGGTGGCGATCCCTCAAAGGTTACCATCGCTGGTGAGAGTGCAGGTGCCATCAGTTGTAGCATGCTTTGCGCTTCTCCATTGGCAAAAGGACTCTTCCACGGAGCCATCAGTCAGAGCGGCGGTTCGTTTGCTCCCTGGCACGATGCGCCACGCGCCTTAGGTATGGATGCCTCTCAGAAAGGTGCCGAGCAACAAGGTTTGGAATTCCAGAAGCATCTGAAGAAGAAAAACCTCAAACAGCTTCGTCAGATGGATGCAATGGCACTCTGCGATGGTAATGTAGGCTTTGCAGGTTTCTGGCCCTGTGTCGATGGCTATGTGATCACCGACGACCAGTATCGTCTTTACGAACGTGGTGAATATAATGATGTACCTGTGATTGTGATGACCAATTCCGACGAGGGTGCCCTTTTCTCACCAGGTAAGATGACGGCAGAGAACTATCAGAAGACTATTGGCAGCATGTTCGGCGATTGGGCTGATGAGGCACTGAAATACTATCCAGGTAGCACAGATGACGAGGCATGGCATGGTTTTGGAGACGCATTCCGCGACATGGGCTTTGCATGGCCCTCTTATGCCTGGGTGAGTCTGCAGGCCAAGACAGGCAAAAGTGCTGCCTATGCCGCTTTCCTTGCCCAACCCTCTACGATGAGTTTCTCACAGGATCCGCGCCGTCGTGGTGTGGCCCATGCTGACGATATTCTCTATCTGAACGGTCACTTCCTGACCCAGCCCGATAAATATCCTGCCGAGGCAGCACTGTCAGAGATCATGCAGCAATACTGGGTGAACTTCATCAAGACAGGTAATCCCAATGGTAAGGGACTGGCTTACTGGCCTTCATTCGATGACACGAAACCGACCACGATGCAGTTCTCAAACGGTGCTTCGCTCATCATGCGTCCCAACCGTGAGCAGATCGACTTCATTGACCGTTGCTACAAGGCAAAGCGCGAAAAAGCCGAAAGCATGCGTTAAAGGAAGAACCGTTTAAACTCACTCTCGAAATTCGGCGTCAGGAGATTCTGGCCCATCGCCTCCCTGATTTCAGCGATCGTCCAGAATCTCCCGCCGTCGAGTTCTTCAGCCGAGGGTTTGATGGGACCGTCATAGATGGTGGTGTTCACATAAACCAACTCACGTTCCCTACGACTCTCAAACACATACATCCCTTTTCTTTCTGACTGGAAGTCCGTGATACCTAACTCCTCGCGGACCTCTCTGACAAGTGCCTGCTCAGGCGTCTCCCCGTAATCCAGATGACCACCCACGCTGGTATCCCATTTCCCTGGTTGGATATCCTTCCACTCAGGACGCTTCTGCAGATACACATCTCCTTTTGAATTAAATACATGCAGATGCACCACGGGGTGCAGCAGTTTGGAACCGTTATGACACTCACCTCGTGTGGCAGAGCCAATCACTTGTCCTGTCTCATCTACTAACGGAAACTGTTCTTCTGAGTTATCTTTCATAAGCATGGAAAATCAGTCTTCAACGATCTTGATGCGGCCCTGGGGCTGGGCATAGGCGGAACCGGTGGTGCCGCCAAGGACAGTCTTCAGGTAGTTGGAGAGAGCCTCATAGTAGCGCAAAGAACTCTCCTCAAGGACGACGCATTTCTTGAAGCAGTCGAAGAAGCCGCCATTGTCATGGTTGTAGTCCGTCAGGGCGACGCTATAGGTGCGCTGCATGTCGATGGGGGCATAGCTGCCGTCTTCCTGCTGGATCTCGATGTCGCTGACGGTGTGACTCTTGCTATGGATGGTGAAACGGAGACCGGAGACCTGTGGGAAGTTACCATCAAGCACGGGCACGAGGGCTGTGCAACGGGTGAGCATCGCCTGCAGCTGTTCGGCGCTGACCATGATGCGGCGCAGAGTGTTGTCGTAAGGCAGCATGCCGATGATGTCGCCATAGGTGATATCGCCTGCGTTGATGTCGTTACGGATACCGCCACCGTTCTCCATACCGATGTCGGCTTTCAAGGCATAGCGATAGGCATCTGCCACGATATCGCCGGCATTCGTCTCCTGTCCGCGAACGATCCACTGGTCGTTCGCGTCGCTCACCACGAGGGTGTAGTCGGTGTGGGCGACCTTCTCGGAGGTGACTTCCTGTACCTTCTGTTTGATGTCGTTGGTGACGGCAGAGATCTTTGCGTTCTCGAAATTATTGTCCTTGCTCTTGACGAGCTCAGTGATGAAACGGCCGTCGGGGGTAATGACGAGCTTGCCGACATTGAGGAACTGGGTGCCCGTCTGGGTGACAGTGATCTCACGGCCATCGAGATTCTTCACCTTCACGCCTTCGAAGACCTCATGAGAGTGACCGTCGAGCACGACATCTATGCCACGGGTGTTGTTGACGAGGAGATGCGAACTGATTCCCAGCGACTGGGGCGTCTCACCCACATGAGAGAGCAGCACCACATAGTCGGCTCCATTCTTACGGGCGTCGTCGACTGCCTGCTGGATGAGTTCATAAAAGGTCTTCGGCTTCAGGTCATAGAGCAGGACACCGTTGGTATCGTAGAAGGAGTAACCCTCGAGGATCATCGTCTCAGGGGTGCAGGCGCCGACAAAGGCCACCTTCTTGTCGCCATACTGATGGATGACGTAGGGGGAATAGACGGGAGACTGCTCACCTGCCTCAAAGAAATTGGCACAGACAACGGGGGCATCAATTTGCATGAGCAACTCTCTCAGACGAGGCACACCATAGTCGAACTCGTGGTTGCCCAGCGTGAGGGCGTGGTAGTCCATCAGTTTCATGATATCGGCGATGTACTGGCCTTTGGAGATGGCTCCCGTGGTGTTGCCCTGCAGGAAGTCGCCACAACAGACAGCACCGACATAGGCCGTATCCTGGGACTCGATGGCGTCACGCAGACCAGCCATCTTCGTATAGCCGTCGATACCGCAATGTACGTCGTTCTCGTAGAGAATCACAATGCTCTTCTGAGCTACAATCACCTGACTGCTCATCACCAGAGCCAGCAGGCAGAGAAATGTCTTCTTCATTATTATTCTTATTTAGGTCTTTTAATCTGGGTGCAAAGTTACGAAAAGTCGAGAGCAGAACAAAAGATTTTAATCTTTTTTATGCCGAGACTGAGTAACTTCGCGGTCTTGACCGCAAAGTTGCGAAAAAAAAACCAAAACGCTTGCAAAATTTGGAAAATATACCTAACTTTGCCACCAAAATAAGAAAAAAGATTATAGATATGGCAGACACATTAGACGACATTGATCTGCAGATACTCAGAACCCTGCAGAAGAACGCAAAACTGACCACCAAGGAACTGGCAGATGCCGTGCATCTGACCCCCACCCCAGTGTTCGAACGTCAGAAGCGACTGGAGCGCCAAGGCTACATCAAGAAATATGTGGCGATCCTCGACCCTGATAAACTGAACCAGAGCCTACAGGTATATTGCAAGGTGAAACTGAAGCAGATCAATCACGAGATTGCCGATGCCTTCACACGTAGGATTATGAGAATACCTGAGGTAACCGAATGTTACAACACTTCAGGTAATTATGATTATCTTCTGAAGGTTCGTGCAACAGACATGAAACAATATCAGGAGTTCGTGCTGAACAAACTGGGTGAAATAGAGAGTCTGGCGTCTATCGAGAGTACCTTCGTGATGAGCGAGATTAAACAAAGCTATGGTGTCCACATCTAAAAGACGCGGACACCATTGTTTAACTGTTTAATACTCATCCTCGTTGAAAAGGAAATCTTCTTTGGTAGGATAATCAGGCCAAATGTCCTCGATACTTTCATAGACATCACCCTCATCCTCTATTTCCACCTGAACGTATTGCATAATCAATCAACTCGTCCTTGGTTGCGGGCCAAGGGGCATCTTCCAGTTTTGAAGCCAATTCTAGAGTCCAATACATATAATCTTAGTCTTTGGTTATACTTATTTTTAATTCGCCCGCAAAAGTAATCATTTATTTCCTATTTACAAACATTTTGCCAAACTATTTCACTCTTTCCTGCGTTAAAATTTATTTTTTTTGCCAAAACGAAGAGGTAGTCACTCAATCTGTTAACGTACTGCTGCATTTCCGGTGCAATTTGCGCTCCTTCTGCCAAGGCTGCAATGCGGCGTTCAGCCCGACGGCATACGGTTCGGCAGATATGTGCCTGGGCGGCTGTTGTCGTACCTCCAGACAGGATAAAACCCTGTCGTTCGGGTAAGGATCGCATGATCTCATCGATACGTTTTTCGAGCAACTCGATCTCTCCCTCAGCCAAGTGGGCAGAGGGGTAAAGCGGTGTCTGACTTTGATCAGTAGCCAGATGAGTACAGACATTAAAGAGATTGTTCTGCACCCGGATCAGGAAATCATGTTCCTCCCCCGTTTCCAGCATCGCCACCAGCATACCTAAATGGGCACTCAGTTCGTCCACAGTACCATATGCTTCCAGTCGGATATCACTCTTTTTGATTCTGACACCACCCACCAGACTGGTCTCACCCTGGTCGCCTGTTCTGGTATAGACCTTAGTTATCTTCATATTTACGTTAGGTTAAAAATTAATGATATAGTTTCTTTTATGTCTTTTTTTGTCAAATAGCACAATACCACAATAATAGAGATCAAAGGTAATACCAGTACGATGGTCGGCCATCAGATCCTGCCAGAACCTCGGATGATGCTGGATACCTTCTACCACAAGTACGGAATCACTCGACACCTTATTATATATGGATGCCATCTTCGACTGATAGTCACCCGTCAGTGCAAGACGGTACAGACTACCTGTCTCACCAAACGAAGCCTTATGGCAACCTGCTGACAGATAATCCTGATAATCATCACTCACGATCATATCAGGCTGTAACCAATTAGCCAAGCGGAAATAGAGTCTTCCGAGTTTCCGACGAAGCCATCCGTCATCCTGTCCCAGCATCTCGTATTGGTAATAGGGCCAATGCTCATTGATGACATACCTCACCAGCCAGTAGTCAGAAGGCGACTGGATGCCGAAGCCACGACAATGTCGGATTCGCTTCAGCCAGACGATCAGGTACCACAACTTTTGCATTTCGACCACAAAGATACAGTATTTTATGGAAAACACCAAGGAAAATCGGAAAAGGATACAAAAAAGAAGCCCCGACTCACGATTGTGAATCAGGGCTCTCACTTAAAAAAGACGGCGGCTTCCTACTCTCCCGCATTGCATTGCAGTACCATCGGCGCAGGCGGGCTTAACTTCTCTGTTCGGAATGGGAAGAG
>ONNY01000016.1 GCA_900319305.1 uncultured Prevotella sp.
CGGCACCTGTTTCCAGCCCTTCATCGACTTCGTGGCCAAGCATCCCGAATACGATGGTGCGCTCATCTATACCGATGGCTATGCGCCGAAGCCCAAGATTCCCGTTGGCATGCGCTCACCCCTCTGTTGGGTGCTCCGCTCAGAGAAAGAGGTGAAAGAGCATGAAGACTGGATGCGCGAATCCGGCCGCGTCTGCTTCATTGAGTAGTTGTTTTGTTAAATCAGTCTAAATCTTTGCGGGATTGAGATGATTTCCCTATCTTTGCAATTAGAAACTATAAATACATAAACAAGTCAGATCACAATAAGCAATTGGCAACATGACATACGACGAACTAAAATCCAAAGCAAAATGGTTTGATGCTCCAAGAAATTGGGGTGACACAGATGAAGAGATCCTTGCAAATATAAAGGTGAACATTCAGTTAGAGGCAAGCAAACAATATATTAATTTGCTTACCAATGTTGACATGAACGTCCGGACAACGACAAAGGACTTGTTAGAGGCATTGTCACAAGCAGGTTTTCCATCAGAAAAGATTACGGTGAAAGACGAGCATAAAGCTGAAATTAACTTGGGAGGAACCTTATGTACCATAACCGATGCTCAAATAGGGCATGCCTTCTTGTATGACAACAACAACACCCTAAAATATCTGGACTTCATCCACACACCTGCAGAATTGGTTGCAGCATACTTGGTTGAACGCTATTGTTCTGAGAACTGGTTAGAAAAAGAAGCGCAAAGACGGCTTGAGTTATATAAAGAGCGTGAAAAATGGAGAGAAGAGAAATCAATACTTAGAGATGATTATCGTAATGCCCTCTATGCCATAGATAAGGCAATAAAAAACTCGCAGCCTCTCGAACCGTTACATGAAGCTTTCATGAAGGCCGGCACGAAATACTTTAAGTTTGAAGACCCGGAAACTCCGGATGACATATTCATGGCCAGGTTGGAAACAGAATGGAAAGACTATGTAAAGCGGGCAAAGTATGAATTTGATCGGGAAAAGAGGAATGAAGCAGCAAGAAAGAGATACGAGAAGGTAACCAAGCCCAAGATGCAGGTTAAAAAGAAAGAGGTTATCGAGCAGAAAAAGGCTTTGCTTCATGAATATAAAGAGAAGTATGGTGTCGAGTGTAAATTCATCAATGTCCGTAGCCCATACGATCCGCATCATCGCTTTGTTGTACCTGCCATTGAAGGTCAGGTCGTATCATTCTTTGTTCCCGACAAGTTTGAACGCGATTTTTACGATCGGGCTATGGAGCTTGTGTCGTTCTTGAATGAATTGACCAATACCTATGGGAAAAGTAAGGTTCAGAAGAAAGGCTCCCTACCTGAAGAAGCAAACAAATCTTTGTCCAAGCTATTAAGCAAACTCGATATTGGACGTCAATGGCAGGGAATCTACAACGAATCACAACGCCATTATCTGGATGGGACATATAAAGAAGAAATTGTTATCTAAATTGTGTGTTACATTCCCTCCGCTCATTGTGAACGGAGGGAATTGTTGTTTAAACCTTAATGAAACCACCCTTCCTTCGGTTGCCCTTCGGTCGGACGGCGAAGTGGATCCAATGGCTGCCAGAACTGTTCTTCTCAATGAAGAGCTCATCATAATCCCTTTTCGTGCCATCTGAGATATCAAGTAGGATGGAGGCATAGCGGATGGCCTGTTCAAAGCCCGTCACGTGGATATCCACGGCGCAGCCCGTCAGGTGGTTGCTCGTAGGAGCGCCCCCTACCCTTTTATTCACCTCGGGGCTACGGTAACCGCTGTTGATGATAATACCCCCTTTGTGGTACAGCGTGTTGTAACTGTATCTCAAATCCTCCAGCCAATTCTCACAGAGGTTGCGAAGGTTCTCAATCGCCACGCGACTCGGGATATTCCCATCCTCCGTCTTAATACTCGTCTTTGTCACTTCACCTAAAGTAAAATGCTCACTTAACTTCATGTCCTTATTCATTTCTACTTTTTCCATTTTTACCTTTTTACTCTTTTACTTTTTTACCTTTTTCTTGTTTACATTAATTGGTGTACTATTGGGGAACACGATCCTGTAGGCGGCATCCAGGGCACGGAGATTGATCTGATAGAAACTCCTGCCCGTCCTGACCGCCACGATGGCCCTTAGGAATTCCCGATGCTTGCGCGGATAGAGTGATGGCGACGGGAGCTCGTCCCAGCCCGCCTGTTCACACAAATTGCAGACCTCCCACATAAAGGTATTGGTTGCCTCATATTCGAACCACTCTTTCAATACGTTCCGGATGCAGAAGCGTTTATACTTCCTCCTGAGGAGGTGCTTCGTGGGCACCAGCAGCCGCCAGAGCATCACGAAGCATACTTTGTTGTTTTCGATTTCCAACATACCTCCTAAATCTTACTCCCATACTTACTCTTGTATGCCTCAGTCTTACAGTAGCGACCGCTCACCTCGTCAAAGACGATATGCCCCCTGTTGATCCACACCCGGATGGTTGATTCGCCATCGCCACTCTTACCCTGACTCTGACGCATCAGGTAATACTGCTCTTTTGTAAACTCGTCAGGCAACAGCTCCAGCAGGTTCTGTGGTCCTGACTGGCGTTGGATCTCGAACTCCTCGCGCAGTTCCTTCTCCAACTGCTTGCCGAAATAGAGCATCTTGCACCACAGGTTGTACTGCGACGTCCAGCGCACGAACTCCGCGATAGTCTTGTCCCATCGGTAGCCGTGGGCCACGTAGAGCACCATTCCCTTCAGCCAGGCAATCACGTTGGCACGGTAACTGAGCACCCGATAGGCCTCCGACTCATACAGGCGCGCCGCCTCCTCATTGTCCCGTTTGATCTCGAGCGACAGTTTGATGGCTTGCGGACACTGGATCAGTCCGTTAGCGGCCTCCAGACGGTCGATATAAGGTTTCAGTTCGTCGGCAAACGACTGGTCGTAGAGACCGTAGATAGGCTCCGTGGCATCGTCCTCATCTCGGATAATGGTCGAGATATCCAGTCGGCCAAGGGTACCGTCGTTCACCATCTTATATAGGAACTTCCGGGCGTTGGGCGGTGTGGTCGAGGCGTTGAAATTCCAGCGCAGCGGGGCGATACCCGACACCGAGTCGGCCCCTACGCGCTCCTGACCGGCCATTGAGTTGTCGAAAGCCTTTCTGATCAGCAGTCCCACTTCATCCACCGTCCCCTTCGAGGTCACCTTCTTCAGGGCCTCAATCTCATCCACGATGGTATAGACATACCGCTCGCCGTTGTTGTTGGCATCCACGATACGCTGGTTGAACACCGCATCCGTCAGATTGTCGATGAGCATCTGGATACAGATATCCGCCGGACGCGGATCATTCTTCTGCTTGTTGCCCGAATTTCTCTGTTTCCACGCTGCTTCCCGCAGACGGTTCGGGAGGTCGCGCTGGCGGATATCCTCCATGATGTATTGGATGGGCTTCTTGATGGAGCCTTTACCGATACTCTGTCTGCCGATAAGGATGTTCATAAAAGTACCTTCGTGTTCCACATTATCCCAGTAGCGGAACTTCACGCCGTGCAGATGGGCGCCCAGGGCCGGAAACACCGCGTTGGCCACGGCTGGCTTGTAGAACCAAGGCACGTTCTGCGTGAGCAACTTGATCAAGGTCGGCAGACGTTTCGGCATCGGCGGTGGCGTGCTCATCGTACCGCCGCAGGCCTTCATCTGAGTGGCTGACTTCATGGCCTGCAGCACCTGTTTCAGTCGGTAGGGCATCCCCTTGCGCGGTTCCTTCAGGGCGTTCTCTATCGTCTGGCGCCACTCGGCCTGATCCTCCTGAGAGCACGTTCCGTCAGGTTTTTTCCAATAGTTGGGAATCACCTGCATCAGCCGTTCCAGCGAATAGCCGCAGATGCTGCGGATGGTGACCGCCAGTTCGAAGGTCAGCGCATTCCGGTCGCCCTCCACAGGCTGGTGCCCGTTGTTGAACAGCTCCCAGTACTTGGCGATGATATCGGCATACGGCGTGCCGTTATAGTCCTGAGAATACGGCTTGTCATGAGGAGATCCCTCGACTGCGCTCGGGATGACAGAGGGGGAAGTAGCGCATGGAGAGATCTCAAACACCCCATCATCAAGAAACACCAAATCCTCCTTGCTACCCGTCGTACTGAAGAACACTCTTGTAATATCTTTTGCCTGTTTATCAAAAGCCACTCCCAGCAGGTCTGAAGCCCACTTCAGGTTTGCTTCCTGCGACAGTTCAGTCTGGCGTCTGAACACCAGATGGTAGCCCTTCGTAGCCGAACGCTCCAACATCAGCAAGCCCAGTTCTTCTTTCTTGCCCAGCACCAGTTCCGGCACCTCCGCCATACGTTTGCTGAGCCACGCTTGCCGTTCCTCGGCCGCCAGTTCCTGAGGCGCCACAAAGTCGATATCCATCCCGACGGTGGTACTCATCGTCCTCGAGCCTTTCAGCGAACCGTCCTCATTCGGCAGACAGGAGTAGTTCATCTCCACCAACTGGTTTTTCAGTTTCTCCTCACCGTTGCGGATACGCTTCATATAGGGAATTTGTTCACCACCATTCCTCAGTGCCAGATACTCCTCTCTCGTATGGATGGGGCGCATAAACTTTGCGCCACCATCCACTTTGTAAACATAATGTACACTCATCAATCTTTGTAATTTATCAGTTCACGAATCACTCTCTGTGCGATCTCACTTGCCTGGCTGATCAGCTTTTCCGGTAATAGCCTGATCAGTTCTTCATCAAGCATAAACACGAAATAATACTTGCCGTCGCGTCCTTTCGACAGCGAACTGTTGTCAATCTTGAAGATCGGTTTGTTCTTCACGCGCTTGGGCAACTCCGTGATATACATGTTACCGTCTCTCATCAGCTGCACCTTGCATCTGGCCGTGAAGTCCTCCACCACCGCATCCTCACAGCATTCGAAATCAGCCGTGCGAAGCCCTTTCTCCGACATGCCGATGGTCATCAGTCCATCCAGCGTCACCTGATTTCTAACTTTCATTTTGTCACTCATAATTATTTTACTTTTTTACCTTTTTACTTTTTTATAAGCTCTGTTGCTACGACGTCCATAAACACTTGTCCATTGTACTCACGGCTCTGAAATCTCAGTGTGGCAATCACGATGTCGCCCTCATCAAACTGGACCGTAGCCAGATTGCCCAAGACACTCACTACGTAGGTCGGCTCATACTTCCCACCCAGTTCCTGGAGTACCAGTGTCCGCTTATTCAGCACACCGTCTTCACTCTTCTCGCTTTTCACTGTAAAGCACTCACCGCACTTCACCACTCTTAAAATCATTGTTTGCATAATCTTACTTCATTTTTAATTGTTACTTTTTTGTTCGCGAATCGAAGATCTTCAGATTTCTGGTGCAAAAGTAGGAACAAGCAATACGAGGTCAATGGATTTGAAAATGCCGTTCTCCAACATTCTCTGATATTCTCTAAAATTCTCCAATATTCTCCGTTTTTCTCTCTCACATGACACAAAAAAAGCACCAGAACCCATTGATTCTGGTGCTTGTTAAGATCTCTCCATGCGCTCCGCTTAGTCGAGATGACATTTCTATCTCTATTTCCGATAGTACTTCATAAAAGTCTTCAAAGTAAAACCTTCTCCATCCGGCATTCCCATACGAACCAATTCCGCATAGGCCACTGATGGCATGTTGGGCAGAAAGATCTTATCCTCCGAAGCTAGCTTATGAAGATATTGGCATATCTCCTGGATGCCCTGACGCTTTACCAGCCGTTTCACCTCGTTGTGAATCTGCCATGCCGCCTCGTCATCCAATGAGGGGTGAACGTGCTTGAACATTTCCTCATCCTGTTGCACAGCCACATCTGCCTTGGCGTGCGTCTTCAAGGCCTTTCTCCTAGCGAGTTCGTCCATATCCTGATGCAACTGGTTCATCTGCACATTATAATAATATAAGGCGATGCGCTGGTCGTTGGTCAGTTTGTCGAAGATGCGATACAGGTATTGCTTGGCCAAGGGGTAGTCGATCATGAACTTGTTGCCCTCCCAATAAGAGTAGCGTCTGAGTTTGGCAGCTGCGTCGATGAAGTTGGCCGACAACACCTTGCCTCGCGACGAGGTTCAGGATGTCGGCGGTCAATTCCGCCTGGTATTGCTTGTATTTCTTCATCGTGAGTCTGAGTTGCCGCGATTTCCAGATATCATAGGGCGTTTTCTGACAGGCCTCGTAGCTCTTCATGAGCTTCTTAAAAAACGCATCGCTGTGGCTCTCACCCAATTGGAAGATCTTCATCGCCAATTCAGCCATGAGATCCACCATCTGACGGATTTTCTTTTGTAAAGCGTAGGAATCGGCCTTCGGCAGATCGGCAAACAACTTGCGGTTCAGCCAGTACTGCGGATTGGTCATCGTATCATAATTGGCTATCAGCACGTTTCTGCAGGTCAACGTTCGCTCGCTGTTCACCAGGTTAGTCAGCTTCTCGATGATTGCATCCGTTAGAATACTCACACTACTGCCGGACTTCGCGATGGCTTCTTCATCCTGTTTCTTCAGGCCGTCGTACGACTTCAACATATTGTCCAGCGTTACGATATAAGCCAGTTTCTTGACTTTCCCAAGACTGGCACATTTATATTTAGTATTGGTATTGTTCATTATTTATTAGTTTTATTTGGTTAGAAAATTGGTAAACACACGCCCTCTTTGTCATCTCGACTAAGCGCAGCGCATGGAGAGATCTCCTCTCCTCACAAATAAAACATAGTGGGTGAATTCTCACGCAGTGCGCCGTCTTTTAAGTACGCCGCCCAACAACAATCACCATGGGTGCTTTGGTTTTTGGTCATCTTTGAGGTAATGGTTATTATCGGGATGCAAAGATAGTGCAAAATTTCGATTAAGCGAAGAGAATACAAATAAATTTGCATTCTTGAGCGTGAGAAATTTATCCAAATCGAATGCCCATCACCATAAACACAATCTGAGCGTTTCGGTTACAGTGTTACAGTCCAAAAAATGATGGTAGAAAGGTCAAAATAATACTCTATATTAATATATATATAAATATATATATAAATATAGTAGAATTTTAAGACTAGAAATCGTTGAATTTTTAACTGTAACGCTGTAACGCGTAACGGACAAAAAAAAAATCGAAAATTTTTGAGAATTTATTCGTGAACCGCAATCTGAATGTTGTATCTTTGCACCGTCGAAATGAGAGAAAGACTTGCGGCCTAACTGGGGAGTAAAATTTTCCTAGTGCACGAGGATATTTTTTCCAGTATAGCAGCAGACGGCGGCTCTTTCGCGTGAGAATAAAAAATTTTAACACTAACCATTAAAACAATTAGAATTATGGCATTGAAAGTAAAAGCAGTAGAGAGATTAGTAAAGTTCAAGAAGAACGACCCAGGCCAGTACCGTTACGTGATGCAGCCCGAGCTCTACACGGCCCTCGCGCAGGACAAGGTGATCAAGGAGGCTGCTCTCCGAAGTGGTGTGAACCGCGGTGTGATGCAGGCCTGTTGGGATGCAGCCGGAGAAGTGATCAAGGCGTGGGCGACGGAAGGTCACTCGGTGGCGCTGCCTGGACTCGGCACCATGCGCTTCGGCCTGCGCGCCAAGAGTGTGGAGAAGGTGGAAGACGTGAAAGCGGGTCTGATCTCCAGTCGCCGCATCATCTTCACCCCTGCCACCGACCTGAAGGACGAGTTGGCCGACACCGCCATCCAGATCACCTGTTTCGACCGCAACGGTGATGAGGTGAAGCGTGTGACATCAACCGATCCAGGCACCGTGGAGGATCCTGACACTTCGACAGGCTCAGAGACCGAGGGTGAGAACGGCTCAGGCTCTTCGACAGGCTCAGAGACCGGTGGCAACGGTGGCAACGGTGGTAACACCAGCGGTGGAAGCGGTATCATCCCCACTCCAACAGATCCTGAAGACGACCAGCCAGCGGGCTAAACTTCAACATGGGGGCAGTTCAGCCTAAGGGCTGCCCCCAGTATTAAAAGACTAAGAAACATCAAATTAAAATTAAGAGAGTTATGAGTAAGAAAGAAACCGCAAAGTTTATTGCGCAGATTATTGTATCCATCGCGAGTGCGATCCTGACGGCCCTTGGCGCCACGTCCTGCATGGGACTGTAAAAATCGGAGGCCGACCTCGATGAGGTCGGCCTCTTTCATCAAGCGTTTCGCGTTACAGTGTTACAGTCAAAAAACAAGGTGATATTGACGACAACTTTATTTCTTCAGCAATTCCCATATGTCACTCATGGTACACCTATTAATGCAGAAGAGGCAGATGGTGACACAAAACTCGACCGCTTGACGGCTCGCCAATAGATAATTATACGCAAAAATAAAAGAATCTGGTTCAAAAATTTGGCTAATTCATTTGAAAAGTGTATTTTTGCAACACGAAAAATCATTGAAAAGTGTATTTTTGGATTGAAAAAACCTATTGAAAAGTGTAAAATAGCCATGTCGGCTCCGTGTATGAGAGTGTAGTTGCCCAGGAACTTCGTGCACACGGACATAAGCTATTCTATTACGACAATCGCAAGCAGGGTGAGGTCGACTATTTGGTTGACGATCATTTAAAAAAACTCCTCAGAAGTATTGACGAGATAAAGCGCCCGTTTGCTTCCAAGGAGTCTTCTATAAACGGAGAACAAGCCTCCGATGTTCTTTCTGAGTTGTTATTCGACACGTCGTGATGACGGCCCAGCACCCCTACTCTGTCGCAATCTCATCCCCTTGTCGCAACAACTTCTACAAAAATCTGGCTTATTTCTTGGAATCAGCCCCAAATCCCCGTAACTTTGCAACAAGTTCATATTTAATTAGGGTTTATATTTAGTTATCTTTTTCATTTGAATAATGCTTTTAGGTTTGTGAATTAGCATACAGGGTTCGCTGAGACAGCGAGCCCTTTTGCTGTTATACAAGGGGTTCGCTGAGAAGCGAGTGATGTACGAACTAACAAACGTTAAACTTTTGTTTATTATTAAAGATTATCTGATAATTCTTTGGGGATTAAACAATTGTTTAGTATCTTTGCGCCATCAAAAGAGAGCACAAACATGTTGGACTAAAGGCATAAACGTATGGAACTAAATCCTAAAAACAACATTAAAGCCCCAAAGGTTAGGGCTTATTTTGAGGACATCACTGAAGGAAAAGAACCATCAGTAAGACTTTCAGCAGACGAACTGGAGAAAGGTATCAATCAGTTCGACGAAGGGATGAAAAAGGCACTTGCCGAGGGCGACGAGATGATCATACGAGCCAAAATGGGAGAAATAGCTAAGGCACTCTCACTCAGTTACATTGCCCAGAAATACTTTGGCAAGTCGCGTGCGTGGCTCATGCAGAAAGTGAATGGCAATACCGTAAACGGCAAAACGGCAGCCTTTACAGAAAGTGAACGCCAGCAATTCCGTGAAGCCCTTCTGGATCTAAGCAAGAGAATCTCTGCTATAGCGATGACAATTTAGTTTAATCCCACCCCTCTTCATCATTGTTGAGTTTTACTCTTCCTCCTTCACGACTCGGCATAGTCAATGCAAGCATCGTTCTGCTCTCGCTGTTCAGTCGTTTCTCCATATAACGACTCATGCCGTTATCGTCCATATTTTGGCAATCACAACCGTTTCGCGTTACAGTGTTACAGTCAAAAAACATAAAGGGATTTTGAAAGAAATCCTTTCAGATATTTGTTTGTTTCAAGAAAAATCCCTATCTTTGCCAGATAAAACAATCAATATTATGGCTACAACCGAAAAGACACCACTTTGGCTCGACCTAAAAAAAGAGTACATCGACGACAACTTCGAAAAGCTGCAGGCCTATCTGAGCGACTCTGACGAGAAAGGAAGTAAAGATGCATTCTATGCTACTACCATTGAACTGTTCCGTGAACGCATCACTGACCTGTTGCGGGATATCTCGGAACGTCCGGTCTTTGCCGACGAACAGGAACGCCAGATACTAACAGCGAACGTCAGTATGCTCGCCACCTATCTACTGGCAGACGGTGATCATCCTCTGGCATTGGCAGCCTATGTGGCTTTCATGAACGGTCTGCGCCAGATGAACCCCACTCTCTCAGACCTCATCGTCAGAACCGTGATGCAGCGCATCTGCCATGAGAAAGTGACCTTTCTTGGATTCACATGGAAGGACCTCGATAAGTTGGGCACAGAGCTCTTTGTACACAACACCTGTAAACTGGCCCATTTCGATGTTCCTCTCTCCAAGCCTCAGATACTCACCAAATACGGCACGGCCATATTGACGAAGAATGCCCTGATGCTGACTCACGACAACATGGCGGATTCCAAAAAGCTTATCAACTCAGGTACCAATTCGCTCGACACCGGCATCGGCATCACCCTCAGAACCGTCGCAGGACAGAAACTCAAGCAAAGTCTTTCCAACAGCGTGGTCGATATGGACGAGTATACCAAGGATTTTATCCTTGAGCAGGCCAGAGTACACAACAAACCCGCTGTCCACAAACTGAAAGCATATGAAGAAGGCGACGAAGTGATTGTGAAAGTGACAAGAGTAAGCCATGACGTATGGGTTGAAACCGTTGATCCCAACTACCATAAAATAGAGGGCATCATCAAATATGACCGTCCGAGCATCGTCTATTACTATTCAGACGAGCTTGCACAATATTTCCATGTGGGCGACTATCTCACAGCTACAGTCAAGAATCCCTATCACGGCATCTTCAGCATCCAGGACCAGCTGATCAAGTTCTTCATGGAATACACTGAAGAATGCGTCAACTTCGACGGCGACAGCATGACAGCCAAGCTCATCGACGACAAACCTGCTTACACAGAGTGGCTCACGGAGATAGGAGTTGCCATTCGCGTTGAAGGTAAGAGTGATTATCACAGGGGTGACTTTGCCATCATCACCATCAATGACTTCGGCCAAGGGAAATATTATGGACTGATCCGTGGTTATGTAAAAGGCGACACTGAACAACAATTCGATGAGAAGACTGTCCGTCACGACTGTATCCGCACCTTTGCAGAATTCACAGAAGCTCCCGTTTACCAGCGTGAGGAAGAAGATACGACGGAACTCAGTCCCGCACTGATACGACTACTGCTACGATTGCTCTTCGACTATCAGAAATCCCTGTTGAAACCCTCAGACCGTTTCCGCTATCTGGCCAACGCCAACGTAATGGCAGAGATGATTGGCGACGACCTGTCTGCCTCCTATATCAGTTTCGCCCGCACCTATTTGAGAGCACTCATCCAGTTTGTCAATGGGGAGGATATCAGCGCCATCAGGCTCGATCCAGATGAGGAATACCGCAAAGCTAAGTCAACCCTCATCCGACTATCCATCATTGATCTTCTGAAAGAATATGGTCGGAAGGACAACTCAGAGAAACTGGCCGATGCCATAAGCAGCTTCGAGGAATCACTGCCACAGCTGGCACGACTCGCCCGACTCATCCAGACCGCCAACTCCATGCAGGGCACCCTTTCCGGTTCTGCCCTCAACGTGATCCGTCGTGAGATTATCCGTACCCTCTCGATGGAGACAGAGAACGATGCCGACCTTGAAGCCGACAAGGGCATCTATCTTGGTGTGGAAAGCGGCACGCTCGAGTTCAAGACCTCTATTGTCTTTCCCCCCGATAACAATATGCAGCCCGATGAGTATGCCCAAAACATGAACGTGATGAAAGGCATCTGCGCCTTTCTCAACTCCACCACCGGCGGAACGCTCTATCTGGGTGTGAACGACCAAGGTTATGTAGTGGGGCTCGACAATGACATGCACCATCTGAAGACACAGACCATCGATGCTTATATGCGCTATGTTCAGGATGTGGCCAAGAAACAATTCGGAGTGGACGCCCTACCCTATCTACGTATCGAGGCCCTTTACGACAATACTGTCGTGGCCATTCATGTGGAGCCTCATCCCTATCGGGTTGTCGAACTTAACGGCACAGCCTATCTCCGAGTCAATGCCGAGTCGAGGATCATGCCTGAGGAGATGCGCCTGCAACTGATCGACCGTAAGGTTTTCCAAAACAAAGACAAAGCTGCCATCGTATCGCGTCTGCAGCATGCCTGTACCCAAAAACGCTGCGTCATCCTCCATCAGTATGCCTCAAACAACGGTGGCACCGTCAGCGACCGTCATGTAGAAGCCTACGACATCAAGTCTGAAGACGGTCTGGTGATCTGCTACGATATCGACAAGAAGGGCGTACGCATTTTCAGCATAAATCGTATCGGCTATGTAGAGATTCTCGAAGATGAGCCATGGAAAAATATGGCTAGCCATCAGGCTGTGAAGGTTGACATCTTCCATATGAGCGGCAATACCACCACCCGCATCTCACTCCAACTCGACTTAATGGCCAAGAATCTGCTCATAGAGGAATACCCCAGAGCCAAGGATAGCATAACAGCCCATAAAGGCGACAATAACATCTGGTATTTTACAACCGATGTTTGCAGCATGGAAGGCATCGGCCGTTTCTATATCGGTCTCGCTGGCCACATCCAGATCCTCGAAGGCAATGAACTGAAGAAATATGCCAAAGAGTATATTGAAAAATATTTAAACAAATAACATATATGGAAAGAAAAGAATATGAAGTCAATGGAATCATCATTGGCACTTATAATAAGAAAACCCACCCCATTAAGTTATCATTGTACGATGATGAACTTGAAAAGATAAAGACACTCATTAAGCAATATCCTGAGTGCAATGATCTCAGAGAGATTGTAGCCGACGATTTCCCTGATCTGTATGAGACAATTAATTCCGAGTTGCGTTCTGCTGCCTATAAGTTTTATGAGAAAGAGTACATGGACTATTATGCAGAAAGCGAAGAAGATGAACCTGGCGACATAGAACTCACTGGCGAAGAATATAATTGTCCAATACCAAAAGAATGGAAATAAAAACTAGTTACTATATGGAATATACATTTAAAGTTTGGGTTGATGGTAATTATTACTACAAAGACGAGAAGTATGAGGTAGAAATCGAACTCACGGACGAAGAACATGAAACGCTTAAAAAGATCGTTAAGGAGTATGATGGTGATCTCTCTCGAGGGCTGATGCCGATTCTCGAGGATAGTGATGATAATCTATTCCAGCTATTCTACGATGAGATTTTCCCTAATGTCTTCTTTACCTTATTCCAAAGAGACCCATGCTTTGAGCCCAACCCTGGTGACGAAGGTAAAATTTGGAATATCAGCGATGTTGATTACTTGATGGAAACATACGGTGATGGCTATTGTTTTGACGATGCCTATATCGTCTATATCCCAGACGATATAATGCCACCAAAGATGCAGTTAACAAAAGGGATGAGTGATGATGATCTACTTAAATACATCAGAAGATGGGACAGCACGCGAGAGGATGTCTTTGATTGGATAATTTCAAACCACGACATATCCATCTCATGGCAGGATACGTTATATGAATTCATCGAAAAGCGTTTATTAGAGATTGCTAAAAAAGATATTGAAGAATGTGATGAGGAATTCATATCAAGAGATGATTATGAACCTTTCCGTCAGTTTTTCACAGACAAGTTAGCTGATGAAATATATGGTGAATTTCAAAAAACAAATGGTTGAAAATGAAGTAACACAAATAATGGGCAGCGGTTTTTTATCCACTGCTCATTATAGTAATTATCATAGAACAATTTTGACAAAAAAAATCATATAAATCTTTGTTGCATTTCTTTCAAAAATTCATCAATATTATTACTACCAATATGGTTTTTGTGAATTACACGATGGCAGTTGGGGCAAACTGGAAGCAAATTTTTGAGCGCATTTTCTACAAATTGATCAAATGTGTCGCCTTGATATTGAAATAATGGCTTTTTGTGGTGTATTTCAATACAATCCTTTCCATAGATTTGGCCATATACTGTTGGGAAATTAAAACCGCAACAATCGCAACTAATCATATTATTGTGGGTGAAATGCTCTATTGCAATCGTTCTTAGCCTTGACGACCTTTCTCGTGCTTGAATATTTCGTGTGGTAATCCTTCCCTCAGTTATCATCTCTTCAACAGGGATTATATGTATTCTACCAGATGAAGAAATATAATCAATAGCAGTCTTCACGTCCTCATAATTAAAATCATTGTTCATGAGATAATCGATTGCATCCTCATGCGCCTCTACAAAAGCTACTCCCTGAGGGGTTATCTGAAATCCATCATCATAATGTGTAGCATAATTCTGCCTGACTAGAGTGTCATGACTCTTTAAATTTCTTACTTTTTGAGAAAAATATGTATCTGTTCTTCCTGAAAGTATTTGTGCATCTTTACCTGTTGGATGCATAACAGTCGCCAATCTTGCAATCAATTCACTTGTACTCATGAACCCACTTTCTGATTTAGACATCAGATAAAGTGCAGGAAGAACCAATTGACTTTCCGTAATTCTCGCCATAATACTAATAGTTTGTTATCAAAAGGTGCGTTACTTTTTTGTCGTTTCGGTTCATGAAGCTTACTACATATTCCTTATCAAAGGTACGTATGTTTACACCGACTTTATTGTATAGGTTATAAATAAAATCCGTATTCTTAATAATTAGCATCCATTTGGCCTTACACTCGTTTATCAGATAATCTGCCAGACGTTTTTGATCGTCTCGTGTAAATGCGTTTTGAGCGTATGTACTAAACTCACTGTCATATGGAGGGTCAAGAAATACAAAGTCATTTTCACTAGGGGCAATTGTACGAAGGAATACTTCAAAGTCCAGATTATATATTTTTGTTTTACTGAAATGCTGGCGCAACTCCTGGGACTTGTAGTAGTTCAGTTTCTTTTTCAGAAATTTGCTGTTATATGCGATACCACCATAGGGAACATTAAATTCCCCTTTTGAGCTATATCTAAACATTCCACTGTATGCATAGTTTCGCATAAAGAAGAATAGAGCACAATGCAACTTGATATTGTCATTGGATATCTCATTGTTGTTGTAGAGATAGCGATAGTTCATATACACAGCACTCTTGATGGCTGTTTCTATATTGTCATCCAAATCTTTGTCAGGAAGTTCGTGCTTTTCAATCTCAAGTTCTCTCATTCGGACCATCTTACGGAAAAGGTTCGTTTCCATTTCTTTTACCAAAATACACGGTAATGATGAGAAATCATTTCCAATAATATTCAATATGTCCTGTTTGTTGATTAGACAGAATGAATGAACAAATTCTTTCAGTTCACTTTTACCGATGAGCGCTTTCCTATATCCTATATAAGTATCTTTCAATTGCGTTTTTGCATGAAAGAATTGGATAGCATTATTCCAAGAAGCATCCATCATTTCTGTATACATAAAGAAATCTTTGTCGTTTTTTTCTATTGAACGATAAAGTTCTATCAACTCCGAGGAGAAATCATTAATAAGATATTCCTCAGCTTCTATTCCCATAAATACAGAGCCGCCACCGACAAAGGGTTCAATGAAGCGGTTAAACGTGGGAGCATTAGGGATAATATATTTTAATTCTTTTTCTTTTCCACCAGGCCATTTGATAATCGGAGACAAATCTGAAGCAATGTTTCGATTGATTTTCATCTGAGACACATCTTCATTCTCTTTCTTAAAGAATAAGTTCAATTCTCGAATAGGTGACACTGGTATTTCCAAAGGTTCACTTGCCATAAATTCTTTTGTTTCTTTTTCAATTTGTGGTTTGGGTGTAATAGGCTGCGCAAATAAATTACCTTGCGCCAATGCATTATCAATCCTCTTCCTGGCTGCATCAAAATATGCGTTGTCAAGTTCTACGCCTATAAAACGCCTGTTTAGATCTATCGCAGCAACACCAGTAGAGCCAACGCCCATAAATGGATCAAACACAATATCATTTTCATTAGATGCAATTTCTATCATTTTTTTTAATATAGCAACAGGCTTCTGCGCAGGATGCTTGGGATTACTCAGTCTTTCTGGTTTCATGCATATAGAACTTTCTATGAAGTTATGCATCTCTGCCTGAGAAATAAAATTCCATGTATGCTTCTTGTTCCAACATGTGAATATCATCTCACAACTATTCAAAAAACCAGCCTTGAAAATTTTAGGCGCAGGGTTTGTCTTGTGCCATATCATGAAGTTTGACGTATCAAACTTATGGTCTAAACAGTTATACCAACGCCCCAACTGGTTGTATGAAGTGAAAATGAATAGATTCCCTGTAGGTTTAAGAATCCTGATAAACTCATCAGCCCACTCTTCTGGATTGAAATCTATCATATCCCATTCTGCAACATCATTATTCATTGCAGAGCGACCAGGCAGAGGGATATTACCTGTTGAGTGCTGCCCAAGATTGTATGGAGGATCTGTTAAGATTAAATCAACTGAGTTATCAGGGATACGTTTAATAATATCCCGACTATCATCCCTAAGAATACACTTTCTCCAATTAGGGTCTTTCATTATTCGTTTGGTAAATAAGCGTCCTTAATTTCATTTAAAGCCTCGTTAATGTAATGGGCATCTTTTTTATATTCATCTATTACAACATCATAGCCATGCTCAGACTTGCAAATAAGATTCCAAAAGTCTCGACTAATGCATAATTCATCACGAGAGAAAAATTGAAGGACACGGCCCTGTGTCCAAGGTCTACCTTCACCATAACGATTATATGCTGTAGCAAATAAGATTTTGACTTTTTCTTCACCCAATTTATTTGTTAGAATGCAGTATTGTTCCAACAAAGCTTCTTTCTCAGATCGGGCTTTCTTATTATCTAAATCTCCCCCAATCTTTAATTCTATCAAATAATGCATACCTGTTTCTTCGTCTACCAAGTAATAATCACTTTCATGACGTTTCGTACTGGCTGTACCTTTCTTTTGTGTAATACCTTGATAGTCTTCAATTTTAGGGATCCTTCTATTTTCGCTTCTCTTATACTGTTCCAACAACTCGGCAATATAATCAGTTTGCTCTCTATACAAGGTACCCTCCACGTGTTGACTTACCTTATAATTTAGTTCGGCAATACTAATTGCCATACTCTCAAGCATATTTCCAAGGGAACTATCAAGAGAACGAGCAAGAGCAGAATAATACTGGATTTCTTTCCCAAGCGCTGCAATGAATACATTGTGTATCTTCATATTAATTACACCATTCTCATTATCGAGTTCAGAAAGGTGACGCGTTGAGAAACCATTAGCATATGCTTTAACGGCACTTTTTACTATACTACGAATAGCATCTTCTTTATTTACTGTATTCATACTAAAAAACTAAAAAAATTAAATGATATATCTTGTAAAAATTGTACGTGTATTACAATAGATTATTTTACCATAATCCTTTTTCAGAATATGCATTTATAATTTCGTGGAAAGCATCATTTATGTAATGAGCATCTTTTGTGAATTCGTCAATAACAATCTCAAAACCATGCTCTGATTTGCAAACCAAATTCCAAAAGTCTCGCCCTATACACAATTCTTGTTGAGAGAAGTATTGAAGGACCCGTCCTTGAGTCCAAGGTTTACCTTCACTATAACGATTATATGCTGTAGCAAATAAGATTTTTACTTTTCCTTCACCCAATTTATTTGATAGAATGCAATACTGTTCCAATAAAGCTTTTTTCACAGAGCGGGCTTTTTGATTATCCAAATTTCCCCCAATTCTAAGTTCTATCAAATAATGCATACCTGTTTCTTCGTCTACCAAGTAATAATCACTTTCATGACGTTTCGTACTGGCTGTACCTTTCTTTTCCGTAATACCTTGATAGTCTTCAATTTTAGGAATTCTTCTATGATACTGTTCCAACAACTCTACAATATAATCAGTTTGTTCCCTATACAAGGTACCCTCCACGTATTGACTTACCTTATAATTAAGCTCAGCAATGCTTATTGCCATGCTCTCAAGCATAGTGTCCAATGATAATCGAATAGAGCGTGTTAAAACATAGTGTTGAATTTCTTTATCAAGTGCTGCAATAAAAACATTATGCATTTCCATGTAAATTACGCCGTTCTCGTCCTCTACTTCTGCAAGGTGACGAGTTGAAAAGCCATTTGCATATGCTTTAACTGCACTTTTTACTATACTACGAATAGCATTTTCTTTATTTACTATTTCCATAACACATTTATTTAATGGTTACAAAATTACATGTTATTATTGATACTTTGGGTATAATAAAAGAAAAAAAATATTTATTAGCACTTAATAGAATAATAACATCATAAATCAACCCAGCTTTTTCTTAGCAGCATCCAGATTCTTCTTCATTTGCTTTGTACATGGATCTTTAGCGGTTACCGTCTTTTTAAAAATGTCATATGCTTTTGAGAACAATTCGAAGGCTTTAGCAAAATCTTCTTGTTCAAAATAGACACCGCCTATTTGTCCTATAACAAGTGCCACATAAGGGTTCATCTCACCATATTCTCTTGTACGAATATCCAACGACTGATTCAGATATTCAAGTGCTTTTGAATAATCATGTAGCTTTACATAGGCTGCACCTATGTTATAATATGAAGTTGAAATATCAAAAGGATCTATGTCAGCCTCTTTTTTCCAGATATCCAAGGCTTTCTGATAATAAGGTATAGCTTTTTCTGGATTATACTGATAGAAAATACCTATCTCATTATAAAGTGAAGCCAAACTTGAATGACCTTCGCCCAAAAACTTTTCCTTCAACTTCAATGCCTTAAGATAGTATCCCTCTGCTTCCTCAAATTCTGCAATAGCGACAAAGGATTTTGCTGCTCGTTCACATATCTCTGCCAAATCTATGGTTTCAACGCCTTGAGACGCCCATATTTCTATTGCTTTTGCATAGTATTCTGATGAATACCATGCATCATCAGGATAGCATAAGTCGCCAATGAGTTTATAAACAATTGCGCTGGACATATTGTCTACGGCAAATTGCTTTTCGACTGTATCAATTCGAACCTGACGGTTTACATTTTCATCTTGAAGGATATCGTTCACCTGTTTGGTAAGCGCTTCATCAGTACTCATATTTGTATATCTTAAGTTCTTAAGTTATAAATAACGTTGCAAAGATAAGCATTTCCCTTCAAACATGCAAGGATTTGAAGAGAAAAATGTTATCGACCATTATATCTTATATGAATCCCATATAGTTCTCTAAAAAAGTACTTTTTCATTATAACGCGGTTCCCTTGTTTAATCATATTGTGGATTATATATAAATAGGTGAAAATAGTAAATTATTTGGCTTAATATTTTTTATCATTAATTATTTGGATATTTGGAGGGCATTTATTACCTTTGGTTTCAAATATAATTATTAAACGATAAAGATATGAAGAGACAATGTGGTAAGAAAATCCGAGTGACATTCAGTGATGGTACGGTGATTGAAGAGAGCAATGCATGTGACACTTTAGCTTTGGCCATTAAGAAAGTTGGTGTAAAAAGAGTTGCAGACCTCGGTATCATTGGTATTGGTAGTCAAGACATTCTACTCCTCGATAAGAGAGAGGCTAAAGACCCTGGTTACAGAATGAGTCAGAAAGAAGTGGGAGAAGGCTATTATCTTGTGACAAAGACCTCAACAGAGAAGAAAGTCTGCGACCTTTGCACAATCGCCCAACAACTAAATATTGATATGAAAGTGGAGATCGTTGCCGCCAAGCCAAAGGTTCAAAAGAATTATATCAAAACATCGTGTGGAGATGTGGCTCTTGTTAAAGGCGAGTGGATGTTCCAACCGACAAACGAAGACGAGAATCTAAGGTGGATACCTTTTACTGACCATTGGACATATGACACACTAGCACTAAGACACGAAGGAAAATATGGCATATTTACCTTGCCCAACATGGCAGACTATGGTAACAATGGTTCATTAATGTGGAGGGCACTCGATAAAGAACCCTTTCCATATGATGAGTTGAAAATAAAAGGAATGGGAGCCTGTTACTATGGAATGATGGCATATCGTATTGGGAACAAGTGGGGCGTTTCTGTTTTTATGTACAACCCTAGCCAAGACTGTATTGAGATGGAAAGGCTTGTGCCATGTCAATTCTCTTCGGCTGAGGAAGCTGAGAGGCATCTATCTTCATGGAGAAACCCGTTCGATGAGAATGATGAACAACCTTCTGAGGAAGCAAGAGGCATAGATGTTGACATAACAGATAATACGCGTCTAGAGTACTTACCTCGTTTTGATGAATTCAGAAGAATGAATGCCGGTGCTTTAAACAAATACAAGAAAATGACCATCAAGCAATTTAAAGCTGCATATTATAGGGACAATCTGAAGGGAAGAGGAAATCAGTTCTATGATAAGATTCTTCTATATATCAACTCTCTTCATTTGAAGTAATAGAAGAAACAAACAATACTATTTCGTTTTAGTAAATGGTTTCGTTGCAAATAAAACATTCCCCTCAAACCACCAAGGATTTGAGGGGAAATGTGGTTATTTTATCTCTTCAGCGACGTCGCGGGCCTCATCGAACTTAGCCTTCATGGTGGGATTCTTATAGGTAAGCTTGCGGATGGTGAGGTCGTCGACCTTACCATTAGCAAGACGGAGATGGTCGTCGCTCTTGAGGAGGTTGTCCTTTACCTTCTGAAGGTCGGCTATCGACTTATCGATGGCGGCAATGGCATCCTGGAAACGGTCGTGAGCATTCTTGACATTCTTGCCGAACAGGTCTCTAAACTCATTGAGCTTGGTCTCAAAGTTGGTGACATCAACCTCCTTACTCTGGGCAATTTGCAGCTGGCGCTTGTACTCCAGGCTCTTTTTGGCTGCCTGCACAAGCAGCGTGATGATAGGGATGAAGAACTGGGGACGGATGACGTACATCTTCTCGTAGCGATGCGACATGTCGACGATACCGGTGTTATAGGTCTCGTTGTCGGGCTCGAGAAGTGATACAAGCACAGCATACTCACAGCCTTTCTTACGGCGGTCTTCATCGAGTTTCTTCAGGAAGTCCTCGTTCTTGTGCTTAGTGGCAGTGGTGTCGCTCTCGTTCTTCATCTCGAACATGACGGAGATGTATTCGAAGTCATCGTCCTTGTCGCGGAAGATGAAATCACCCTTACTGCCCTCTGAGGCATCGTTGTCCTTCTCAAAATAGGCATTGGGCATGAGCGTGCGGATAGTGGTGTTGAACTGGGTGCTGCAATGCTGCTCCAAGGTCTCCCCTACCATCTTGGTCGACATGCGAGTCTTCAGGTCCTTGTAGTAGTCAATCTGAGTCTGCATCATCTGGAGTTCCTTCTCCTTGGCAGCCAACTGTTGGGTAAACTCCAACTGCTTGGCCTGCAGTTGCTGCTCGGCCTTGAGGGAGTCTGCCTGCTGCTGAAGGGCCTGGCGGTCTTCCATCTCCTTCATTCTACGGTCGACCTCAGCCTGAAACTCCTTGGTCTTAACCTGGTTCACGATGTCTGCATAATCAGACTCATCGACTGTGAATACGTTTCCACATTTGGGACATTTTAATTCTTTCATATGCATTATGTTATATTGAATTCTTCATTATGCCACCATAGGTCCTGAGGATGGTGGCTGACTGATGAGGTCGAAGAGGTGCGACATCTGATGCTCGTTGAGGTTGTAACGACGCGCAAAGTCAGAGGTTGTATAGCCTTCCAGAAGCATCTGATGGAGCGCAGTCACCAGACGACCTGCACCGCAGAGGTGCTTGTCGGCACGCGATGCCATACTATCGAGTGCCTCGGCGTAGCGGATGTCCCAGTCGGGCGACTGTCCATGACCGTCAGCGAGGTTATCCAGACGAGTAGCACCACGCTCGTCTTCTGAGTCCAAAGGTTCGTCGAGCGAGACGTGATTGTGCTTCATGTGGTCGTAGGCCGTCTTGCGTATCTCGTTCTTCACATGCCAAGTGGCGAAGGAGATGAAGCGGTAGCCGAGCGAACCGTCGAACTTATCAGCTGCTTTGGTGAGTCCCTCACAGCCTGCAAGGATGAGGTCTTCAAGGGCTGCACCTGAAGGGAGAAAGAGTTTGGCTACGCTGACTACGTAGCGCATGTTGGACTCGATGAGACGAGCACGCGCACGCAGATTACCCTGCTGCATAGCCAGCCAGAGTTGATGTTCCTCCTCATTAGTGAGAGGGTGAGTCTTGCTGATGTCGCAAAGGATGTTGTCAACACAGTTGACGTTGTGGTCGATGATGGTGATGTTCTTACCGTTCTTGTACATAGTGTGTGTATTATTATAGGTTAGACTTATTAGTGTTTGAGAGAGGCATCGATGATGACCGTGCCGCCTTGGGCAACGAAGGGGATGAGCAACTTGCCATGGTGGGCCTGAGGGCGGTCGATGGCAAAGGGAGAAGCCAACGGTGAGGTCTGACGCACAGCAACGCGCGACTGAGTCACGTATTGGCTGACGAACTGATTGTAGCCTGTGCTCTCGATGGTGCGGACAAGAGCCTCACTGTCGGTGAAATAGAGCTGAGAGAAGAGCTGACGCAACTCACGATAATCGTTGGCTGCAGCACTGCGGCGCTGATAACCCTGAGGGTGAAGCAACGTGTAGATGTACATGAGGCGTGAACAGCGGTCGCGGAACTTCACAGAGGTCTCACCACCCTCCTCGTCGATGAGGAGTACATCGTAGCGGCATCTTGACGACGTGCCACCAGAGAGGCGTACCTCTACTGCCACGAGGCGCGGCATGAGGGTGATATCAGACTCCATGTACTCTGCCAGACGCTGACGTATCTCAGCGTCAGTCATCTTGTTGATTGTTTCTATTACTTTTTCTTTCATGGTGCAAAGGTAATCAAAAAAGGGCACCCTTCCTAAGAAAAGTGCCAAGTGTATAGGTATAAACTTATCAGTTTCTACTCAGTCAAATTCGACATAATCTTCTGTTTATCAGCATTTTGCAAGACATTCATCGCATCCGGCATTATCTGGGTCAGTTCAAACAGTTCAGAAGGCAACTCGATATTTTCAGCATCGATATTCATGCGACGAATCACCTTCCTGCCTGCTATACGATGATTTTCGAAAAGGAAGTTAATGACAGCATCACGAATGCCGACTGCACTCTTCACTGCCGTTTTGGCCTTATTGGAATACTGTTTGTAGTAATCCTCGTTCTTTTTCATGGCATCGTCTTTCTCGTAGCCCATATAGCCTTCCACATAACCATCCAGATCGTATATCTGTTCGTTATTGACCAATCTTACAAGTTCCTTCAAAACGGGTCTGCAGGCTTCATCTTTTGCCATCGCAGTGGTATAGCCGCTTTTGTAGGAGCAGATGATGGTCAAGAGGAGGAGAACCAGACCATGGGGGTTGATCTTATTGATAACTACTTTCTCACCATTAGCCAATGTCAGCACCAATTCATAGGGCAACTTGCCGTTCTTTGTCTTCCTGACGGTTATGCGACGCTTCGGCGTATTGGAGCCATCGTTGTTGTCGGAGGGCTTGTGAATGCTCAGTTGCCTGCAGATCTCTTCAAGATATTTGTAATGCCATCTTTCCCTGTAAGCATCGACCATCTGGATATAAGTTTCCAAGGATAGGTGGTCCATCTTTGAGAGGCACTCACGATAGAGGTCGAGCAGGGAAAGGGGTTTCTTGTACTCAGTCTTGTGGCTTTCGTAATAGTCGGGGAATGTATCTTTAAGGGTGTTTATACAGTGATCATTGCCCAACAAGGCTCCTTTGTGAAGCCATTCTTTTGCTTCGCTTATGT
The DNA here is from genome assembly GCA_900319305.1 of uncultured Prevotella sp. Classification (GTDB taxonomy): domain Bacteria; phylum Bacteroidota; class Bacteroidia; order Bacteroidales; family Bacteroidaceae; genus Prevotella. Next base: position 23,790 of record ONNY01000016.1, read on the forward strand.
CGTCATCGGTTCTACAAAAGCCTCTGATAGCCATCTTGGCCATCATGAGGTAGGCCATGGGGATCTGCTTGTTGACAGCATCAATGAAATATTCGAGTGCATCTTCATAATAGTCCTCTCCCTCATTGAACAGAAATACACCGTAGAGGAATGCTATCTGATCATATCCAAGCTTCTCTGCCTTCTGTTCCCAATCCCAGGCTTTGATATAGTCTTGTTTGGTACCCTGACCATACAGATAACCCTGGATGACATACCACATGGCTTCTTCATGATCTTGCTTCGCGGCAATCATATAGAGGTCGAAGGCTTTCTTGTGGTTCACCTGAACGCCATCGGTACCGCGTTCGTAAATCTGTCCTGCCCAGGCAGCTGCCTCACAATGCTCATTGTCGGCGGCTAACTCAAAGTATTTAAGGGCTTGGCGGATATTCTTTTCTACACCGAAACCAAACATATGGTAGACGCCCAACTGGAAAATGGCATCGAGATGGCCCTTTTGGGCTGCCTGCTCAAGATAGGTGATTGATTTCTTATAATCTTGAGACACGACATCACCTGTGCCATAGCAGACTCCCATATAATAGAGTCCGTCGGCATCACCTTCTTCTGCTGCCTGTTTCCAATCCGCAAAATCATTTTCCAGATTTCTAACCTTGATGTTGATGCCGTCCTGCTGTAAGATGTCTGCCGCATCTGGCAAGGCTTCGATGATGGGCTGGAACTCGGGAGGGCAGATGACATTGGCCTGAGGCATACGGATCTGGTATAACTGCTTCTTTTTCTGGTTGACAGCATCGGGCATATACCAGTACTGTTCGTTATATGAATTGGCTTTTCTCAGACAATGAACTAATGGGGCCTTCATTTTCTGAAGGGTGTCGGAGAAGGAATGATCAGGACTAAGATCCTTGACCATCTGAAGGGCAACGGCGTCAGACGTTTGGGGATATATTATCTTGACCAACTGGGCTACAGTTTCCATGACGGGTGTGACTTGGCGGTCTTCAAAACTGAAGAAATCAGCCAACAGACCATTCTTCTGGGAACAGAGCAGAAACAGGATATAGAGCAGATGCGTCTGCTTCCTGCCGAAATGAACGACATGACGGCTGCCGTCGTCCATGATGAGCGCCACACGATAGTAGCCTTCTGCATCGCTCTTCTTGACCTTCTTGGTTTCCGGGTCGCCCTTTTTCTCAATGACAATGGATCTCGGTGAGAGCGCACTATCGAGTCTCAGGTAGCGCTCATAGTCTTTGAGCCCATCCCTTAATGCCGATATAACGGCATGACCGTTGTCGTCGGATAGGTCGCTGTACTCAGCCAAGAGGTTTAGTAACTGTACATACTTGTCATCTTGGTCTAAAAACCGCTGATGCATTGCACCAATCTTGTCTTGTATCTCTTTTTCTGTCATATATCGTTTGCAAATTTAAACTTTATCCGTCAATCCGCCAAGGATTTATAAAACATTAATTAAAATCTTCCATATTTGATGAGTGAATTGATAAACATATCGACCTTATAAAGCATGGCCATGAGTTCAATATAACCAATTCCGAAACCACTCATATAAACATCGTACTGATGGAATTCTTCGGTTGGATATGGTATCTTTTGGTCAACATAGCCGTTTTTCACATAGAACCACTTTCTTCTGAGACATTCCTCATAGTCGTCATCGTCCGGTTCTGGCGGAAAGATGGTCAGAGCTATGGGGCGATTGCCTTGAATCTCTCGAAGATGCTTCAGTAATGCCGTGCCATAACCCTTACTCTGATACTCGGGTTCAATGGCCAGATAATAGATGAAAGAGCCTTGGAAGAAGTTGATGACATAAGTGTAACCAACAAACACATCATCATCCTCCATTGCTATAAAGTCAACTGTTGCACCCTTATACAAACCTGCAAGAAAATGAAGGTTCGCAGTTGTTTCTGTGGATGGGAACACCTTTCTGTTCAACGCCTCGATTTGGGAGTTCAACTGTTCGTCTGATTCTGTTACTTTCCTAAATTTAATCATATCGTACTTCCTTATTTACATAATCAATTACTCAACCTTCAAGTTGGCGATTTCATCCCAAAACTAAAATAAATGGAGTCGGTTTCTTAAGAACGCGATGACCTTGCGAGAGAAAGTGACGTTGCGCTTCTCGTTTCTGAAAAACCAGTAGGGGCTGCATATCCATATGTCCAAACCGTATTGTTTCTTGATACGCTTGACCTGACGGACAAAATGCCGACCGTGACAGAAGAATCCGTCGAAAAACACACCATCAATAGTGCGGACGTAATGGTGGATCATCTCATGAACCAATAGTTCCTTAAGCATTTCCTCATTCAAGTCTATACTCTTTGATATCCAGATATGTCCCATTTTTTCTCCTTTAGGAGTGGTGTGAGTCATATATCTGCCAAACACATCTCGCATGTATGTATAGGTAAACCTACACATCTTTAACTCGTTGTTGAAGTACAGTTTGTTGTACTCCACAAATTTCTGTTTTAAGAGTTCCTTTGTTATTTCCATGATTTACTTGATTCTCTCCACTCGTGGAATACTTAATGCTTCTGCTAGTTTCATATGCTTCTATATTATTTTGTGATGAATGTGTTTTGATCTTTCTGAATGCAAATATGAGAGAATGTAATAATTCAAAGTGTTTTTTTATAGCTATAACACAAAATAATCAGAAAGGACCTATGCAGCAATGGAGAAAGAGGGGGCACTGAGGTTATCGTGCAACTCCCTCTTTATCATCTTATATATATGGCATTCAACTGCACAATGCACCAATATTTTGATAGATTCCTTGGTTATTTCGAAAACAAGCATTACCTTTGCACGGATTTTTTTAGACAATGGATAAGTACGCCCTTTTTTTCGATATCGACGGGACACTGGTGAGTTTTGAGACACACCAGATTCCTCCCTCTACCATTCTGGCTCTGACGCCCGCCGATTATCATCACGAACCTCGGTGCTATTGAGCATCTGATAGACGGTTACGTGACAACCAACGGTGCCCTCTGCTTCATCGGCGAGCAGACGGTATCATGTCATGCGATACCCCAAGATGCCGCCCAGTTGATTGTAGATGACTCGCGTGAGAAGGACTACGGTCTGATTGTGGTGGGTGAAAGAGATGTGGCGGTGCTGGATCCGAAGGGTGACGTGGACCGTATCTTCAGGCAACATCTGGCTGTAAAGAACCTGGAGTTGGCTAAGCCCGTGGAAGTGGTGCTGCAACAAAGGGTGCTCCAGATGACCCCGTTCTTCCCTGAAAGTTATGAGGCTGAGTTGATGGCCCGCATCCCGACTTGCACCTCAGGGCGTTGGCACCCGGAGTTCACGGATATCACTGCCAAGCAGGCGGATAAAGGCCAGGGACTGCTCGCCATTGCCAATCAAGAAGGACTCGACCCGAAGTTCACGATGGCATTCGGCGACGGCGGCAACGACACGTCGATGATCCGTACGGCGGGTATCGGCGTGGCCATGGGAAATGCCCTGGAGACACTGAAGCAGGAGGCCGATTATACCACCACAAGTGTGGATGATAACGGCATCCTGAATGCCCTCAGACATTTTGAGTTGATTTAGGGAATCAGCAGCGAGGAGTCGCCATAGCTGAGGAAGCGGAAGTCGTGACTCAACGCATAATCGTAGATCTTATGCCAATCGCCTTTGACAAAGGCACTCACCAGCAGCAGCAACGTGGATTGCGGCTGGTGGAAGTTCGTGACGAGCATCTTCACGATATGATAGTCGTAGCCCGGGGCGATGATGATCTGAGTGCTACTGTGGAGGACGGTGAGTGAGCGGGCATCCATCCAGGCGAGCAGAGCCTTCAAAGCGGTGACGCTTTCGCACTGAGGACAGTCCCCGGTATAAGGTTCCCACTGGGCGACATGCAGCTGGTCTTCGTTGAGCGAAGGGTCGCGCATCACTTTCAATCCCATATAGTAGAGACTCTCCAAGGTGCGGACACTCGTGGTGCCGACGGCGATGGCACAGCCCTCATGATCGATGAGCTTCTGGATGGTGTCGCGACGCACGCTAACGTACTCGGTATGCATCTCATGACCTTCGATCTCCTCGCTCTTCACAGGCTTGAAGGTGCCGGCACCGACATGAAGGGTGAGTTCTTCGCGCTGGATACCATGGGCATCGAGATCGGCTAAGACCTCTGGCGTGAAGTGGAGTCCGGCCGTGGGGGCAGCCACCGACCCTTTGATCTTGGAATAGACGGTCTGGTAGGTGGTCTTGTCGCTCTCCTGGGTCTCACGGTTGAGATATGGCGGGATGGGCAGCTCGCCCATGGCGTCGATGATCTCCGCAAAACTCACATCCCCACCCCAAGAGAAGTCGATACGGTGAGAGGTGCCGTGGAGTTCTCCGCGAGTGGCGTTGACGACAACAGTCTGCCCATTGATCTCGATCTCACGTCGTAAAGAGCCTTCTTTCCATTTCTTCAGGTTGCCCACCAGACAGTACCAGGCGCAGTGCCCGGTGGTCTGGAACATCAGTTCATAGTCGGAGGGCTCAGCGGGTTCAAGCAGGAACACCTCGATGAGGGCACCTGTCTCCTTGCGGAAATGCATGCGTGCCTGGATCACCTTCGTGTTGTTGAACACCATCAAAGCGCCCTTAGGCAGATACTGAGGGAGATTGTAGAACACATCGGAACTCACCTCACCCTTGTTGTAGATGAGGAGCTTGGAATGATCGCGCCGGGCGATGGGGAATTTGGCAATACGCTCGTCGGGCAGCGGATAGTTGTAGTCGCTGATATGGATATGACGGGGATCTATATGACTCATTGATAAGTTGCTTTTAAGAGGGCGAAAATGACCGTAAAGTAGAACACCGCGACAGGAATCTCGCAGGTGGGACGCTCAAAGCCGCCAGCAGTATATTCGGTTGTGATGTAACGTCGGCCTTCTGCCCGCCAATGGCGCGTGAGGCGACGATAGAGGAAATAGACGGAGGTGCCGACGATGAAGCCCCAGGTGAGACCCACCAGGATGTCGCCAGGAAAGTGGACACCCAGATAGAGACGCGTCCAACAGTTGGTAAGCGACCAGATGATGAGGGTGAAACTGAGGGCCCAACTACGCACCAGCCAACAGAAGAAGATGGCGATGCTGAACGTGTTGCAGGCATGAGCGGAGAAGAAACCGTACTTGCCGCCACGATAGCCATTGACGACATCGACGAGGGTGCCAATGACTGGATCATGGGTGGGACGCCAACGGGCTACGGTGGGCTTGACGATGAGGTCATCGACAGCACCGGCAAAGAGGATGCAGAGTCCGGCACAGCCCACGATCAGACCAATGCGCTGCAAGCTGTTATGATTCTTCACCACCAGATAGAACAGGCTGAGATAGAGCGGCAGCCAGGTGATGGCGGTGGTAAGCACATGAACCACGGAGTCGAGGAAGAGTGAGTCGCTGCCATTGACAGCCAACAATGCCGCACGATCGACGTTCTGCAACCAATCCAAAAAGCCCTCACTGGCCAAGAGTAATGCACTGTTTACCATGTTAAATTTCCTCCAATTGTTTACGTTCTACCCATCCTTCCTTTCCGTCGGCAATGCGGATCCCAAGCCAGCCACGCATGGATGCGTCGGTGATATCGACTTTCGTACCCTCGTGGAGCACGAAGAGATCGGTGCCGTTCTTGGCTGGCGTGCTCTTCACAGTGACAGAAGGTGAAACGACGATGGCGCCCTTGCGGAACAGGAGGTTCTGCTTCTGTTGCCATGCGAAGAGGTTGCTGAACACGAAGACCGCCAAGAGCAGGATGCCGCCGAAGAAGCCCACCTTGCGCAGCCAGATGCGGCTGGCAAAGAGATAGACGAGCAGCAGCACGATGACCAGCGTCAGCGAGATCAAAGCCACACGCGCCCAGGCATCGACACTCATGAGATTCACCAAGGCCCGATACCAGGTGATGAAGAACATCTCCGACTCTGGCACGATCTTATCGATGGTCTTGCTTTGGGCTATCTGCAGATTGAAACGGATATCGCGATCGCCAGGTGAGAGCAGCAGGGCCCGCTCGTAGTTGAGCACGGCTTTCGTGATGTTCTCCGTACGGTAGTAGGCATTGCCGAGGTTATAGTAGAGTTCGGCAGAGCCGCCTTGTTTCAACAAAGCCTCGTAGTCAGTGATGGCCTGCTGGTATTCGCCACGCACATAGGCACTGTCGGCCTCTGCCTTCGTCACAGCAGAAGCACCGAGCGGCAACATCAGGAGCAGCAAGAGCACTGCCGACGCCTTGGCGGAACGACGATGCTTCATCAATCCCTCGATCTGTGAGATGGCCGTCATCGCCTTATCATATACCTTATTCATATTTCCTTTAGGATCGCCAGGGGCATAACGCTCGAATTCACACTCATCGAGGGCACCAATGAACAGAGCGATGGTGTCGGCATCAACAGAGCGTTCGGAGAGTTTCTGACTGATATTGTCGTGTGAGAGCTGCTCAACAGGGATGTTGAGTTTGTCGCCCACATATCCCCAGAGGGCACGCAGGACCTCATCGTAGAAGGCACTGGCCTTACCATCCGTCATGAGTTTGGCAGCCTGTTTAAGTCGCTTTGTTGCCACCTTGTTAGCTTTCTTACCACGCATCTTCGTAACGTTGGCATTGTCGATGGCACGCTGGCGGAACACGATGAAGAGCGTGATGAAGATGAGCATCAGCACCACCAGACAGATCCAGTAGGCCGTAGAGGCGAAGAAGAAGTCATCGAGGGCACGCTGACGGGTGTCACCGAGTTTGATGTAACGGATATCCTTCGAGAGTTCCTGCAGATCCTGTCCGGAGAAGTCGCTGACCGAAGCGGCACCTGAGCCCTTGGCCACATCGAGGGTGAACGCTTCGCTCTTGATAGTCTTATAGGCATTCTCCGAGGTATCGAAATAGGTGAGTTCCACAGGGGGGATCTCGTATTTGCCCTGATGACGTGGTACGATGAGTACATCGTAGATCATCGAGCCCTCGATGCCGTTGGAGGTGAGTTTGGTCTTGTCGGTGACCTTCGGCTCATATTTGTCGAAGTCCTTCGGCACATTGATCACAGGCTGCTTCATCAGTTTCAGGTTACCAGAACCACTGATGATGATACGCATGGAGATGGGATCATTGGCTTTGGTCTCGGTCTTGTCGAGCTGGGCAGAGATCGTGAACTTGCCTACCCCACCAGAGAAGTTTGCCGGACGCTGGGGCAGCGGATCTACCTGGATATCGATGCTCGGGGCCACGATCTTCTTCTTGACCTCGATATAACCGGAACCGCCGTTAAAGAAAGCCTCAAAGGGATCGACATTACGGTTCTGCTGAACCACGATTCCCTCGAAGGTGATGCTCGGAATCTGGAGTTTACCCGTCATCTGGGGGAACATCACATACTGGCTCCACGTGCAAGTGCGGTAAGGACGCCCGTTGACGGTTTCTACAGAAAAGCTCTTCTGCTGCGGCAGATCCACCTCCTGGGTGTAGAAACTCTTAAGGTCGGGCATATCGCCACGCAACTGGGTGAGTGATACCAGCGTATAGACCTTATAGGTGAGCA
>ONNY01000180.1 GCA_900319305.1 uncultured Prevotella sp.
TCCCAGACCAGGACCGCCACGCTGCACGTTCACAAACACACCTGGCACCTCGGCACCAGCCATGTAGGTGATACCTTCCTGCATCAGGGCGATACCAGGGGATGACGATGAGGTCATCGCACGCTTACCTGCACCAGCAGCACCATAGACCATGTAAATCGAAGCCAACTCACTCTCAGCCTGAACCACCTGCATACCAGTGGTCTCCCAAGGCTTCAGTTCAGCCAGCGTCTCAATCACTTCACTCTGCGGAGTAATAGGATAGCCGAAATAGCCGTCGCATCCGCAACGAATAGCAGCGTGGGCAATTGCCTCGTTGCCTTTCATCAACACAACTTCCTTGTTTTCTGCCATAGCTTATTCCTCCACTTTTTTACGATACACGGTGATACACCCGTCAGGGCAGACGATGCCACATGAGGCACAGCCCACACAGGCTTCCTCATTGACAGCCTCCACATAGGGATAACCATGCAGATTCACTTTGTTGGCCAAGGCGATGACTTTCTGAGGGCAGGCGATGATGCAAAGCTGACATCCCTTGCAACGCTCAGTATCCACCACAATGGCGCCTTTCATTTTTGCCATATTATCCTGTAATTAATGCATTAATTTCTAAATTGGCTGCAAACCAGCACTGATAGTCATTCCTCTGGTAGCCTCCTCAGCAATCTGACGACTCTCAATGGTCTGATAATGCACAGCCACTGCCTTATATTTGCCGTATGTAGGTAAAGTCGGCTTAGTTTCTTTCTTTATTCTGTATCTCATAGATGTTCAAATAATGCTGCAAAAGTACACAAAAAAGCCGAATCTTCCAAATTTAAGAACAGCGAATGTACTGATTTGTAAAATATCACATTTTAAAAGTTGCAAAACAGAAAAAACCGTTAAATTGCACTACTATAGTGCACTTTTCTTTTGTTTTATGCACTACATCAGTGCAATTTTCGCAAGGAAACAGGCAATCGACACTATTCATCTAAGAGTTGCCTCGGCAACTCTTTTTTTATTGCAAAAAGTAACTAAACGCAGTTCAATTAGTTACTTTTTGGTTGGTAAAACGTAATGAAATGGATGACGAAAAGTAATGAATTGGCAGTAAGTGCATTAGAATGACGCAATATGAAGGTAGTAATGGCTCGCAAGGGAGATCACTAAGATAGACATACGGCATCGCAAGATGTTTCCTTAATAGAAACTGCTAAATTCTCTAGAGAATTTTAGGCTTTGATAGGCTATCGCAAGAAGAAACATTAAGGGTAACGGTAAAATTCTCTAGAGAATTTATTAAGGAGATAAGGAGAGAAAGATTGCGAGAAGGAAGAAACGAATCTGCGAACTTACTGGGGAACCATGGTTTGCGTGCTTATTGCGTACTGAAAGCCTATAAAGAAGAATCTGCATACACTAAATACGAGCTGCTTACACTGATAAACTATACTGATTATCAACTAATTAAGTATTTAGTGTATACAGTGTATGCAAAATAATCAAAAAAAATAATATTGAGAATCACTTTTCAATCAAGTGACGATACTTGAGTCTGGGCTTTACCTTTATCTTTTGCATCTCGGCGGTGTTGGTGAAGGAGAACTCCAGCATCAGGTCTGTCATATTGCCTTTCAAGGTGACAAGACCTTCTGCAAGGGCACCGTCACTTTCCATGGAAACCAAGAGGTTTTCCAGACTTATGTTCCTGTATTCTACACTTCTGATATCAGCCCCCACCTCTCCGATAGGCAGTTTGCCACCTTTCACCTTACGCATCTCGGCTGTTCGCTGCTTCGAATAATCTATCTTGAATGTGGCAGAACAGTCGATATTGCCAAGATTCTTCATATTGAAAAGGTCACCCAGATGCAACGCATTGGTGCTGGCACGTCCAGTCAGATACTTGGTGCTTTCGTCAAGTTGGAACTCGAAGTCCACATCACCCTTCTCCGTATTCATCAAGCCCCTAAACTGCTCTTTCCGCCACAGAATATCGAAACTGCCATGATATTTCACGACGCCCAAGGCGTAGATCTGATACATCATGTACTTCTTAACAGTAAACTGATTGATGATCTTATCCTTGATACCAGGCTTTGCCACCATATCATGCACCTCGAAATGGAGCGTCAGATCATGGGCTTTTGTAAAGTTGCGCATGATACCTGTGGCATTAATTGTCAGGAGTTGATCGTCTGTATTAACATGGATCCCTCGGAAGGTCATCTCATGGGCAGAGCCATCCACGCCGACCCTCAGATTCAGAGGAATGGAGAAGCGACTCAATGCAGGCGAGAAAGGTGAATATGCTTATCGCTATAGAGGATATCAGCCCTGACATCGTTCAGGTCGATGCCTGCTATCGTATCCTGGATACAACATTTGGTCAGTCTGGCACGTACCGTATCCTTATCAGCACGAAGGATATCGAAGCCCATATCAGCCATCAAATCCAGATGTCCCTCATCAAAGGCGCCTCGATGGGGTTTGTTATGGTTACGACGTGGTTTGTGGTTGTCCGTCTTGAAGTTCAAGCCCTTGATTTCCAAGTGTCTATTATCGCGCCAGTCGCTATAGGCTGCCTGATCAAGATAATAGTCCTTGTCGTTATACCTGACGTGCAGTTGTTCCAACTTAGCATATTGCAAGTCGAGTTGGAAGACTTTGTTTTTGGGTTGCTTCTTCTTATTCTTATTCCCTTTCTTGGCGGAATCCAACAAGAACTGATAGTTGGCAGGCCCATCTTCTGGTTTGATGATGAGCAGGTCGATACCACTCAACCTACATTCTTTCAAGGCGACATGTCCGCTCAGCAAAGGCAACAGACGGAAATCGCCAAAGATCTCCTTCACACGAACCAAATCCCGCTGCTGTTGGTCTTTCAGGCTCACGCCATAGGCAGTAACATGCTGCCCCAAAAGATTGATGCCGATACCCTCGATCTGAACTTCCGTATTCAGTTCCTTTTCAAGCGCATCGGTAGCCATACTGATGAGTCTGTTCTGCACATACCCACTGTTGCAGATGATTGTCGCCAACAGAATGATAGCGGCAATGGCAACAGCCACTATGAGCATCACACGTCTCATCTTTCCCATAAGTGATCAGGGATTATACATATCCTTGCAATAGAAAGCCATGATGTCATCAAGCATACGCTTGGCCTCGACAGCAGGACTGTCAGGGTCAAGCGCAATAGCCTGGATATAGCAGTTGATGGCCTCGTGCCATTTAGACTCTTTCCGAAAGGCGTTACCTTGTTCGTACCACTCTTGAGCCGTCATTTATAATACTCTTTTTTACCAGCAGCGAGGGTATTCTTCATCAGTGAACAGATCGTCATCGGCCCTACTCCACCAGGAACGGGGGTGATGAACGAGCACTTCGGAGCCACCTCGTCGAACTTCACATCACCATTCAGACGGAAGCCGCTCTTCTTCGATGCATCAGGTACACGGGTGGTACCTACATCCACGATCACAGCACCCTCTTTCACCATATCAGCCGTTACGAAGTCAGGCTGTCCGATGGCAGCGATGATAATATCGGCTGCACGACATTCCTCCTTCAGGGTCTTTGAACGAGAGTGACAAACCGTTACTGTGGCATCACCATACTGTTTCTGCATCATCAATTGAGCCATTGGTTTACCAACGATATTGGATCGACCCAGGATGACGCACTTCTTACCACTGGTCTCGATGTTATAACGCTTCAGAAGCGTGATGATACCAAGTGGTGTAGCAGAGATGAAACAAGGCAGACCAATCGCCATACGACCCACGTTGATGGGATGGAAGCCATCGACATCCTTACGGTAGTCAATCGCCTCGATGATCTTCTGTTCGTCGATATGTTTCGGCAAGGGCAACTGTACGATGAAGCCATCGACATCGTCATCCTTATTCAACTGATCGACACATGCCAGCAGTTCTGCCTCTGTGATGTCAGCCTCAAAACGAATCAGCGTCGATTTGAAACCACAGGCCTCACAGGCCAACACCTTATTCTTTACATACGTCTCTGAGCCACCATCGTGACCTACGAGCACTGCAGCCAAATGGGGCTGTTTGCCACCACGGGCCACTATCTCTTTTACCTCTTCAGCAATCTCAGCCTTGATGGCTGCTGCTGTTGCTTTTCCGTCTATCAGTTGCACCTTTTTTACCTTTTTATTTTTTTACCTTTTTACCCTTCCTTTATCCACTGCCATTCGTCCTGGGCCTTCTTGATATCCAAGTTCATCAAGGCATCGACATCAGCTGTCTTCATACCGATATAGACAGCCACTTCCTTCAGTGCCTCAACCTCTTTGTCTGTGACATTGTGGTCTGACTTCACGATCAGTGCCAACATACTCAGCATCTGATAACGGAGATCCTCGCTCAGCGAACCTGCAATCTGACTACCACAATCGCCTATCAACTGCAAGAAAGCCATCGGCTTACGGGCTTCCAGTTCATCATGCTTGGCAATCAGTTTCTTCACCACGTCCATACCCTCTACCTTGGCTTCTTCACCAAAGGTATCGCCCAGGAACTTACCCAGGAACTCATACTCCTCAGGCTCCACCTTACCATCAGCGATGACGATATGAGAAGCCATCACCAGCATGGAAAAGAGGAAACTATTACGGAGATTCTCCCTAACAGGTGAATTTACATTGAATGTTTTGCGGAACTCATCCGTAATCACGACATTCTCTGCAGAAAGCTTCGTCTCTTGCTTCTCTGCCACCTCTTCTGTGAGTTCTTTCAGCTTTCCGATTGCCATAACTATAAACTATTAATTATAAACTATCAACTAAAATTTTGGCATGCCACCCTTCATCGCCTTCATGGCATTAGCCATCTGCGCCATCTTCGAGGAGTTCATACCTGTCACCATACGCATCATCTTACGGGTCTGGTCAAACTGTTTCATCAGACGATTCACGTCCTCCAGTTTTGTACCAGAACCAGCAGCAATACGCTTACGGCGACTCTGATTGATGATATCCGGATTCTGACGCTCCTTCGGTGTCATCGAGTTGATGATGGCCTCAATACCCTTGAAAGCGTCATCGTCGATATCGAGATCCTTGATCTGCTTGCCTACACCAGGAATCATCGCCATCGAACTGCTGCTGGGCACGCTCCACCAAAGAGACGATATCACCCATACCGAGGATACGGTCTGCCATACGGTCAGGATGGAACACATCGATAGCTTCCATCTTCTCACCTGTACCCACGAACTTGATGGGCTTCGTCACAACGGTACGGATACTCAGGGCAGCACCACCACGGGTATCACCATCGAGTTTGGTCAGTACCACACCGTCGAAGTCGAGTCGATCATTGAACTCCTTAGCGGTATTCACGGCATCCTGACCCGTCATTGAATCCACCACGAAGAGTGTCTCATTGGGATTGATAGCCTTCTTCAGCGTCTCAATCTCATTCATCATCCATCAACAGCCAGACGACCTGCGGTATCCACAATCACCACATCATAGGCTTTGGCTTTGGCCTCCTGGATGGCATGGTTAGCGATCTCCACCACATTCTTATTCTCCGGCTCGGTATAGACGGGTACACCCACACTCTCACCTACCACCTTCAACTGTTCGATAGCAGCAGGACGATACACGTCACAGGCCACGAGCAACGGCTTCTTGTGGTTACGGGTCTTGAGCAGGTTGGCGAGTTTTCCACTGAACGTGGTCTTACCAGAACCCTGCAGACCAGACATCAAGATGATGGCAGGTGCACCAGGACGACCCTCGACTTTCAGTTCGGCAGCCTTGCCACCCATCAGCTCTGCGAGTTCGTCGTGTACAATCTTCACCATCAACTGACTCGGTTTCACGGCAGTGAGCACATTCATACCCATCGCCTTCTGTTTTACCGTATCCGTGAATTGCTTAGCCACTTTAAAGTTCACGTCGGCATCAAGCAGTGCACGACGCACATCCTTCAACGTCTCAGCAACGTTGATCTCCGTAATCTTTCCCTCACCTTTCAGGATCTTAAACGATCTCTCTAACCTATCAACGATCTCTCTAACCTATCAGATAAATTCTCAAACATATTTTCTTTCTTTTTGACATAAGAACATAAGTACAAAACTCTTGGCGCAACCCTTATATTCTTTTCTTCTGCCTAAAATTTATGTTCTTTTGTTCTTCTGTCTAAAAACTACTCCACTACGATACCCTGTTCCTCGCAGAGCTTCAGACTCATTTCCTTCAGCTTGAACTTCTGGATCTTACCAGAGCCTGTCAGCGGGAACTGATCGATAAAGAACACATACTTTGGAATCTTATAACGGGCAATCTTACCACGGCAGAATAACTGCACATCTTCGGCAGTCATCTCGACACCCTCCTCCAAGATGATGAAAGCACCTACGGCCTCACCATATTTCTTTGAAGGAACTGCTGCCACCTGGACATCACGAATACCAGGCATGTGGTAGAGGAACTCCTCGATCTCACGCGGATAGATGTTCTCACCACCACGGATGATCATATCCTTGATACGACCTGTGATCTTATAGAAACCCTGTTCATCCTTTACACCTAAGTCACCTGAGTGCAGATAACCGTTCTTGTCGATCACCTCAGCCGTAGCCTCCGGATTCTTATAATAACCCTTCATGACATTGAAGCCCTTGCAGCACATCTCACCCTGCACACCAACGGGGCACTCCTCTCCAGTCTCAGGATCAAGCACCTTCACATCGACAAACGGATAATCGCGACCCACCGTTGTACAACGCTGCTCGAACGTATCGTTCAGACAGGTCTGGGTCATACCAGGTGACGACTCCGTGAGTCCATACACACTGGTGATAGTCATATACATCTTCTCTGACACCTGCTTCATCAGTTCGATCGGACAGAGCGAACCAGCCATGATACCGGTACGCAGACAGGTCAGGTCGAACATATCAAACATCGGGTGGTTCAGTTCAGCGATAAACATCGTGGGCACACCATAAACGGCGGTACATCTTTCCTTATGGATAGAAGCCAGCACCACGAGGGGGTCAAACTTCTCTACCATCACCTCCGTACAGCCGTGCGTCAGACAGTTCATCGTAGCCAGCACCACACCGAAGCAGTGGAACAGCGGCACACACACGCAGAGCTTATCATCCTGCGTAAAGCCCATGTTCTCACCTGTGAAGTAACCATCGTTCGAGATACCGAAGTGCGTCAGCATCACACCCTTGGGGAAGCCTGTCGTACCACTGGTGTATTGCATGTTACATACATCGTAGCAGCTCACCTGCTTCTTCATCTCGTTAAGCGTCTCGTCCTCGATGTTCTGACCCAGCAGCAAAAGTTCAGCAGTGTTGTACATACCACGATACTTCTCCATACCGATGAACACCACATTCTTCATGTAGGGGAATCGTTCACTGTTCAGATGACCACGTTCACAGTTCTTCAACTCTGGCAGCATGGTGTAAGTCATATCGACATAGTTACAGTCCCATGTACCATCAGTGATACAGAGCACCTCCATATCAGAGTCCTTGCACAGGTACTCCAGTTCATTCTGTTTGTAGTTCGTGTTCACTGTCACCAGCACGGCACCGATCTTGGCAGTAGCATAGAGGAATGTCAACCAATCAGGCACATTCGTCGCCCAGATACCCACATTAGAACCTTTCTTCACACCGATGCTGATCAAACCCTTGGCGAGGTTATCCACACGCTCATTGAATTTACTCCAGGTGAAGCGCAGGTCACGGTCGCTATAAACGATGTACTCTTTATCTGGTGTCGTCTCGGCCCAATATTCGAGCCATTCTCCCAAGGTTCGTTCCCACAGCTTATACCCCTCTGAGCCAGTCTCAGCAGGATAGGTTCTGTCTGGCAGTGGTCTGCCTGCCATATCTAATCTCACGTTGCTCATAATTTAGAAGGGGATATAAATGAGTGCAAGAATTTTTGCAGATTTGCCAGGGGCGCCATGCAGATGGTGCTTCACGATAGAATCGTAATAGATGCTGTCGCCTTCCTTCAGTGAGTAACGCTCCTTACCGTACTCCACCTCGATCTCACCCTCCATTACGTAGATGAACTCCTCACCCTCGTGAGCAGACAGTTTATACTCAGGTGTGGTCTCAGGATTAATGTCGATGATAAATGGTTCCATGTGACGACCAGCCTTCTGCTGTGCCAGGGGATGATACTCCATGTGCTTACGGGCATCGGTAGCGCCATTCGAGAAACTGATGGAGTTCTCACGCTCACGTTCAGCGGCACGTGTCACGACTGGACCCAGGGCGTCGTTATCGTCCATGAAGGTTCCCAGACGCACACCCAGTGCTCTGGCTATCTTGATCAGCGGACCCAGTGAGGGCAGATTCTGGTCGTTCTCGATACTGTTAATTTGCTCAACTGACAAGCCAGTGCTTTCAGCCACCTCCTCGACAGAGAGGTTTTTCGTTTCTCTGAGTCCCTTGATCTTGGAACCCACGAAAGTGTTAGTGTTGGACATAATTTATGCTTTCTTTTAAATTGAATTCTACTATCGGGGCGCAAAATTACAACAAAAAAACGAAACTCACAAACTTTGAGCCTCGTTTTTTACCTATTTATTTCGCACGGAAAACTCGCAACCGCAATACTGTTGATTATAGAAGTCAAATTCTTTCAGCAATTGGTTTCGTCTCTCATAGAGTCCACCCTTGCGCCAGTTCTGGGCCCAGAAGGTCGTACCACCTACCATCTGCTCTGCTTGATGACCTGCACGTTCTATCTGTTCCAGACTCTTCCATCGGCTCGATGCCAAGGTTGTCGTGAAATAGCGGATACCAAGTTCTTTTGCCTTCTTGGCGGCCTCAACCAGTCGCAGTGTAAAGCATTGCTCGCAACGACGGCCCCGTTCTGGTTCATGCTCGTGATTATAGTCACCATCAATCCAAGTCAGTCCAAGACTCTCTGCATGACGTTTACTCTCCTGTTTGCGGATCTCGTACTCCTCCCGGGGCCAGATATTCGGATTGTAATAGAATATCGTTGGATGTACATCATGCTGCACCATCCATTCCACAATCGCCGAAGAGCAGGGTGCGCAACAAGCATGCAGCAAAACCTCCCTGATACCTTCTGGAACTATAATCGCTGGTTTCTTCATCACTTCTATGAAT
This sequence comes from uncultured Prevotella sp., assembly GCA_900319305.1. GTDB lineage: Bacteria > Bacteroidota > Bacteroidia > Bacteroidales > Bacteroidaceae > Prevotella. The sequence goes on from ONNY01000180.1 coordinate 9,142, forward strand.
TTCGGCTGCAAAGGTACGAATAAGCAAGTAAAAAGCCAAATGTTTTTGGGCTTTTTCGAGCATGAGTACCTTCGGTGAAGCCAAAGATAATCATTTTTCTCTATTTGAGTGTTAATCTTCCCAAA
>ONNY01000014.1 GCA_900319305.1 uncultured Prevotella sp.
GCAGTGTCATATCCGAACAACAGGCCACCCAACACGGCGACCATCACGATTGAAATCAGGTAGGCTTTGCTACCCTGCTCTTTTAGTTGATCCATCTTTTTCAGTTTTATTATAATTAATCATTTGTTTTCTCCACTGGCAGCGCGAGCGTGAAGGTCGTGCCTGCCTCCGAAGTCTGGTCGAGTGTGAGGGCACCACCCAGTTTCTGTGCCGACTCCCAGCAATAGGCCAGTCCGAGTCCAAGTCCTTCCGTGAACTCATCGACCTTCACCCATCGCTGGAAGATGGTACCGACCTTATCCGATGGAATACCGCATCCCGTATCCTCCACACTGAAGAGCATCATCTTCCTGCCCTTCTGCTTCTCCGTGCGTACCTTTAATATAATATGTCCCTCTTCGGTAAACTTCACCGCATTCTCCAGAATGTAACTGAGCATCAGCAGCAGACTGTCGCCGTTGGTATAAAGCATCACGTTGCCATTCGTCTGGTTATCCAATTTCACCTTCACCTTCTCGGCATCCACCACCGGCATGTTCTCTATCGCCTTGCAGCAGATGGCAATGCCGTCGGTCTCGGTTGCCTGTGCCATCAGGTCCTTCGTGCTGTCATTGGCTATGGCGAGCATCTTATTCACCAGCGACGTAATCTGGTAGGCACTGTGGCCGATGGTCTTAGCCACCTCACCACGCTCCTTGTCTCCCATGTCAGGCCCCATCTCAGCCAGCACCTGAGAGAAACCGTTGATGATGTTCAGCGGCGTGCGCACCTCATGACTCACATTCCTGATAAACTCCGACTTCATCTCGTTGGCAGCAGCCACCTGCTTGTAAGCCGATTTCAGTTCCTTGTTCTTCGCCATCAGTTGCTTATTAAACTTCCGACGGATCAGGATATTACGGGTCATCAGCACGATCGTGAGCAATGCCAGGATGGCAATACCAAACAGGATGTAGTTCATCACCTTGGCCATCTTCTGACTTTTCCTCATCAGCGCCATCTCCTCTTCCGAGTTTTCCATATTCTCGGCAATCATCACACCCGTGATGGAGTCGCGCTTATGCATCAGCTCACGCTGCGTCATGAAAGCTTTCTCGTTATCGCCGATATAGCGGTAGATGTCACACTTCAGCAGATACTGCTCCTTCAGGTTCGGCAGGGCTTCAGCCTCAGCCAGCGCCGCCTCCTGCCCTTTGTCCAACAGCGTCTTGTAGATACGGGCATAGGGCGTGAAAAGGTCGCCCGAGGGCATCCTGTTCAATTTCTCTGCCTCCTCCATCTTATTGATGCACTGGCGGAAAGCCGCATAATCCTTCTGTTTGAACCTCACGATGGCCTTGATGGCATAGACATCCGCCAGACATCGGTAGAAGTTCCACGAATCCTTATGCCTCATCAGTTCCTTCTCGGTCACATCGAGCCAGTGGAGGGTCTGTGCCAGATCGTTGTTCAGATGCACATGCGCCAGGGCGAGATAGATAAAGGCCATACCGTCGCGCTCAAACCGAGTCCCCTTGATCTGCTCTGCCGACTTCAGGAACTCCGCCTCGGCACCAGGGATATTACCACAGGTATTATAGATGTGCCCCAGCATGTTCGAGATAAAATAGCCGCCTTCCTCAGCATACTTGCTGCCTTCAATATCACTCTTCAGTCCCTGGGCGATATGATAGGCCGACGAGATGTTCATCCTGCCCAGACTGTACATGATACCACACACCCACGACGTGCTCGCTTCCAGCAGGTCATCATCGGCCTTGGCATGTTTCAGATAGGCCTGACAGGCATCATAGACCACCTGCTCTTTGTCCTGGAAACACGACTCCCACATGGCCTGCTGCAACTTTCTGTGCTCAAGGGTATCCTTACAGTGTAGCGACTGCGCCGAGACCTGTGACACCGACATCATCGCCGCCACAAAAACCAACAAACGCAGACATTTGAACAACTTCATACTGGTAGGTTTCTAGAAAATACTCTGCAAAAGTAGTGAATTCCAATGAAACCGCCAAACATTTTGCCACTTATAACATTATTTTACGAAGAATATTTTATCATATTGAATTATTTTCGTAACTTTGCCACCAGATTTTCTAATTAATAACTTATAACCAACAAACAACATGAAGAAATTTCTTATTGCATTTACACTGCTCGTGGCAGGTGCTTCGTCAGCGTTTGCCCAGTGGGGACGCCCCGTGGATTATGCGGCAGGCCCAGGCTTGAAGGATGCCTACAAAGACTATTTCACCATCGGCGTGGCCGTAAACCGCACCAACGTGTCAGATCCCGCCCAGATCGAGATCATCAAGAAACAGTTCAACAGCGTCACCGCTGAGAACGCTTGGAAACCAGGCGAGATCCATCCGGAGGAGGGTGTCTGGAACTTCGGCTTAGCCGACAGCATCGCCAACTTCTGCCGTGAGAACGGCATCAAGATGCGTGGCCACTGCCTCTGCTGGCACTCACAATTTGCCGACTGGATGTTCACCGACAAAAAGGGCAAGCCCGTGAAGAAGGAAGTGTTCTACAAGCGTCTGCGCGAACATATCCACACGGTGGTAAACCGCTATAAGGATGTGGTCTATGCCTGGGACGTGGTGAACGAGGCCATTGCCGACGACAACATGATGTTCCGTGGGTTCCGTCCCGGAGGTCCTGCTCCCAGCCCCTATCGTCAGAGCCGTCACTTCGAACTCTGTGGCGACGAGTTCATCGCCAAGGCCTTCGAGTTTGCCCGTGAGGCTGATCCCACAGGTGTGCTGATCTACAACGACTACAGCACCGTTGATCCTGGCAAGCGCGAGCGTATTTATAATATGGTGAAGAAGATGAAGGACGCAGGCGTGCCCATCGACGGTATCGGCATGCAGGGTCACTACAACATCTACTTCCCCGATGAGGAAGCCGTTGAGAAGGCCATCAACCGTTTCAGCGAGATCGTGAATACGATCCACATCACTGAGCTCGACCTCCGTACCAATATGGAGAGCGGTGGTCAGCTGATGTTCTCTCGCGGTGAGGCCAAGCCCCAGCCCGCTTATATCCAGACACTTCAGGAAGACCAGTACAACGTCACCTTCTGGAATCTCAGCGACAAGGACTCATGGCTCGGTGTGAACAACCACCCACTGCCTTTCGACGAGAACTTCAAGGCTAAGCGCTCACTCGCCGTGATCCGCGACTTCGACGCGAAGATGGACAACTACGTGCCCAAGAACGACTGGGTGGCCAATCCCATGAACCAGCCCGGACAGGAGTATCCGCAAGTGAACAGCGAGGGTTATGCCCGCTTCCGCGTGGTGGCACCCGATGCCAAGTCGGTCATCGTCAGCCTCGGCTTAGGCGGACGTGGCGGTACCGTACTCCGCAAGGATAAGGACGGCGTATGGGTAGGCACCACAGAGGGCCCGATGGATCCAGGCTTCCACTACTATCACCTCACCATCGACGGTGGTGTGTTCAATGATCCAGGCACCCACAACTACTTCGGCAGCTGCCGTTGGGAGAGCGGTATCGAGATTCCCGCTCCCGACCAGGACTTCTACGCAGAGCGCACCGACATCCCTCATGGCAACATGCAGAAGGTGCTCTTCTACTCCAAGAGCCTGGGCAAGATGCAGGAGGCTACCGTTTACCTGCCTAACGGCTATGGCAAGGTGGTAAAGGGTAAGCAGGAGCGCTATCCTGTGCTCTATCTGCAGCATGGCTGGGGTGAGAACGAGACCAGCTGGCCCGTACAGGGTAAGGCAGGCCTCATCATGGACAACCTGATTGCCGACGGTAAGATCAAGCCCTTCATCATCGTGATGGCCTACGGCCTGACCAACAACATCAAGTTCGGCACCATCGGACAGTTCACCGCCAAGGAGTTTGAGACACTGCTCGTGGATGAGCTCGTGCCCTTCATCGACAAGAACTTCCTCACCAAGGCCGACAAGTGGAACCGCGCGATGGCAGGACTGTCAATGGGTGGCGTAGAGACCAAACTCATCACCCTGCGTCGTCCTGAGGTCTTCGGCTACTGGGGACTGCTCTCAGGGAAGTACATCTTCGAAGGCTGTGGTGACAAGGAGAATCCCGACGGCATCAACAAGAGCGTAGAGGCACTGAAGGCTGCTGGCTTCAAGGCTGAGGGTCTGATCTCAGAGGGCACCGCCCACGAGTTCCTCACCTGGCGTCGTTGTCTGCAGAAGATGGCCCAGAGCCTGTTCAAATAAGAAACTGACTCCAATCTACAATAAACCTCCTACCAGGGACAGCCCCCAGTAGGAGGTTTTTATTGCAACGGGCGATGTATAGGATTTTCATTGCGAACAGAAAGAGTATATTTTATGGTCGTTAATTGTAAATATTGCTACCATTAATAGTAAAAATTGCCAGGATTAATGCTAGCAATTGTGAACATTAACAGCGGAATTCAAGCCATTCTGAAAAGCATTTCACACTATCAAACAATTTCATCATCTATAGTAGAATTGTTGCGACGTTGCAACACGACAACATTGCAACATTATGTATTTTGGGCTACTGACAAAAAGAGAGGCATCTGGAATTAACCAGGTGCCTCTCGGTGTTAGGATTGGAGCTGCTGTGCGAGCCAATCATCATGATCATAACGATTACCAGGGAATACGCGCGCCCAATGTAGGTTTGTTGCCCATGGATGTCTCCTTAATCGAACTGCCGATGCTTTGAGCACCTACGAGACCCAGCTTCTGGACCTGACTCTGCGAAAGACTACTTGCGACATTACCTACTACTGTGCTGTAAGCCTCCATAACTTTGCTGTTGCTACCAACCATCTTAACTGCTGAACCGAAGACTACCGGACCGCCGCCCTTATTCAGGCCAAGGACTTCCTTCTGGGTACTAGCCATCTTCTGGGTACTAGCCATCTTCTGGGTACTAGCCATCTTCTGGGTACTAGCCATCTTCTGAACATTAGCCATCTTCTGGACATTGCCCAAGCCGAGCTTCTGCATGCTGGCAATGGCGTCGGTTGAAGTGCTCTTCATGGCCTCATCGAGGGCATTGTTGAAGATCTTCTCAACCTGATTGCTCTGCAGGGCCCCCTCAGCTGTCATATTCACCATCGTAACTTCCGCAGCACTACGGATGGCTGAAACGACATGACCGAGTGTTTCCGGATTAATAGCGCTAGCCAGACCAGAGGGAACATTCATGCTCAGAGCCAACTCGCAACTTTGCAGCACAGTCATCTTAGCGTTAAGGTCGCATCTACCGACTGCAGCAAGGGCCTTTTCGCCACTGAGCAGGTTACCCTTCTTTGCCAAAGCCTCAGCACTTGCCTTGTCACCCTCAAGGGCAGCTGTCATCTGCTGATACTCCAACCACTGGTCGCGGACGAACTTCAGCTGATCATCAGCCTTGGCTGTCTCCAGATACTTGTCGGTGGTCTCGATGAAACGGGTGGCCAGCTTGTTCTGCTTCTGCAGGGTGGTGTAAGCCAGTGAGGCGTTGATGGTGGATTGTGCCAGTTCGGGGCTCTCCTCACCGCCCAAAGCGGCATTCAGCTTCTCACCTGACTCTGCCAGCGATGTGCTGACATTGTTCACCATCTCACGGGATGCGTTCATCTCCTTCAGTACCTCAGCAAAGGCGGGGATGTTGCCGGCTACCTCGTTGGACATGTCAACCAGCGTACCGAACTGAGCGGCGCGGGTCTGCATCACCACCTGGGATACCACAATAGTCTCCTTGAAGGCCGAGTCGGTCTGAAGAAGCTCTTCCATATTAGTAAGCTTCTCTGAAGCCTGCTCACGAGAGAATCGAGTAGCCTTGGCGATATCGCCGCTGGCAGAGCTAAAATCTACAGGCCAGTCAACAAAGAGAGAGCTGAACAGGCCACAAACTACAACCACTGAACCCAGAATAATTACACTTTTCTTGCTCATAACACTTAAAGTTTGATTAATTAATACTATGTTTATTTTCTCGTTGTCAAGACGTTGTTTTGTCTGATTGACATTGCAAAGATACGACAATTATACGCGCACGCCAAACTTTTTTCTGTTTTTTCTTCTTACTTGTTGCGACACCCTATCCTTTTTGCGACATAACTGGGAAATCGGCCCCAAATCTGTCGCAACTCACGCGCAGGTCATTGATGTTTCTTTCTATATTCCCATAGTTCTAAGGAATTAATGATGTTCTGCCAGAGCACATAACAGCCTGCGCCGACGGACGCCATCGGGTTCAGGTAAGTGTAGGCCACCCAGATGCTGAGGGCAGTATTCTTCTGGAAGGAGGCCTGACCGGAATTGATCTCATCGCCCAGGTGACGGCCCACGCTGCGACCCACGAGGAAGAGCACGAAACAGAGCACCAGGCTGAGGATGGCGATCATAGCCAGCAGGGAGAGGCCTGCCTCGCTGTGGACGATATTGCGCACGGTGACGCCCGAGGTGACACTGAGTTGCGCTGCCCAGAGGTAGAACGAGAGGTCGGGGATGGATACGATTTTTTTACACATTCGCTTGGCATAATGCTGCATAAACCATCCCAAAGCCAAGGGGGCGATCAGCACGATGGCCAGTTTCTCGAGGATGATGAGGAAGGCCGTCCAGAAGTTGAGCCCTGCCCCTCGTTCGAGCAAGGGGAATACGGCGGGGATCATCAGTGCCGAGGCAAAGGATGAGAGCACGACGAAGGCCGTCATCGTATTGATATTACCGCCTATTTTAGCGGTCACCACTGGGGCTGCCGTCGCTGCAGGGCCAATGATACAGGTGAGCACACTCTCCCAGAGGATCTTCTGCCAGAGGTTGGCCTCGACACAGAAGATGATCCACACGTTGAGCGCCACGAGGAGCACCTGAGCCAGCAATACGCCGAACTGCCAACGGTGGGGGCGCATCTGGTGGAAATCGACGCGGCAGAAGGTTGAAAAAAGCGTACAGAACACCATCATCGGAAAGATCGTGTCGATGATTGGTCCGAAGAAGTTGCTGGCGGGTTCCAACTGCGGCACCCAGTAGAATATAAGATAAACAACCGTTCCCGTGGCGATGGCTACGGGCAGCGTCCAGTCTTTCAAAAATTGCTTTATACTCATAATTTCGCCGCAAAGTTAATAAAAAAGTAAAAAAGTAAAAAGGTAAAAGGGTAAAAAAGCAGAAAAGAACTTGGATTTTTGCTCATTTATTCGTAATTTTGCAGCCAATTATGAGTGTAACGGAATTTATCCATCAAGATAAGAACGAAAGACGGTTCTCTTTCGAGGTGCTTCCCCCACTGAAGGGTACAGGCACCAACAAGTTGTTTGCCGACATCGACAAACTGCGCGAATTCGACCCTGCCTACATCAATATCACGACTCACCATTCGGAGTTTGTGTATAAGGAACTGGAGAACGGGCAGTTTGAGCGGCAGCGCATCCGCCGTCGCCCTGGTACGGTGGCCATTGCAGCCGCCATCCAACAGCGGTACAACATCCCTGTGCAACCCCACGTGATCTGTAGCGGCTGTACCATCGAGGACATCGAGTATGAACTGCTCGACCTGCAGTTTCTGGGCATCAGCGACCTGTTGCTGCTGCGTGGCGACAAGGCGAAGGAGGACAGCCGTTTCGTGCCCACACCTGGCGGACATGCGCATACCACCGACCTGATCAGGCAGGTGAAGCGCTTCAACGAGGGTTTCTTTGCCGACGGCACGCCCATCAAGCGGCCTGGCAAGGCGTTCGACTACGGCGTGGCGTGCTATCCCGAGAAGCACGAGGAGGCGCCCAACCTGGAGATGGACATGCAGTATCTGAAGGAGAAGCAGGATCTGGGGGCGCAGTATGCCGTGACCCAGTTGTTCTTCGACAACGGGAAATACTTCCAGTTTGTGGAGAAAGCGCGGAAGATGGGTATCACCATCCCCATCATCCCTGGCATCAAGCCGATGGCGAAACTGAGTCAGTTGACAGTGGTGCCCAAGACCTTCCACTGCGACATCCCTGAGCCGCTGGCAAGGGAGATCGTGAAGTGTAAGACGGACGAGGACGCCCGCCTGTTGGGTATCGAGTGGACCACGGAGCAGTGTCGCGAACTGTATCAGCACGGGGTGCAGAATATCCATTTCTATACCGTCTCGGCTGTGGATTCAGTGGTGGAAATCGTGAAGAAGTTAAGAGGCTAATAGGCCCTTCGGCAGGCTCAGGGACCGTAAATAATAAGGAATGACTTGGAATGAGGTGATCGGACAGCAGGAAACCAAGGAGCGGCTGATGCAGATGGTCGAGGAAGGCCGTCTGCCTCATGCTATGATGCTCTGCGGACCGCACGGCTGTGGGAAGTTTGCCCTTGCCACTGCCTTTGCCTCCCATCTGCTGGACAACGGCACACCATCGGCGAAGGCGATGCTTGACAAACTGGAGCATCCCGACCTGCACTTCACCTACCCCACCATCAAACTCCCGTCGATGAGTGCCGACCACAAGCCCGTGAGCGACGATTTCGCCAAGGAGTGGCACGAGTTGCTGAAGCAGGGTCCCTATTTCACGATGGAGGACTGGATGGAGGCGATGGGCGGCGAGAACCAGCAGGCGATCATCACGGCTGGTGAGAGCGACGACCTGGTGAGGAAACTCTCGCTGAAGTCGAGTCAGGGCGGCTATAAGGTCAGCGTGGTCTGGTTGCCCGAGCGCATGAACAGCGAATGTGCCAACAAACTGCTGAAACTCATCGAGGAGCCGCCCCAGCAGACCGTGTTCATCATGGTGTGTGAGGAGCCCGACAAATTGATTGAGACCATCCGCAGCCGCGTGCAGCGTATCGACGTGAAACGCCTCGCAGAAGAGGATATTCAGGAGGCGCTCGTGAGTCGCCGAGGCATCGACGCAGAGATGGCGCGACGCATCAGCCGACTGGCTAACGGCAGTTGGCTGAAGGCGCTGGAGGAACTGCAGGTGGGTTCTGAGAACGAACTCTTCCTCGATATGTATATCATGCTGATGCGACTCGCCTATCAGCGAAAGATCAAGGATCTGCGCAAGTGGAGTGAGCAGATGGCGGGGATGGGGCGTGAGAAGCAGAAACGCTGGCTCACGTTTTTCCTCCGCATGACGAGGGAGAACTTCATGTATAACTTCCAGAACGAGGAACTGGTGTATATGACCCAGAAGGAGGAGGACTTTGCCAGGAACTTCGCCCGTTTCGTGAACGAGAAGAACATCCTGCAGATGAACGACATGGCGAATCTCTGTATCCGTGACATCGGACAGAACGCCAATGCCAGGATCGTGTTCTTCGACTTCGCTTTACAAATGATCGTACTTTTATTACAAAAATAGATATATGACTGAGAAAATCAAGGAATTGCCCGTGAAGGTGGGATGTGACCGAGGCTTATGCCATCAGGCTGTAGGCAGACAGGACCGCCAGTTGAATACCTACGACTGGCTGGCTGACGTGCCTGGCAACCAGGACACCACCGACCTCGTGGAAGTACAGTTCAAGCATACCCGTAAGGGATATTACCACAATGTGAACAACCTCGACCTGAAGAAGGGCGACATAGTGGCTGTGGAGGCAAGTCCTGGTCACGACATCGGTGTGGTGACGCTCACCGGACGTCTGGTGAAACTCCAGGTGAAGAAGGCCAACCTGAAATCTGCCGACGACATCAAGCGCATCTACCGCATTGCCCGTCCAACGGATATGGATAAGTTCCGTGAGGCAAAGGCCAGGGAGCACGCCACGATGATCGAGAGCCGCCAGATCGCCAAGGGACTCGGGCTCGACATGAAGATCGGCGATGTGGAGTATCAGGGCGACGGTAACAAGGCTATCTTCTACTATATCGCTGATGAGCGTGTGGACTTCCGTCAGTTGATCAAGGACTTGGCAGCTGCCTTCCACGTGCGCATCGAGATGAAGCAGATCGGTGCCCGTCAGGAGGCTGGGCGCATCGGCGGTACGGGTCCCTGTGGACGTGAACTCTGCTGTGCCACCTGGATGAAGAACTTCACCACCGTGAGCACCAACGCCGCCCGTTTCCAGGACATCTCGCTCAACCCCCAGAAGCTGGCTGGCATGTGTGCCAAACTGAAGTGCTGTCTGAACTATGAGGTTGACGACTACGTGGAGGCTGGCAGGCGTCTGCCCGGCAAGGATATAATCCTGCAGACACAGGATACCGACTACCATCTGTTCAAGACGGACATCCTGGCAGGGCTCGTGACCTACTCTACCGACAAGAACATCGCCGCCAATCTGGAGACGATCACTGCCGAGCGTGCCAAGGAGGTGATCGAGATGAACCGCCAAGGCGAGAAGCCCGTATCACTGCAGGAGGACGGCTCGAAGAAGGTGGAGGTGAAGCACCATGTGGATCTGGCTGCAGGCGACATCAACCGTTTCGACCGTGCGAAGAAGAAAAAGAAAAAGAAGAACAATAACCGCCCTAACAACCAGAAGAAAGAAGGCAAAGGCGATAACCATGCGGAATAAGCATCTCCTGACCATCCTGATCCTTGCGGTAGCAGTCGTCCTTACGGGCTGCGACCGCAATAAGGTGTATAGCCACTATGAGCATGTGCCCCAAGGTGGTTGGGATAAGACCGATACGCTGTTCTTTGAGGTGCCCCCAGTGAAAGAGGCAGGCACCTATCAGGAGGAGATCGGCATCCGTACGGATCTCGACTACCCGTTCCAGTCGTTGGCACTGGTGGTGGCGCAGGAGATCCACCCCAAGGGCGAATTCTTTCAGACCATCAAGAACTGTTCACTCTATGACGAGTCGGGCAAGGAGCGCGGCAATGGCATCAGCCGTTTCCAGAATGTGATTTACCTCTCAGACATCCAACTGGAAAAGGGTGACTCTCTGCGTGTCTGCATCACACACAATATGCGACAGGAGATGATGCAGGGTCTCTCCGACATCGGTTTCATCCTCACCAGGAAATAAGCAACAAGGGAGTTAAGCGCGTAGTATCATGTTCCTGCTGGCGTCGATACGCAGGAAGATGAAAAGCAGGAACGTGAAGCCCCACAACGACGAACCGCCATAACTGAAGAACGGCAGCGGGATGCCGATCACAGGCGTCAGTCCCAACACCATGCCCACGTTGATGAAGACATGGAAGAGGAAGATGCTGAGCACACAGTAGCCATAGACCCGCCCGAAGCGGTTAGGTTGTCGTTCCGAAAGATAGATCAACCGAAGAATCAATGCTAAGAACAACAGTAACACACTGGCAGAACCCACAAAGCCTTCCTCCTCGCCGACGGTACAGAAGATGAAGTCGGTATCCTGCTCAGGCACGAACTTCAGTTTCGTCTGCGTGCCATTCAGGAAGCCCTTACCCTCCAGACCACCTGAACCGATGGCAATCTCACTCTGATGCACATTATAGCCAGCGCCCTTCAGGTCTTCCTCCAAGCCCAGTAGCACGTTGATACGCACCCGCTGGTGAGGTTCCATCACATTGTTCAGCATATAGTCGGCCAGATTGAAGAAGATCACGGAGCCCAGTGCGAACAAGGCGATCCACAGGTAATTGCGGATACGCGTGGCCAAGGAACGCCACACGAGGTAGCCCATCATCAGTACGCAGACCAGCAGTTCGATGTAGAACACGTCGAACGGGATGACGAACAACGTAAAGAGCATCACCACGATTGCCACCCCGAGACAGGACAGCAGGATCCGCAGGAAGTCCTTATGATCGTTGCAATAGACACGCACCAAACCTGCCGAGAATATCTGAATCAGCAAGAGTACCGAGAATTTTCCAACCGACGTGGGCGTATAGGCTATCATCGTATCGGCATAGCGAATGCCCACCACGAAGTAGATGACCATCGCCACACCCGTAAAGAGGATACTGCCAGGCATGCCCTCACGGTAGAACATCAGGAAGAAGGCGAAATAAACCAGAGCAGAACCCGTCTCACGCTGCAACACGATAAAGAGCATCGGTACGAGGATCACAGCCAAAGCACCCGCGAAGTGCTTCCACTTCTGGATGTTATAGCCATAGATACTCATCAGTTTCGCCAACGCCAATGCCGTGGCGAACTTCGCAAACTCAGCCGGTTGCAGGCGCAAGGGTCCTAACACAAGCCACGATCGGGAGCCCTTGATCGAATGTGGATTGAAGATGGTACCAAACAGCAACACCAGCATCACACCGAAGATGATAAAGGCAAACATATCGTAGTAGCGGTCGTCGAGCATCAGCAGGATGAAACCCAGCACGATCGAGGTGCCGATCCACACGATCTGCATACCCGAACGCGTGTCGAGACTGAAGATATCGGTATCGCCATAAGAATAACTGGCACCACAGACACTCACCCACCCGAATGAGAGCAGGGCCAGATAGATGATGATCGTCCACCAGTCTATCGAGCGTAATACGCCTTTCTCCTTACCTGTCTGTTGCACCATACGCTATTCGTCTCTCCTGTATATTCTTTGCTTTCGCCTGTGAGGCTTCTGAGAGTTTACCCTTGAGATACTGTTCCATGATCAGACCGCCGATTGGTACACCATAGGTAGCACCCCAGCCGCCATTCTCTACATACACCGCTACGGCAATCTTCGGATTGTCCATCGGCGCGAATCCCATAAACACAGAGTGGTCGTGGCCTCGGTTCTGGGCTGTACCCGTCTTACCACAAGCCATAAAGTCGTACTTGTTGAGTTCATGGCACGTACCTCCCATCACGGAAGAACGCATGCCCTGCACCACATAGTCGTAGGCCTCGCGCGAAGCCTTCGTGTAGTGACGACGCGTAAACGTGGTATCGAGCGGTTCGCCCTGCACTTTTCTCACTACGTGAGGCACATAATAGTAGCCTCTGTTGGCAATCGTGGCACCGAGGTTGGCAATCTGCAACGGGGTGGCATTCACCTCACCCTGTCCGATGGCGATAGAGATGACTGTCAGACCGTTCCAGGAACCTTTATAGGCCTTATCGTAAAAGTTGGCATTCGGAATCAGGCCACGCTTCTCACCAGGCAGGTCGATACCCAGACGATAGCCGAAGCCCATGCTCACCATATAGTCGCGCCACGTGTCCATCGCCTTCTGCACCGTACCATACTTCGTGATGTTCTGATTGATCATGTGGTAGAGGCCCCAACAGAAGAAACCGTTACACGAGGTACTCAGGGCTGGCACCAAGGGCAACGGCGCCGCATGACCGTGACAACCTACACGAAGTCCCTTGAATACGAAGCCACGATAACAGGGATACTGAGTCGTGGGTGTAATGATGCCTTCCGTCAGGAAGGTTAGTCCCTGAGTCGTCTTAAAAGTAGAACCCGGAGGATACTGTCCCATGATACTGCGGTTCAGCAGCGGTTTCCACACATCCAAACTGAGTTTACGATGGTTCTTAGAACGTTGGCGACCCACCATCAAACGGGGATCATAAGAGGGCGACGACACCATACAGAGCACTTCGCCCGTTGAGGGTTCGATGGCGACAATACTGCCAATCTTTCCTTCCAAGAGCCGTTCGCCTAAGAGCTGCAAGTTCAAATCGATGCCCAGCGTCAGGTTCTTACCTGGTTGGGCGCGCTGGTCGAATTCGCCATTGCGGTAACGTCCCTGAATACGCCCATGCGCATCTCGCAACAGGATTTGAATACCCTTCACACCACGCAGCTCTTTCTCATAATAGCGTTCAATGCCCAGTTTTCCGATATAGTCACCAGGCTGATAGTAGTCATCCTCCTCGATATCTGCAGGCGAAACCTCAGCCACATCACCCAGCACGTGGGCTGCGATCGGATACTGATATTGGCGCACCGTTCGCTTCTGGGCATAGAAACCCGGGAAGCGGAACATCTTCTCTTGGAAGATACTGAAGTCCTGATCGGAGAGTTGACTCATGAAGAGTTGCTGCGTGTAGCGCGAATAGCCAGGGTTCTTATTACGATCCTTCATCGTGGCCATACGGGTATCAAACTCTTCCTTGGAGATGCCCAAGGTCTGACAGAACTCCATCGTATCGAGACGGTTACGCGCCTCGTTCATCACCACCATGATATCGTAAGACGGCTGATTGAACACCATCAGTTTACCATGGCGATCAGTGATGTTTCCACGTGAGGGGTATTCAATCTTTTTCAAGAAGGCATTAGAGTCAGCACTCTTCTTGTAATCGGCACTGGTGATCTGGAGCGTAAACAGACGGATGATGTAGATGACCACAATCAGTACGGCCACCCCAGCAATCACATAATGTCTGTATTCAAACTCAGTCTTCCTCACTTTGAACGAACACTTTCAATAGCCAAGATCATCACCAGCGTCAGCAAGGCGCTGCCCAGGGCGCGCAAACCCCACATCTGCCAATCGAAGAAAGAGAAAGCCTCAAGGGCAAAGAACAGAAGACAATAAAGCAGTACCAGTACGGTACAGAGAAACGCATATTTCGCGAAGCCCAACGAGGCTGCCGATGACGGCATGTTATCGCCTGCGTCACGCGGTGAAAGGAACTGCAGCAGATAAGGTTGGATCATGGCGATCAGCGTCATACAGCCTGCCGCCATTCCAGGTGTGTTGGCAAAGATGTCAACGAGCAGGCCGAGACCGAAACTGGAGGTCAGGATCACCCACTTCGGTGTGTCCATACGGAATGTCACCACGAAATAGACATAGAGCATAGGTGTGGCTATCTGGAACAAGTGGATGTGATTCAGAATCAGCACCTGTACCAGCAGCAGTACCACAAACATCGTTATCCGGTTGACTGTCTCCATTGTCGTCTTCCTATTCCCTGTTTACCACATTGATAGAGTCGCGGGCAGCCTGTAGCAATGCAGCACGCTCGGCAATACTCTTATCACTAATCACACACACATCACGCAAGCAACTGAAGTCGGTACTCAAACGCACCTTCAATTTAAACGACAGACCGTCGCGCGAGTTATAAGCCTGTTCAATCTTTCCCACCAGCACACCAGAGGGGAAGATAGAAGAATAACCACTGGTAACCACCCAGTCGCCAAGTTTGAACTTAGCATGACGGGGCACATCCTCCACATAAGCCACAGCCGGATCCTCACCATACCAGTGCAGATAGCCGAAATAGCCTGTGTTACGGATGGCACAACTGATGCTTGATGCACCCGCATTCAGCACGGGAACGACTACCGCATAATGGTCGGACACGAGCGACACCACGCCTACGACACCATTGCCACAGGCCACACCCATATCCGTCTCGACGCCATCGGCACGACCCTTGTCGATCGTGATCAGGTTGTCGAGTTTGCTCACGGAGTTATCCACCACCTTGGCGGGGATGGGATTAAACTGATTCAGGAACGCCAACTCCTTTCGCTCCAGATCCGTAGTATCCTTTGTGGCCTCCTTATAAAGCCGACGCAACTGGTCGTTCTGACGTTCCAGATAATAGTTACGTAAGGTCAAAGCCTCATTCGCCTTGCCATACGTCATAAACGCTAACAGGTCGCTCTCCCACTCATAGACTTTCCCGACAACGACATTCGATGACGAAAACCAGACGCTTCCATGATAACTGTTGTATTGAAACAACAGAACACCACTGGCTATTTCCAGAAAGATGAAAATAAACCAGTGATGATATGTCTTCAGGAAATCCAGCAGGTTGCGCATTCCCTATCGTCTTTTATCGCATCAAGAAATTGAAACGGTCGATGTTCTTGAGGGCGATACCTGCACCCATAGCCACACAGCGGAGGGGATCCTCGGGCACGTGGAACGGAATGTGCATCTTCTCCTCAAGGCGCTTGTCAAGACCACGCAGCAAAGCACCGCCACCTGCCAGATAGATACCGTTCTTCACGATATCGGCATACAACTCGGGAGGTGTGTTCTCAAGGGCAGAGAGTACGGCGTTCTCAATCTTTGATACGGTCTTGTCAAGACAGTGGGCAATCTCCTGATAGCATACAGGCACCTCCATCGGCAGGGCTGTGATACGGTTAGGACCATGCACGATGAAGTCCTCGGGAGCCTCATCGCCCAAATCGGTCAGGGCAGAACCCACGTTGATCTTAATACGCTCAGCCATACGCTCAGAAACCTTCACGTTGTGCTGGCGATACATATACTCCTGAATGTCGGCAGTGAGATCATCACCAGCCACACGGATAGAGTTATTCGAAACGATACCACCCAGTGAGATCACGGCGATCTCGGTAGAACCACCACCGATATCAACAATCATGTTACCCTCTGGTGCCTCCACATCGATACCGATACCAATGGCTGCAGCCATCGGCTCGAAGATCAGATAGATATCACGTCCGTTGGCATGCTCGGCAGAATCACGCACGGCACGCAGTTCCACTTCCGTAGAACCGGAAGGAACGCCAATCACCATGCGGAGCGACGGTGAGAACAGACGGTTACCCACATGCACCATCTTAATGAGGCCGCGCATCATCTGCTCACAGGCAGAGAAGTCGGCAATCACGCCGTCACGCAACGGACGGATGGTACGAATGTTCTCGTGTGTCTTTTCATACATCATCTTGGCCTCGTTACCGACAGCAATCATCTTGTCGGTACGACGGTCTAACGCAATCACAGAGGGCTCGTCAACCACGATCTTATCATCACTGATAATGATGGTGTTTGCAGTACCCAGGTCGATTGCAATGTCCTGAACAAAACTAAAAAATCCCATTATTCTTTACTTCTTAACTTCTATAACTTCTTAACTTCTACTTCGCAAACCAAGTGTGAATGGCTGTATCGTAGTGTGAGCTCACACCGAAGGCACGGGTAGCAAACATACGGCGATCCTCGATGTCAGTCTGGGCACCCTTCTTGTTCAGGATATCCAGCAACACACCATATTCTGCCTTTGAGGGCACGATCACCACATCCTTGAAGTTCTTCGCACCGGCACGGATCAGTGAGATACCGCCGATATCGATCTTCTCGATGATGTCTGCCTCAGAAGCACCGCTGGCAACGGTCTGCTCAAAGGGATAGAGATCAACAATCACCAGGTCGATCTCAGGAATCTCATACTGCTTCATCTGTGCGATGTCGCCTTCATTCTCACGACGCGCCAGGATACCTCCGAACACTTTCGGATGCAGGGTCTTCACACGTCCACCAAGGATAGAGGGATAAGTGGTTACATCCTCTACCTTCTGGCACTCGTAGCCCAGTGATTCAATAAACTGCTGGGTACCACCAGTTGACAGGAACTTCACACCCTCCTCGTTCAATTTCTTGAGGAGTTCGTCAAGACCGTCCTTGTGGAATACAGACACCAAAGCGGTCTTAATTTTCTTATTTTCAGCCATTTTCTTTTATAACGTTATAATAAAGTGCATAATTCGTGTGCAAAGTTACAAAAAGAAAACGGATTAATCTCTATTTTCCATCTGAAAAATTTGATTAATCCGTGTTAAAATTGACTGCAGTCAAGTAGCAGACTGTATTTTCTACACTTATGAGTGGAGATCGAGGATGAATCGCGTGCCCTTGGTGAACTTCGGATCGATCTCCAGATCACCCTTCATCTTCAATGCCATCTGCTTACAGATGGGCAGTCCCAGACCGTCGCCCTCCGTCAGATCCTTGATCTCCAGGAAAGGTTTGAACACATCTTCGCGCTTCTCCTCAGGAATAGGTTCTCCCGTATTTGCCACCAGGAACTGGTAGGAATGGGCACCACGCTTCTTAAACTCCAGTGTGACAGTGCCTTCTGCCGGCGTATAGATAGCCGCATTCCTCAACAGATGGCTCAGAATGTGAGAGACGTATGGCTTATAGAAGTTAGCACTCATCTTCGGAGCGTTCACCGTCAGGTTCACATCACTAATGACCTTGTTGCGGATCTCCTCCATCAGTTCCTCGCAGAACTCAGGGATTCTGATCTCCTCAAGCTCCATCTCCTCAGCATCCGAATTCTCCAGATCCGAGAGTTGTTGGATATGGCTATTGAAGTCCATCAGCGCTTTCACCTCCGGCTTACTCTGGTCGAACTTCTGCAAGGTGGGATTCATCTGTGCCGAGATATTACTGATAAACTTAGCCTTCAGGGCATTACTGTCATTGGCCAGATCGATCTGCTTCTTCTGCTTACGGGTGAGCAGGATGAAGCGCATCAGCACGAGGGCACCCAGCACCAGCGCCGCAGCCAGCGCCGCAGCCAGGATACTCAGACCGACGATGGCAGCCTGACGGGTGGTCAGAGAACTGTCCTTATCCTCAATCGTCGTATTGAGTTCGGTGATCTTATTCTCCAAAGCCTTGATATCATCGGCATGCTTCATAGCAATAGCAGAATCCTTCCAGGCGATATAGTTGCTATATGAGTTTGCCACCAGATTGGCGTTACCACTCTTGCGGCCGTTGGCAATCAGCGTCTTATAGGCCTGATCCACCTTATCATACTCCTTCGAGTTCGTCAGTTTGGAAGCCATCTCCTTGAACACAGCATTTCCCTGGGCTGTCTGTCCGAAAGTATAATAGTAGATGGCCTTATTGTAAAGGATATCGTTCTTCAGTTCTTCCTTGCCCGATACGTTTGCGTAGTTCTCCATCGCCTTCAGATGCTCCAGAGCATTAGCAGGACGCTTCATTCTCATATACATCTCGTAGCGCTCCTTCGCAGTCAGATAGAGCATAGCAGACTTCGTCACCTGATCGCCTTTGATATTCTGTTCGATACGTGACAGCAGGTCAAACGCCTCCTTATAGTAATTCTCCTTATAATAGAGTGCCACAGCCTTCACACCACACTCCGTACCGGCCTGATAATTGCCTTTGTTCATATACTCCTCGTAGGCACGGATAAAATGATAGCGGGCATCTGCGGTCTTATTATCCTTCAGACTCGTCTCTGCACGCTGCTGCAATGCACTCATCTGTGTCTCCTGTGCATGCATCATGCCACAGGAAAGGAACAGACCCAATGAAAGAATCAATACTCTTTTCTTCATATTTTGATTGTATAATTGTATTTGCTAAAAAATCATGTGCAAAGGTAAGGATTAATTCCGAAACAACAAAAAAAAGGGCAAGTTTTTTGTCAAAACCTGCCCTATTTGAATTCGTACTTATCTTCTAAATCAGATTCATGCCCAGTTTTTTGCATTCATCACGCATATCATCGGGCCAGATGCTGGCCTGAATCTCGCCGATGTGCCCTTTGTGGAGCAGTACCATACAGAGACGACTCTGACCAATACCGCCACCAATACTCAGGGGCAGTTTGTCGTTCAACAACTGCTGATGGAAGTAGAGTGACTTGCGGTCTTCCTTGTCTTCAATCTTCAACTGGCGCAGCAATGACTCCTTATCCACGCGGATACCCATCGAGGAGAGTTCGAACGAACGACCAAGTACCGGATACCAGATCAGGATATCACCGTTAAGGCCTTCAAGACCATTCTCCGCCACTGTTGACCAGTCATCGTAGTCAGGCGCACGTCCGTCATGCTTCTCGCCATTCGAGAGTTTGCCACCTATACCGATTACAAATACAGCACCATATTTCTCACAGATGGCATCCTCACGCTCCTTCGGCGTCATCTCCGGATACATCTGCAACAGTTCCTCTGCGTGGATGAAGTGAATCTTCTCAGGCAGGAAGGGCTTGATCTGCGGATAGGTCTCACAGGTGAGATACTCCGTACGACGGATGGCGGCATAGATACGCTCCACGATATTCTTCAGGAAACTGAGATTACGATCCTCCTTACGGATCACAGCCTCCCAGTCCCACTGGTCCACATAGAGTGAATGCAGATTGTCGAGTTCCTCGTCCGCGCGTATCGCGTTCATATCTGTATAGATGCCATAACCTGGTTCTATCTGATACTCGGCCAGCGAAAGACGCTTCCACTTAGCCAGTGAATGAACCACCTCTGCCTTGGCGTCGCCCAGATCCTTGATGGGGAAGGTGACGGCACGCTCCACACCGTTCAGATCGTCGTTGATACCCAGACCCTTCAACACGAAAAGAGGGGCGGTGACACGACGCAGGCGCAACTCTGTAGAGAGGTTCTGCTGAAAGAAGTCCTTAATCAGTTTGATACCCTGCTCCGTCTGCTTCATGTCGAGCAGCGGTTCATACTTGATTGGCTTTATAACTTGTCCCATATTTACAGTTTATGCTTAAATTGCGTGCAAAGATACACAAATTCTTATATTCTGCAAGCAAAACAGCCGATTATTTTTGCAAAATGACACAAATTCTTGATTTCTGCTAACAAATTGCATTATTTTCATATCTCTATTCCCACACGACAAGCAACATTTTCTTCGTAATCTACAAACTATTTCGTCATAAATTTGCCGTTTTTGAGTTTTTTGTCGTATCTTTGCACCCGCATTTCTGATGAATGCAACTGCCCCGAAGCAGTTCCGGTCCCGTAGCTTAGCTGAATAGAGCGTCAGATTCCGGTTCTGAAGGTCTTGGGTTTGAATCCCAACGGGATCACGAAGGAAAAAGGAGAATTAAATATGAAAGCGTGCTTTCAAATATTTAGGGCTCCTTTTTGCTTTGTAGGATGGCTGGCGCCAGCCTACAGGGATCGGCGAAGTCAATCCCAACGGGATCACATGCTACTTTGAAAAAGCAAGAATCGCTTAGGCAACAAAGTCTAAGCGATTTTTATTTCTTAGCAGAATTGAAGACCAGTTTGGTCTCGGTGATGAATTCTTTCTGTCTGGCGGACAAACGGGCCGTTTTCCAAGCAGCAATCTGCGCTTCGACGATACGACGGGACTCTTCGTCACCAGCCAGCTGTGCCAGATAGAGTCGGATGCGCAACTTTTGGAAACTCGTATCGTTCAGACGGTCCATCACCTTACGGACACGTTGTTCTGCAGCCTCTACATCTTCACCGAGTTTGACAGCCGCCATATAGAGAGGCAGTGCCAGTTCGGCTTCCTGTGCAGCTATATAACCCTTGAAAGGCAACAGTCGTTCACGGACACGGCGCAGTTCTGAGATCCACAGATAATATTCCTTCTCATGTTGGTAAGAAGAGGGTACCTCGAACAACAGACGATAGGCGAGGTCGGCCAAGAGTTTCTTATCTTCCTCGATATGCTTCGTGCGACGTTTCTCCCTGGGTGCAGTGCCCGCGCTCTCCTGGGGAGCCTTTTCCTTTGAGTCAACCTGCTGCTCCGGTGAAATAAACTCAAGAAGTTCCGGCTCCAGCTCTACAGCCGCATAGACGATACCGGGGATAGATACCACCAGTTGACGGCGGCGCTTGCCCTTGATACGCATGATCACACCCTCACGCCCGTCAAACATACCGCCTTTCACACGGATCTTATCCCCCACCTGCAGATGGATCTCGTCAGGATTATAATAGGTGATCTTCTCGCCAGCCTGTTCGGAGAGGGCGATAAAGTTACGCATGTCATGTTCAGAGACGGAGAGATAATCCTCTTTGTTAGAGAAAGTAGATTTACGGATGAAAAGACCATCGTTACGGAACCTGATGGCCTCGCGCACACACTCAAGGTCGCCACGTAGGAAGATCAGACCTGTGACAGCAGGTACCATGATGCGCCGACGCTGACCACCCAGTTTGCGGACATCATACCGAAGGGGGACGAAGCACTCATGCTCATCGCGCCGCAGTTCATCGCGGATCTTGAGCTCACGGCCTCGGGTCACAGAGCCGATAACATACCATCTTACCTCTTTTTCATCCATCTTTCTTGAAAATTTCTGCAAAGTTAGTGTATTTTTTCGATTATTTGAAGGATTCTGCGGAAAAATGATTAATTTTGTATCCTCTAAAGTAAGAATGATCACAAAAATGGATATTACCGAACGATTTCTTAACTACACGAAGTTCGACACACAGTCGCAGGAAGACAGCGACCAGGTGCCGAGTACAGAGAAACAGTTAGTGTTTGCAAACTACCTGAAGAAGGAACTGGAGAACGAAGGTCTGAGCGATGTGGAGATGGACGACAAAGGCTACATCTACGCCACACTGAAGGCCAACATCAAGGGCGACATCCCCACCATCGGCTTCATCTCTCACTACGATACAAGTCCAGACTGTTCCGGTGCAGACATCAAGGCACGCATCGTCAACAACTACGACGGCAGTGACATCCTGCTGTCGGAGGGTATCATCAGCAGTCCGAAGAAGTTTCCTGAACTCCTCAGGCACATCGGCGAGGACCTGATCGTCACAGACGGACACACATTGTTAGGTGCCGACGACAAGGCCGGTATCGCAGAGATCATTCAGGCGATGTGCTGGCTGAAAGACCATCCTGAAGTGAAGCACGGCAAGATCCGCATCGCCTTCAACCCTGACGAGGAGATTGGTATGGGTGCCCATCATTTCGACGTGGAGAAGTTCGGCTGCGACTGGGCTTATACCATGGATGGTGGCGACCTGGGGGAACTGGAGTTCGAGAACTTCAACGCTGCCAGCGCCAAGATCTTCATCAAAGGCGTAAGCGTACACCCAGGCTATGCAAAAGACAAGATGGTGAACGCCAATGTGCTGGCTACGGAGTTTGCCCAGTTGCTGCCTGCCGACGAGCGTCCGGAGACGACAGAAGGCTATCAGGGATTCTACCATCTGCTGGGTATCGAGAGTAACGTTGAACAGGCCAAACTGCACTATATCATCCGCGACCATGACCGTGAGCGCTTTGAAGACCGCAAACGTTTCGTCCAGAGATGTGCAGAACAGATGAATGAGACTTACGGTGAAGGTACCGTCATCGCTGAGGTGAAGGATCAATATTACAATATGAAGGAGAAGATTGATCCCCAGATGCACGTCATCGACCTGGTGCTGCATGCGATGCAGGACTGTGGCGTGGCACCCAAGGTAAAACCCATTCGCGGAGGTACCGATGGGGCTCAGTTATCATTCAAGGGACTCCCCTGCCCCAACATCTTTGCCGGGGGTGTGAACTTTCACGGACCTTATGAGTTTGTAAGTATCCAGTCGATGAAACAGGCCATGCAGGTGATTATCCGCATCTGCGAACTGACAGCCGGTTTCAACGATTGAACATTATTCATTTATCAGGGCGTCGAGTGATTCCTGTTCACCCACGACCCAGATGATATCCCCTACCTTGAACTTACGGTTTGGCGGGAAGGCAGACAGGTTCTGCTTTCCTTCCTCCAGACCGATGACCATACAACTGTAGAGGTCACGGATACCACTCTCGATAAGTGTCTTACCAACGAACGGACTTTCACCACTAATCACAAGTTGGCGTAACTTCATGAGACGTTTCTCCGAATCAGGATCCACACCCAGACGCTCACGGTCCAGTGCCTCACGGAAGGCTGAAAACTGCTCGTCACTACCAATAGCCTGAAGGATGTCGCCGGGGAAAAGGACATAGTCACCGTCAGGGATGTTGATTCGCCAGCCACTACGCAGGATACTACTGATATGCACACCGTACTTCTTACCCAGATTCAACTGTTTCAGACTCTGGCCCATCCACATGGAGTCAGAGGGCACTTCGAAGTCGGCAATGTGGATATCACGATCCAACAGACGGTCAGCATAGAGCGGACGCTTCTTACCATATACCTGAGCGGCGATGTCGCGTGAACGCAGGTTCTGCACAAACAGACGCTCAAGTGTGATACTACGGTGCTTCACCCAACGGGAGAAGATGATCAGCAGGATCACGATCACACCGATGGTAATCATCAGCGCATTGGTGAGACGACTCAGGTAGTTACAGATATAGAAGATAAATGAAATGGCGATCACCGCACGCACCAAGATGGTAAAGAGGAGCGGCAGACGGTTGCGGTTACTCTCTGCCCATAAGGCACGGAACTCCGGACTGCGGTTCTTCTTCATCACCATCGCACGCAGGAAGGGCGCAATGACAAGCACCGTCAGCACACCCGTCACGCCGTTGGCATACCAGTGCAGTTCCCACCCAGGCAACAGGCTACGGACAAACGGCAGCACAAAGGTGAACATCACGGCAATGGCAGCCGACGTCAGGATGGAATACACCACCGTATTGATGGTCATCTGGGTGAGCAGTTTCTTCCAGTAGTTCTGTCCCTGCGTATGCTGATGACTGCTCATCGACAACGAATTAAGCGAGTTGATAAGTTTATTGGGCAAACGATGCTCCAGATGATTATAAACTGGGGTGGCAAGTCGTATCATGTAAGGTGTGAGGAAAGTTGTTGTGACGGAAACAGCCACCACTACCGGATAGAGGAAATCACTGATCACGCCCAGCGACAGACCCAGCGAAGCGATGATAAACGAGAACTCACCGATCTGCGCCATTGAGAATCCGCAACGCATCGCCGACTTCAACGATTCACCAGCCAACATGAAGGAGAACGTGCCAAACACGCTTTGGCCGATCAGGATGGTCAATACCAACAGCATGATGGGAATGGCATATTCCACAAGTATCTTCGGATCGACCAGCATACCTACAGACACGAAGAAGATGGCACCAAAGAGGTTCTTGACAGGTTCTACCAGTTTCTCTATGCGCTCGGCCTCCACAGTCTCGGCCAGAATACTACCCATGATAAAGGCACCGAAGGCAGAGCTGAAACCCACCTTTGAAGAAAATACGGCCATCGCACAGCATAGACCCAGCGAGACCACCAACAGCACCTCGGCATTGATCAGCGAACGGACGCGTCGCAAGAACAGCGGAATGGCGAAAATACCCACCACCAGCCACAAGATGAGGAAGAAGACGATACGCATGACCGACTCCACCATCTGACTGCCTTCGAGATTACCTTGGGCGATGGCACTCAGCATCACCATCATCACAATTGCCAGGATATCTTCGAGGATCAGCACACTCATCACCAGACCTGCGAACTGCTGTTGGCGCAAGCCCAGATCGTCAAATGCCTTATAGATAATCGTGGTCGACGACATCGCCAGCATACCACCCAGGAAGATGCAGTCCATCTGTTCCCAACCGAAGAGACGTCCCACGGAGAAACCTAACATCGACATACAGAAGATGATGGTACAGGTGGAGATGACAGGCGA
>ONNY01000143.1 GCA_900319305.1 uncultured Prevotella sp.
CCCTGACCCTTCTCGTTCTTCGTGTAAGGTGTAGAAGGAACAGAAGCAGAGTAGATAGAAGAACAACCTGTAGCGTTGGCAATCATCTGACGATCACCGAAGAGCTGAGAGATCAGCTTCACGTAAGGTGTCTCACCGCAACCAGAGCAAGCGCCAGAGAACTCGAACAGAGGCTGAGCGAACTGAGAGTTCTTCACATTGCTCTTGATGTCAACGAGATTCTGCTTAGAAGGAACCTTCACCAGCTTGTCCCAGTCGGCTGCCATCTTCTTCATGTCGGCAGCATCGGGGTTGAACGGAACCATCGTGAGGGCCTTGCCAGTCTTAGGATTACCTGGGCAGATGTCGGCACAGTTGCCGCAACCCAGACAGTCGAGTACTGAAGGCTCGATGATGAAGTGCATGCCCTTCATGGCTGCAGGAGCCTTCATCTCGAGGGTCTCAAGACCATCGAAGCCAGCGAGCTCCTCGTCGGTCAGCACGAACGGACGGATAGCAGCGTGAGGACAGATATAAGCACACTGGTTACACTGGATACAGTTGTCCTTGTTCCAAGCGGGAACGAAGGCCTCTACACCACGCTTCTCATAAGCAGCGGTACCAACCATCCAAGAACCGTCAACGGTATTGTGCTTCACGAAGTCAGAAACCTTCAGCAGATCACCAGCCTGAGCGTTCATAGGACGAACGAGCTCCTTCACGAATGCGGGAGCGTTGTCCACCTTCTCCTCGTCGTCGGGCAGGTTAGCCCACTCGGGCTTCACGGTCAGCTGCTGGTACTCACCACCACGGTCGATAGCAGCGTAGTTCTTGTCAACCACGTCCTGACCCTTAGCACCGTAAGACTTCAGGGCAGCAGCCTTCATCTTCTCAACAGCGAGCTCAGCGGGGATCACGCCGGTGATGCGGAAGAATGCACTCTGCAGGATGGTGTTGGTGCGGTTGCCCAGACCAATCTCCTGTGCAATCTTGGTAGCGTTGATGGTATATACAGTGATGTTGTTCTGTGCGAAGTAACGCTTTACCTTGTTAGGCATGAACTTCTCCAGCTCGTCAGCGTCGAAGATGGTGTTCAGCAGGAACTGACCGTTCTTCTGCAGACCGCGAGTCACATCGTACATGTGCAGGTAAGCCTGAACGTGGCAAGCCACGAAGTTAGGTGTGGTTACCAGATAGGTAGAACGGATAGGTGTATCACCGAAACGCAGGTGAGAGCAGGTGAAACCTCCTGACTTCTTAGAGTCGTAAGAGAAGTAAGCCTGGCAATACTTGTCGGTGTTGTCACCAATAATCTTAACTGAGTTCTTGTTAGCACCTACGGTACCATCAGCACCCAGACCGTAGAACTTAGCCTGGAACATGCCAGCGCCACCGAGGGCGATCTCCTCAACCTCAGGCAGAGAGGTGAAGGTCACATCGTCCACGATACCAATGGTGAAGTGGTTCTTCGGCTCGGGCATAGCGAGGTTGTTGAACACGCTGATGATCTGAGCAGGAGTAGTATCGTGAGAACCAAGACCGTAACGGCCACCCACGATAACAGGACGGTTCTCTACATCGAAGAAGGCATCCTTCACGTCGAGGTACAGAGGCTCACCGTTAGCACCGGGCTCCTTGGTACGATCGAGAACGGCAATCTTCTTCACGCTCTTGGGAACAGCTGCGAGCAGGTGCTTCACTGAGAACGGACGATAGAGGTGAACAGAGATCATACCAACCTTCTGACCCTGACCGTTCAGGTAGTCGATAGCCTCACGGGCTGCATCGGTAGCAGAACCCATCAGGATGATCATGCGGTCAGCATCCTCGGCGCCATAGTAAGAGAAGAGGTGATACTCACGACCAGTGATCTTAGAGAGTTCGCCCAGATACTTCTCAACAACCTCGGGCACTGCATCGTAGTAAGGATTACAAGCCTCACGGTGTGTGAAGAAGGTCTCGGGGTTCTCAGCGGTACCACGGGTGATAGGACGCTCTGGGCTCATCGCACGATCGCGGAAACGCTTGATGTACTCTTCCTTGACGAGGGGACGAACATCCTCCTGGTCGAGCAGCTCGATCTTGTGATACTCGTGAGAGGTGCGGAAACCGTCGAAGAAGTTGACGAAAGGTACGCATGTCTCCAGAGAAGCCAGGTGAGCAGCGGCGGTCATATCCATCACTTCCTGTACAGAACCCTCGCAGAGCATAGCGAAACCAGTCTGACGGCAAGCCATCACGTCCTGGTGGTCACCGAAGATACACAGAGAGTGGCTGGCCAGCGTACGGGCAGAAACGTCGAATACGCAGGGGATCAGCTCACCGGCGATCTTGTACATGTTAGGAATCATCAGGAGCAGACCCTGAGAAGCAGTAAAGGTGGTGGTCAAAGCACCAGCCTGCAGAGAACCGTGCACTGCACCGGCAGCACCAGCCTCTGACTGCATTTCCTGAACACTGACGGTCTGGCCCCAGAGGTTCTTACGACCACGGGCGGCCCACTCGTCAACATGCTCCGCCATAGGCGAAGACGGGGTGATGGGGTAGATAGCAGCTACCTCAGAGAACATGTAGCTCACGTGAGCCGCAGCCTCGTTACCATCACAGGTGATAAATTTCTTTTCTTTAGCCATTGTTTGATAAACTATAAAAATAAATAACTAATTGTATTTGTTTAATTATAATCTTTGTTCTTTTTTACCTTTTTACTTTTTTACCTTTTAATACAAGAATCCCAGCAACCATAGCGGAATCTGATTGTCCTTACCTATTTCTGTATTATAACGGGCGTAGATCACATCGGGTAACACACGGAGTTTGCTGGGCGACTTCGCATCCACGATGCGGAACTTCAGTTTCTCGTCAACGAGGAAACTACATTCGCGACAGCCTGTATTGACCTTGTGGTCTTTCCACATCGCATTGACGAAGAAGGTCTCCATGGCCTCCTGCTTATCCACCTGAATCGGGTAGATGGCATACATCAGGTTGGAGTTATGGAGCATGATCTTGGCCGGCTTCTTGGGGAAGTCCTGTCCGACAGGATAGATGAGGTTGAGCAGGCGGGCATCAGTGAGGTACTTGATGTAATTCATCACCGTGGCGCGGCTGGTCTCAATGTCTTGTGCCAGTTTACTGACGTTAGGTGCCTTGCCAGGCCCCTCTTCCGCAATCTGATAGAAGAGTTTCTTGATCTTCGTGAGATACTTCAACTCGATCTGCTTGATGAGCAGGATATCCACCTCGGTCATCATGTTCATGGTCTTCAGCAGGTTCTCGCTATAGTTGCGGTGCTCCTGGAAGAAGGGATAGAACCCGTGATGGATATAATCCTGGAAATAGCGGTTGGGTGATACCTTGGGAAGAATCTGCTTGATAATCGACTCATGATTCTGAAGGATCTCATCCAGGGTGTAAGGCTTGAAGTTGTTGCCTGTCAACAGATTGATGAACTCGCGGAACGATAAGCCTCTGAGGTTGTAACTCTTCACGATGCCGTTGAGTTCGGGATTCTCATCCTTCAGGCGCATCACACTCGAACCGGTGAACACAATCTTCAGGTTGGGGTAGAGGTCGTAGCACTTACGGAGTTCACTGCTCCAGTTCGGCTGCTTGAATACCTGGTCGATCAGCAAGACACGACCGCCCTGCAGATAGAACTTACCTGCAAATTCTGCAATGCCGTGTCTCTGGAAGAAGAAGTTGTTCATGTTGATATACAGGCACTGCTTGTCGAGTATATTGAAACGTTCCTTAGCATATTGCAGCAGGAAAGTGGTCTTGCCGACCCCGCGCGTACCTTTAATACCAATCATGCGGTCGTTCCAATCGATCTCATCCATAAGGGAGCGACGAACCGGGGCATTGGTATGCTCAACGAGGTATCTATGCGTTCTAAAAAAAGCTTCCATCCTGCTGATTTGTTTTAAAACAGCTGCAAAGTTACTACTTTTTTCTTAAATTGCAAAGTCTAAATAGCAAAATCTTATAAAATCGCCTGATTTTTACATTTTTTAAATCGCAAATGCTAAACCTTACGATGTTTGCTCCCGATTGAATGTCAGGAACACCACATTCTGGTTGTACATGAACTTATATTTGATGTCGGCCATCGTGTTCACCAAAGCGAGTCCCAATCCGTCGCCATCTTCGTTAAAGGAGACAGTCGTCAGTGTGGGATTGAAAGGCTTTCCATCGTCTTTGATCAGTACGGACACTGTTTCTTTGTGA
>ONNY01000029.1 GCA_900319305.1 uncultured Prevotella sp.
CGTCGTAGATTCGCCCTCATCCGACAGATCGGTCACCCAACGGCCTTCCAAGTTATAATCCTGGGCACTCAGGTTCATCACGCTGCACAGCAGCACGGTCAGCATACAAATAAATTTCTTCATAACGGTTAGTGATTAATGAGGTTTATACGTTAATAAAATGTTTATTACGAGTGCAAAAGTAACACTTATTTCGTGAAGTACCAAATATTTTGGGAGAAATCTTCTCAAAGTCACAGGAGGTGTTTTTCTCGTTTGTTGGAAAATATGTCAAAGAACTCTTTTGTCACTGATAGCGCTTCAATAGACACTATTAAAGGAAAATGTTGCTACCATTAATGCGCGCAAAATTTAGATTTAAATCTAGCAATTTTAATCCTTAATCATGCATTTCTGCGTTTTTCATAATGACAGTGCAAAGGTACAAATAATTCAATAATCTTGCAAATGTTTTTTCATTTTATCCTCAAATGTTAAAATGGGGTGAGGGCAGGAGCGTCCCATAACATAACACCATAACATGAGCGATATTTAATGTGTACCATATCAGCCATAGATATATGCTATAAATTATATATATATTATATATATTATAATATATATAATATATATATAATTAAAATAATAAGATAAATACCTTCCTCCTCAGCCCCCTCCCCTTGACAACCTAACCTTGCTAATATGTATAACAAAAACACAAGATGTTATGGTGTTATGTTATGCTATGCTGACACAAGATAGACTAAAGGAGGGCGCCAAATTGTTGTCAAGAGGAACTTTACAATGAATCCCAACTTCATTAAAGATTTTATAATGGGGTATAACAAAAGAAAAAGCCGCAAAAAGCAGCTTTCTAAAATGGAGTAGTGTCGATCAAGGCTTGCTCCCCTCGGCATTCACTTTGAATGTTTACCGGATAGTCAAACATACATTTGACGTTGCAAAGATAGGGATTATTCCTTAAAGTTGCAAGTAAATGAATATTTTTTTTCATTTTTTTGCGAAAACATGCTTAAATATCAAATTCTTTTCGTATATTTGCAACTGCAATCCGAAAAGGAAAGCAAGACATATTTTGCTCTATAGCCTCACAATCACCACCACGAGATAAGAGCAAATACCTATTATTGGAGCTGCCCCAAATGGGCGCAGATTTCTCCCGTATATAGGTATGGTTTGTGGTGAACCGTGAGGCGTATGGCGAAAGGTCTGCGCCTTTTTTATGTATATACTAAAACGTAAAGATATGAAGAAACTATTAACATTTCTGCTTTTGACAATTCTGCCTGTAATTATATTGGCACAGGAAAAGCAATCCATTGTTACACTTAAAAATGGTACGGAGCTGAAAGGTACGATCAAATCAATAATACCAACAGACTCATTGACTATTGTCATATCGGGGATTGAAACATCAATCAAAATGTCAGATGTTGCAAAGATCGAGGAAGCCAAAGAAACTGTATTAGTTCCACAACGAACTATTAGCGAAAGTATTCCCCAAAAAGAAAGGAAAGAAGACATTGAATCATTTACAGCTATAACAAATGAAGGACGATTTTGTTTTAACGTGTTATCGAGATCTGAAAAGACCGTAGAAATTACGCATAATAAGAACGTGGCATTTACCGAAGAGAACTTAATCATTCCTCCAACTGTAGAATATAAAGGAAACCTTTATACAGTAATTGCAATTGGTGAAGAAGCCTTTGCAAAAAACAAAAAAATAAAAACGATAGATATTCCAAATACTATCATCTCAGTTGGCGAAGAGGCCTTTAAGAGCTGCACAAAGTTGACTCGATTAACATTCTCAACAGGGCTTAAAGAAATAGGTGAGGAAGCTTTCGAGGGTTGTACTAAACTGATGGAAGTAAGTTTTTCACCAGGTATAGAGAAAATTGGAGAGAAGGCATTTGCATTATGTATAAAATTGTCTGAAGTTGATTTACCTGAGGGGCTTCTTAGGATAGAAGAGCAAGCATTTCAAGCTTGTCCATTGGAAAAGATTGATATTCCAAATACGGTAACATTTATCGGTCGTAGAGCATTCTTTTCTGCAAATGGATTCATTGGGATGCAGTCAAAAATTAAATGGTTATCTATTCCAGAATCAGTAGTAGAAATAGAAAAACAAGCCTTCTGTAAATTTATCAATTTATATGGAACAGCATTGCCATCCAAATGTCATATTGAGTTACTTCCAAGTTGGTTAAGTGAAGATGACGCAAAAAGAATTGGTATTAGTGAAGATTCATATCGAGATTATAAAAACAAAAGTAATTAAACTACTCCATAATTATGAAGAAAAGTTTTATTATACTTCTATTGCTGATGATTATAATGATATCATGTAGCAAAGAAGAGAGAAATACATTTGTTGATGACGGAAGTCGTTATTCTGTAAGTAATACTGAAATATCACCCGCAAATGATGTTACATATTATTTATGGGAAGAAAATTCTAATAGTAGTATTATAACATATTATTGCTTTTATTATTTACCTATTCTAAATACTCCTGCAGGATTCAAAGGAGCATGGGATAATAGTAAGAAGAAGTCTGTTTCGCAGGAGAGTTTTGATTATTCATTGGATAATTCCATCTTAAAAATTGAATATTCCTCGTATGTAGAGGTCTTTAAGATGGAAAAAGCGAAAAACAGACCTATACAAGATGGTGACAGGATCTTTCTTAATAATAGACAATATAGAGTCCAGATTGAAACCCTTTCTAAATGAAAATCTCTAAATATATAACCGCAATTATTCTTTTATTAATCCACTAAAATATTATTGTTATGAAAAAAGTTTTAATCTCAGTTGCAATTATGGCTATTTCCATCGCAACTTTTGCGCAAAACAGTTCTGCAATCTCTATTCAGCCTAAAGCAGGTTTGAATATTGCTCATGTATCAAACATTAACGGATCAGGGCCGCGTTATGGTTTCGTTGCTGGAGCAGAAGTAGAAATTCCGTTATCTAAACTTTTTGGGCTATCAGCAGGAGTGCTTTACTCGGCTCAGGGTGCAACCTATGAAGGTTTGTATTCAGGAGTTACATGTGATCAAACGCTTCAGGCAGATTATTTAAACATTCCTATTTTGGCTAATATTTATATAGTCAAAGGGTTGTCTTTTAAATGTGGTGTTCAACCTGCTTTCAATGTTAAGGACAATTTGAAAGTTGAGGCTCGGGGAAATGGTGCTTCAATCGCAGCATCAGGAAAAACTGATTTGAAGTCATTTGATTTTGCAATACCCCTTGGTCTTTCTTATGAAATTAGTAATATTGTAATTGATGCTCGTTACAATTTAGGACTGACATCAATATGGGACAAAGGCGATGAGAAACATGGTGTTATTCAAATAACACTTGGTTACAAATTTCATCTTTAGAAGTAATTATACTCGTAAAGAATCTATACACCTAGTATAATATCACAGCAGGAATAAATACAAATTATTATCATTATGAAGAAAACATATTATTTATTAGCAATGTTGCCATTATGGTTATTATCTTGCAGTAGCGGAAGTGATGATAATGGACCGGAAGTATTAAAACCTATCAATGACGTTTCTATTGACTATGGACAGGAATGGTTTATAAATGAGGTTGGCGACAAAAAAGTTTCTTTCGAGAATGATTTTATAGCATCATTCAAGGAGGGTAAACTGTATGGCGACCACGTTGGCCAAACCCTTGCCACAACTACTGATGGAAGAAAGTTTAATGTTACAGTCAAATCCACTGTCAGTCTAATAAAAGACATGGAAATAGATTGGGACAAAGATGCAGACTGGTATTGGAAAAACAATCCTTTTGGCACAATGCAAGATAATGGTAATTATAACAAAACAACTTATACTTACCAGGATCCTACCACCAAAATTGCATATGCCTACACCTTCTCTCCTAAACGAAAATTGATAGGGGCAGGTATTTTTGTACCAATATCATATGTGTCTCAACTTGGTACTTATCTTAATGAAAGATTCTTGCCAGTATCAACAGAAAGTATAAGTGATGAGATATTTGTTGCGGGCTTTAATGCATACGACTCTAATAAAGCGACAATGGTTTTTGGCCTTTCAATACCAAACATATCTACCTATCAGGTTACAATCATGAATCCCAAGGACGTTTCCTCAGCAAGTACTCGTTCCTTGGAAAGTGGGCTGAAGTCAATCTCAAAATACAATAAATCTTTCTTCTTTGAGCCTTAAAATATTTATATAAGTATATATGATGACATTTCCAAAGGACATAGCCGGACATGAGCGGTTATGTCCTTTGTTTTCTTTTATATTTTCCCTATTCAACTATTGTACAAAAATTTGGTAGGGTTGGTAATGGCAAAAGGGCTCGCTGTCTCAGCGAACCCTTTTGCTAATTCATTACAAACAAAACCAAATAACCAATAACTAAAAACCAAATTTATGCAAAAATGAACAAATAACGTATGAAAATAAGATAACTGCTGCAAAGGTACGGGGATTTTGGGTTGATTCCAAGAAATTAGCCTAATTCTTGTCGAAGTTGTTGCGACAAGGGGAGTGATTTGCGACAGAGTAGGGGAAGAGGGTTAGAGTATGTCGTAAATAGAAATAATTACGTCCAGAATTCTTTTTCGTCTGTGGGTTGCATGTCGCCTTGGCATTTGGGACAGGTGTGTTTGTCCCAGGGGCGGATGTTGGCGCTGCCACAATTGAGGCACAGACGTCCTGCCTCGCTGCGGAAGGAGGGGGCGACATCGCCGATGATGCCACCCACGACGATGTTCTGAATCGTCTTGCAATCAGGACAACTCATGGGTGAGATCTGCTGACGGAAGAGGCCTTGTCCCTCGTAAACCTCAGCCTCATATCCGCATGATGTACAGCGATATTTCAGTTTCCAAGCCATAATCTTGCTGCAAAGATAGCAAAATTTTGATGATTTATCGATTTTATGATGTGATTTCTGAAAAGTTTTCTTATATTTGCAAGCAAAATCAAAACTAAATGATCATGAAGAAACTGATTGCTACCTTTATGTTAGGACTCCTGACGATCAGCGCAGGAGCCCAGAGAATCGATGTGAACGACGTGTTGAAGGCGTGCCCGAAGAAGGCGTATGGCAACGACTGTCCTTACCAGTTTGAGGATGTGACGCTGACGAAGGCGCCTGATGGTTACAAACCTTTTTATATCAGCCACTATTCCCGTCACGGCTCGCGTTATTACTGGAACAATCAGTTGTATCTGGATCTGGACACGCTGTTGACAAAGGCGCACGAACGTCAGCAGTTGACGGCTGAAGGTGAGGCGTTCTTTAAGCGTTTCGAGGCTGTGAAGGACGAGTTGATGACGGGTTGGAGTGAACTGACGCAACTCGGATGGGAACAGCACCAGGGCATTGCCAGAACGATGTATAACGCCTTTCCAGAGGTGTTTGAGAAGGGTGGCAACGTGTTGGCCATCGCCTCGCTCTCAGGACGTTGTGTGCTGAGTATGTCGGCCTTCTGCCAGGAGCTGACGCAGTGTAATCCGAAGTTGGAGGTCAGGGAGCAGTCTTCGCGCTTCACACTCGACGGTGTGGTGCCGATGGACGGACAGAATCCCGTGAAGCATGTCTATCCCAAGGCACATCCGCGTTATGAGCTGAGTCCCCATCAGTTTAAGGGCAACGACTCGCTGGGCAAGGTGGTGCTGAACCGTGTGTTCACCAGTACGGACGGTTTAGGGCCGATGTGGCGCATGGGTGAGGATCTGATCAACCTCTACACCTCGCTGCCGAGTATCAACCATGAGGGTCTGATGGGTAATATCGTGAACGATGATGAACTGATAGCCCGTTGGGAGCAGTCGAACTTAGGCTCGTATTCCTGGGTGTTCGACAACAAGTATTATATGATCCCCATCCTGCAGGATGTCATGAAGAAGGCGAATGCTGTGATCGACGGCAGTAGCGACCGTGTGGCAGACCTCAGATTCGGTCACGACACGTGTATTGGTCCGTTGACGGTGTTGCTGGGTATCAACGGTGCTGATCTCGATCCTGTGGATCCCTATGAGGTGAAGTACTGCTACCAGAACTTCCAGACCTGTATGGCTTCTAATATCCAACTGGTGTTCTATCGTGGCGATGCGGGGCAGGATGTGCTGGTGAAGTGCCTGCTGAACGGCAAGGAGGCCAAACTGCCAGTGCCCACCGATAATGCTCCTTATTATCGATGGGCAGACTTCTGCAGTTATTATAATGCGGTGATAGAATCAGCGAATAAACAGTAATTCGCGATACTTAGGCAGCGACCAGAGGCCATCTTCGACAATCATCTCAAGATGGTCGATCTCTGAACGGATGGCATCCATCTTCGGACAGACGGTGTCGTGGTAGGCGATGGCGCGCTCATGGATGCTCTGGATGCGATTGGCGACGCGACGGGCATCAGTCAGTTCCTCCACGAACTGTTCGATGCGCTCCGTGCGCTCGGCAATCTCCTGAATCAGTTTCATATTACGGGCTGAGAGACGGTTGGCCTGTTCCTCAGGGAACACGGCCTTCATGCCCTGTACATTCTTGATGAGTTGCGACTGGTAATGGGTGGAAACGGGGATGATGTGGTTCATCGACAGATCGCCCATGACGCGTGCCTCAATCTGTACGGTTTTGACGTAGGTCTCCCATTTTACTTCATTACGGGCTTCGAGTTCCTTGCGGTTCATCACCTTGGTGGCTTCGAACATCTGTACGCTAGCGTCGTCGAGGTAGTGCTCGATGATCTTCGGACATGACTTCTCAACGTCGAGTCCACGACTGGCTGCCTCTTTCACCCAGGCTTCGCTGTAGCCATTGCCATCGAAACGGATGGGCTTACAGGTCTTGATATCGTCGCGCAGCACATCGAGGATGGCTGACACCTTACTGTCGCCCTTGGCGATCTTTGCATCCACACGCTGTTTGAAGTTCTGCAAGGCTTCTGCCATCGCTGAGTTCAGCGCAATCATCGCTGAGGCGCAGTTGGCTGAAGAACCAGGAGCACGGAACTCGAAACGGTTACCTGTGAAGGCAAAGGGAGAAGTGCGGTTGCGATCAGTATTGTCGATGATGAGGTCGGGGATCTGAGGGATGTCGATCTCCATACCCTGTTTGCCTTTCAGATTGAAGAGGTCTTCCTTGTCTGAGAGTTCGATATGGTCTAAGAGCTCTGTGAGCTGTTTGCCGAGGAACGAACTGATGATGGCAGGCGGTGCCTCGTTGCCACCCAGACGGTGGGCATTCGTGGCGCTGACAATCGAGGCCTTCAGCAGTCCGTTATGACGATGGACAGCCATCAGTGTCTCGACGATGAAGGTGACGAAACGCAGGTTCTCCTCAGGGGTCTTACCTGGGGCGTGGAGCAGTGTCGTGCCATCACCCTGAGCCGCTGTGAGACTCCAGTTGTTGTGCTTACCTGAGCCGTTGATGCCGTCGAAGGGCTTCTCGTGGAGCAGCACACGGAAACCATGGTTGCGAGCCACGCGCTTCATCAGTGACATGAGCAGCATGTTATGATCCACGGCGAGGTTGCACTCCTCGAAGATCGGTGCCAGTTCAAACTGGTTAGGTGCCACCTCGTTATGACGTGTCTTACAAGGGATGGCGAGTTCAAGGGCCTGAATCTCCAGATCCTTCATAAAGGCCTGTACACGGTCAGGGATGGTGCCGAAGTAGTGATCGTCCATCTGCTGGTTTTTCGCACTCTCATGACCCATCAGCGTGCGTCCTGTCATCAACAGGTCAGGACGGGCAGAATAGAGTCCTTCGTCCACGAGGAAATATTCCTGTTCCCAACCCAGATTCACCTGTACCTTCTTCACGTTGTCATAGAAGTAGCCGCACACATCCTCTGCTGCCTTGGTGACGGCACGGATGGAACGGAGGAGAGGGGCCTTGTAGTCGAGGGCCTCACCTGTATAGGCGATGAAGATGGTGGGGATACACAGTGTGTCGTCGATGATGAAGACGGGCGATGTGGGGTCCCAGGCTGAATAGCCGCGTGCCTCGAAGGTGTTGCGGATACCACCGTTGGGGAAGGAGGAGGCATCCGGCTCCTGCTGTACGAGCAACTTGCCGTCGAAGTTCTCCATCATACCACCCTTGCCGTCGTGCTCCACGAAGGCATCGTGCTTCTCGGCTGTGCCCTCTGTCAGCGGCTGGAACCAGTGGGTATAGTGGGTGGCCCCCATTTCCTGAGCCCATCTCTTCATGCCTTCTGCCACGGCATCTGCGATGGAACGGTCGAGACTGGCGCCATTCTCCATTACGTCGATCATCTTGCGATACACCTCAGCAGGGAGGTATTTGAACATCTTCTGACGGTTGAACACGTATTTTCCGAAATATTCGGAGGGTCGTTCAGCGGGGGTAGGCACCTCCAGGGCCTTCTTCTTAAAGGCCTCTTCTACGACCTGAAATCTTAGTTGGTTGCTCATGTTGTTATGGTTTGTTTGAAGTTTGCCAATGTTTATTGTTTAATCTTAATTTTTCATGTTTGATCTATAAACCGTTGGAGGATATCTCCATAGGCATCGATGCGCCGATCGCGCAGGAAGGGCCACCAGCGTCGCACATTCTCAGAGTGCTGGAGGTCGAGTTCGATGATGATGCTCTCTTCCTCATGGCCGTCGGCCTCATAGATGATCTCTCCCTGAGGACCAGCGAGGAAGGAAGTGCCCCAGAATTGGATTCCTTCCGTCTGACCACTGGGATCTGGTTCGAAACCTACACGGTTAACTGCGAGGACGGGCAGACCGTTGGCAACGGCATGGCCACGCATCACCGTCTGCCAGGCTCTGCGCTGGCGTTGTTGTTCCTCTGCGGTGTCGTTGGCGGCATAGCCGATGGCAGTGGGGTAGATTAGGATCTCCGCCCCCTGCAGGGCCATCAGACGGGCTGCCTCTGGATACCACTGATCCCAGCACACCATCACACCCAGTCGGCCTACAGAGGTCTGAATGGGATGGAAGCCGAGGTCGCCAGGGGTAAAGTA
The DNA here is from genome assembly GCA_900319305.1 of uncultured Prevotella sp. Taxonomy (GTDB): domain Bacteria; phylum Bacteroidota; class Bacteroidia; order Bacteroidales; family Bacteroidaceae; genus Prevotella. The sequence goes on from ONNY01000029.1 coordinate 9,017, forward strand.
GAACTTCTCGTAATAGGCGGGATCATCAGGGATATGCATCTTACGATAGATGCCTGCGATGGAGCCGTCTTTCTCAAGCACCACAGCCGTGTTGTGATAAAGGCCTGCTGCACGACGCTCAAAGAGCGAGGTGACAATCACCACCCCAAACTGTTTGGCGAGTTCGCCATAGAGTTTCGTGGAAGGTCCTGGGATGGGTTCTGCGAGGTCGAAGTTGTCCACATCTTCCACCTGGCAGAAATACAGGGAGTTGTGCAGTTCCTGCAGAACAATCAACTCGGCCCCGCGTTTCGCAAGGTCGCTAATGCCTTCTGACAGACGCAGGATGTTCTGATGCAGGTCTGCGCTATTGGCTTGTTGTAAGAATCCTACTTTCATATCTTTGGAAATTGCATGGTGCAGCAATGGAGGCTGCCATGTTGTTTGATAATGCTACGACAATCGATGGGTACGATCTCACGATCAGGGAAAGCCTCGCCAATCAGACGGAGGGCCTCTGCGTCGAGATCAGGCTGGGCGTAGGTGGGACAGAGCACGGCACCGTTGATGACCAGGAAGTTGGCATACGTGGCAGGCAGACGATAGTCCTCATCATAGATAGGACGAGGCATGGGGAGTTTCACCAGTTGATAGGGCTTGCCCTCCATAGTGCGGAAAGTCTTGAGTTGTTCTTCCATCAACTTAAGGTCGGCATACTGCTCATCGGCAGGATCGTCACAACCCACATATAATAATATATCGTTCGGACAGATGCGCACCAGCGTGTCGATATGGCCGTCAGTGTCGTCGCCTGTCAGGTTCCCATGATCGATCCAGAGGATGCGCTCAGCACAGAGTTCTTGCTTCAGACGGGCCTCGATCTCAGCCTTTGTGAGGGGCTGGTTACGATGCGGTGCCAGCAGACAGCCTGTGGTGGCGAAGACTGTACCACGTCCGTCGCTCTCGATGGAGCCCCCTTCGAGTACGAAGTCGAGACAATCTACGTATTCCCCCTCAATGGCCCCCTGATCGTAAAGATAGCGATTCAGGGCATTATCCTGCGAGGCAGGGAACTTCTCGCCCCAGCCGTTGAAACAGAAATCAAGTAATCGGCGATGGCCCTGATCATCTACCAACGAGATAAAACCATGATCGCGTGCCCAAGTGTCATCGGATATATCTCTGACGACTAGCAATTCTTCACGTTTTTTGATCTCACTCGCCATTTCCTCGTAGGTGGCTGTGATCTCTTCAAGCATCGGAGCCCAGTCGGTCTTGGCGTGCGGCCATGTTAACTGCACACCCCACTGAGGTTCCCATTCTGCGGGTATGCGCCACGCTGAAGCGTGAAGATTTGACTTATATTCCATATTTTGGGTGCAAAGGTACAAAAAAAATGAAATTAAGAATTAAGAATTTAGAATTATTTGTACCTTTGCAGCAAAATTCTGACGATGTTAGAAGCAAAGAACATAACGATAGCCGTGGGGGAACGGGTGCTGGTAGAGAACTTGTCGTTCATTGCCAACGATGGCGAACTGACCTGTATCACAGGTGCCGCTGGTTCTGGAAAGACCACACTGCTCCGTACGCTGATGGGCTTCCTGCCAGTAAAGGATGGCTTTGTCAGTGTGGATGGTGAACTGCTGACGATCTATTCCTCCCATGCGTTTCGCGAGATGATGGTGTATCTGCCTCAGGATGCGCAGACGTTGGGACTTCAACTGGAGGAGCCTGAGGCCACCCAGGTGGAGGCCGACGACTATGCCGTGTGGAATGAGGTGCTGCCCAGCGTGGAGATCGCACAACCCAGGGCGCCCCTGACAACTGACGAGATTGTGCTGCTGGCCACAAAGACCTTAGAGGAGAGTGCAGATAAGCCGATCGTGATGGCTGATGAGCCTACAGCTTTGTTGTCGCCAGAGCAGGCTTTCCAACTGATGCAACTGTTACAGCAACAGGCTGCGCAGGGGAAGACCGTTGTCATAACCAGTAGTGATCCGATGGTGCTTGATCGTGCCAATCAAATAATCAAAATCTAATCTGAATCGATGAATAGTAGTCTGATAATACATGCGATATGTGGGCTGCTCCTGCTGGTGATCCCTGTAGGGGTGCTCTATCTGTGGGACAAGAAACTGTTGCGAAAGTTTGGTGTGGCGACAGCCAGGATGATAGGTCAATTGTTGGTGGTCTGTCTGATGGTATGGGCTCTCCTCCGTTACGACTCGATGGCCCTCAATCTGGGCTGGCTGGTGCTGATCGCCTGCTATACGGCGGCAGTGGTGCTGATCCGTCTGAAACTCGACGTGAAGCGTTTCTTGTTGCCTGTCGTGGCAGGTCAGTTGGTGGGTACGCTGTTGCCTGGTTTCTACCTGCGCCTCGCCGTCCTGCCGTTGGATCACAGTCTCTATGCCACCTGGTTTGTACCAGTGATGGCGCTGTTGGCAGGTCATACCACAGCCAGTCAGATCCGTGGACTGGGTACGTATTTCTCGGCCCTGAAGGTGGACGAACAGGAATATGAGTATCGTCGTGGCAATGGTAAGAACCATCTGCAGGCACTCATCCCGTTTGTGAAGCGTTCCGTACAGGCGATTCTCTCGCCAGCATCAGCCAATCTCTCCGTGATGGGCCTGTTTACGCTGCCGTTGTTGTTCTGCGGCCTGCTTCTGGCAGGGATGGAGACGTTTACTGCCTTCGTGGTGATGGTGTCGCTGACATCGGCCTGTGTGGCAGCGTCAGTTTTGTCTCTGATTGTGAGCCTCTGGCTCTGTGACGGAAAACTCTTCGATAAGTTCGGCAAACTCACGCTGATGGTGGCGATGCTGTTGGTGAGTGTCTCCTGTGAGGCGCAGAACAAGCAGATGGTGATGTATGAGGTGCCTGCTCCCTTGAAGGACCGTCCAGAACAGATTCTGCAGCGTAAGGGCTATACCACGTCCTACAATCGCGAGACGAAGAACCCCAACTGGGTGGCGTGGCATCTCACCAAGGAGCATACCAGAGGTCAGAACCAGCGTAAGCAGATGGTGTTTACAGAGGATCTGGATGTGAAGCCCAGGGCCACGAACAACGATTACTATAATTCGCGCTTCGACAGAGGTCACATGTGTCCTGCTGGCGATAACAAGTGGGATAAGGAGGCGATGGCGCAGTCGTTCCTCTTCACGAACATCTGTCCGCAGAACCATGGACTCAACAAATACGAGTGGAACGATCTCGAGATCAAATGCCGTGACTGGGCCAGGGAATACGGGGCGATCGACATCGTCTGCGGCCCTATCTATGATTCGAAGAACCTGCGTACCATCGGCAAGAACAAGGTGTGGGTGCCTGTGGCGTTCTTCAAGGTGATACTCTGCAGGAAGGGTAATCCAAAGGCCATCGGCTTCATCTATCGCAACGAGGGCAAGCGTCAGACGTTGCAGGAGGCTGTCAGGACGGTGGATGAGATTGAGGCACTGACAGGGATTGATTTCTTCCCAGCACTCGATGATGCGACGGAGAACAGAATCGAGGCCAGTGCCCAGTTGAAAGCGTGGTGAAAAGTTAAAAACGTTTAATAAATAAGGGAGCCGGGACTGAGTCTCGGCTTTTCTTTGTAATTTTGCAGCGTGAAAATTAAGGAGGTATTGTGCGCCCTTGAAAAATTCGCGCCTCTGCCCCTGCAGGAAAGTTGGGATAATGCTGGCTTGCAGGTAGGATTGACAGAGACGGAGGTTTCAGGGGCATTATTGTGTCTGGACGTCAACGAACGTATCATCGACGAGGCCAGACAGAAGGGATGCAACCTGGTTGTGTCCCATCATCCGTTGCTGTTCCGTGGTCTGAAGACCATCAGTGACCTCACGGATGTGCAGCGCACCGTCAGAAAGGCTATCCAGCAGGACATCTGCGTGATCTCCATGCATACGAACATGGATAACGCCAAGGGTGGTGTGAACTACCGTATCGCCCAGAAACTGGGCCTACAGGAGGTGGCATTCTTCGTCTCGAAGACCGTTGACGGGATTGAGGCTGGCAGTGGTGTCATCGGCACGCTGCCTGAGGCGATGGCATCTGACGACTTTGTGATTCAGCTGAAGAAGACCTTCGATGTGGAGTGCGCTAGATGTAATCAGTTGTTGCAGCGCCCTGTCAAGAAGGTGGCGATCTGTGGTGGTGCAGGTGATTTCCTGCTCGATGACGCCGTAAAAGCAGGTGCTGACGCCTTTATTACGGGTGAGATGCATTACCACCAGTATTTCGGCTACGAACAGCAGATACAGATCTGTGTCATCGGCCACTATGAGAGTGAGCAGTTCACGACAGAGGTGTTCCAGGAGATCATCCAGCAGCAGTGCCCTGGGGTGAAGACGGTGATTGCAGAGACAAATACGAATCCGATATTATATTTATAAACGTAAAGAATTATGGCAAAGAAAGATCCTACAGATTTGACTGTGGAAGAGAAGCTGCACTGAGAGGTGAGTTGCCTCTTGAGGTTCAGGACTTGGAAGATGAGATCGAAGGTCTGACCACCCGTGTTGAGAAGATCCAGAACGAGATTGCTGAGTTCCAGCGCGCCATCACCCAGAAGAAAGGTGAGATCGTTGAGGCTGAGGCCAGCGTGGCTCGTTATAAGAGTCAGCTCGATGAGGTGAAGAACAACCGTGAGTATGACACACTGAGCAAGGAAATCGAGTTCCAGACGCTGGAGATTGAACTCTGCAACAAGAAGATCCGTGAGGCCAACGCTCGTATTCAGGAGAAGAAGAACGAGTTGCAGGCTAATGAGGAGGTGATTGCTGAGCGTCAGGGTGACCTGGATATGAAGAAGTCTGAACTCGAGGAGATCATGACTGAGACCCGTGCAGAGGAAGATAAGTTGAAGGAAAAGGTGAAGGATCTGGAGTCGAAGATCGAGACCCGTCTGCTCACCTCTTTCAAGCGTATCCGTAAGAATGCCCGTAACGGTCTGGGTATCGTCTATGTGCAGCGTGATGCCTGTGGCGGTTGCTTCAACAAGATTCCGCCCCAGCGTCAACTCGACATCAAGATGCACAAGAAGATCATCGTCTGTGAGTACTGCGGACGTATCATGATTGATCCTGAACTGGCTGGCGTGAAGGTCGACAAGGTTTCTGGTGAGGAGAAGAAGACCACTCGTAAGCGCGCTATCCGTAAGACGGCTTCTTCAAAGAAGACGACGGATGCCAGCGACATGGATTAAAAGTCACAGAATTTCGTAGTCAGGAATAGCCTCCAGGAAGATGTAGCGCTGGGCTGCGTAATCCATCTTACAACAGTAGTGCTGGAGTCCGTTGCTGACTATTAGATAATCCACTTTCAGCAGAAGATTGTAGATCGAAATCTGGTCGAAGGTCTTCTGCTGAAGTTGTATAGTAGGGGCTTTGTACTCGATGATCATGCGAGGCACAGCCTCTTTATTATATAATAAGGTATCACAGCGCAGCCGTTTCTCACCGATTTTCAGTTCCACCTCGTTAGCCAACAGTCCCTTGGGGTAGCCTTTATGCTCTACCAGGAAGTGCACAAAATGCTGGCGTACCCATTCTTCAGGCGTCAAGGCGACGTATTTTCGACGCAAAAAGTCGAAAATCTGCCGTTTTTCACCCTTCTCAGTGATTTTTATTGGGTATGGAGGTAGGTTTAATCGATACATTTTATTATCTTTGCAGACGCAAAAGTACAAATAATATTCGAAAAAACATCATGGCAGAAGCAAAAAATGTCACTTTCGACAGTATCATGGCCGATTTGAAGGCGCGGAAATTCGTTCCCCTCTATTATCTGATGGGAGAAGAGCCTTATTATATCGACCGTATTGCCGACTATATCGCAGCGAATGTGTTGCAGCCTGAGGAGCGTGATTTCAACCAGTCTGTGCTCTTCGGATCTGATGTCACAGGGGCTCAGATTGCCGACTATGCCCGTCGCTATCCCATGATGGCCGAATATCAGGTGCTGATTGTGAAAGAGGCGCAGAACGTGAAGCAGACGGAAGCGCTGGAGAAGTATTTCAAGTCGCCGATGCCCTCTACGATCCTTGTGATGTGCCATAAGAACGGTACTGTAGATGGTCGAAAACGCGATTATGTGAAGGCTATTCAGAGCGCTGGTGTGCTGTTTGAGAGCAAAAAACTGCGTGATCGTGACCTGCCTGCCTTCATTGAGGGTTATCTGAAGCGCCGTGAGGTGAGTATCGACCCCAAATCCACGCAGATGATAGCCGATAATATCGGTTCTGACCTCAGCAGACTGACTGGAGAACTGGATAAAGTGGTTCTGGCACTGCCTGAAGACCAGAAAAAGGTGACGCCAGAGGTGGTGGAAGACCAAATTGGCGTCAGTAAGGAGTTCAATGGCTACGAATTACGCGATGCCATTGTGAACAGAAACGTGTATAAAGCCAACCAGATCATCAAATATTTCGATGATAATCCCAAATCTGGCGGTCTTTACTCATTTTTACCATTACTTTTTAATTATTTCCAAAATTTGATGATAGCCTACTATGCTCCCAACAACCAGAGTCAGGAGAGGGTAGCGGAGTTTTTGGAAATCAAACAACCCTGGGCAGCGAAGATCTTCATGACGGGTATGAGGAACTACTCTGGCATGAAGGTGATGCAGATCATTTCGAAACTCCGTGAGATCGATGCAAAGAGTAAGGGACTGGATAATCCAAATACGTCTGCAGGGGAGTTAATGAAGGAATTAATTTTTTACATTTTGCACTAATTTTTAGCGCAATTTTCTCTGCACTTTTGAAAACTTTGTTTTTCCCGCTCTAGAATTTCTAAAATTTGCGCTTTTCAGGAGCGCTTTTTTTAGCCCCAAATGCCTGATGGGGCAGGGGTTTTGAGCGTTTTCTACCCCCTCAAAACTCGCGTTTTTAGAACGATCCTGCCCATCGTCCAGAATTTGCGAAAAATGACCAATTTTCACCTGGCGACACCCCTAAAATTCAGTGTTAACATTCTTTTTGGTTTTGTTTTCTGTATTTGTGTTTCTAAATTCAAATACAGAGTATGATGTATTTCATGTTTTAAAACTTTAATTCACAATCCAAAACACAAAACATCTATATTTAATACAGGTTTAAAAATTCAAATATTTGAATTCTTAATTCCAAGCTCAAGAATATGCATCGATTTATTCACGTTATAAGTATCGAAAAATCAGCGGTTTGCATATTTTACTTAGAATTTCCTTTTATCTTTTTATCCTTTTATAGATAGGAAGAATGCATAAGCTAAAATTCAGATTCGTTATGCCGTAATTATCTCATTAAAAGCCAGTTTATTATCTGAAATGGATGAATAAACGCTTTGTAATGGTTTGTTTATGTAAATTTGAATTTGTGATTTCTAAACTCCATTTTTAACTTCCTAATTTAAGAATTTAAAATTCTAAAAACATAAATCAAAAGTTTAAAAATCTAAATTCCCTCTACATTTCTTGTGTATTCCAAAAATTTGATTTACCTTTGTAAACAGAACGAAAAATGGCCATTTTGGCCCTTATTTATCACTTTTAGTAGCAATGAAGGATCGAATCAGACAAGTTATGGAGTCACAGCACATGACTCAACAGGTGTTCGCCGACTACATCGGGTTAGCACCTGCTACTCTCAGTAGTATTTTTAATGGTAGAACACGACCCACTCTGAATGTGGTGGAGGCTCTGAAAAAGAAATTTCCTGACATCAATACGGACTGGCTGATGTTCGGATCAGGTGAGATGTACCAAAATACGGCAGAAAATCCAGCGCCCGCCCCATCGGCTTCCGAAAAGGGGTTTTTTGACCAGTCACCCATGCTCGATTTTGAACAGAATTCATCTGTTGCGCCTCAGAATATTGGTCAGATGGCTCAAAATCCTGCTATTATCAATAAATCACGACCCGAAATAGTGCGTGAAGATATAAAAATCCTTGACAAACCACAAAGAAAGGTCATGGAGATACGTGTTTTTTACGATGATCAGACCTGGGATACTTTCGTTCCCGTTAAAAAATAGTTTTGTCGTTTCAATAAAAAGTCGTATCTTTGCACCATCATTTTGCAAAGATAACTTATGAAGAAGTATGTTTTAGACCTGACGGTGGTATCTGTCGAGCGTATCCATGCACGTTATGTGCTGATTCGCCTGACAGATGCCAAGCCGCTTCCTGATATGTTACCAGGACAGTTTGTGGAGGTGCGCGTTGATGGTTCTCCTTCCACCTTCCTGCGTCGTCCTATCTCCATTAATTACGTGGATCGTGCTCAGAATCAACTCTGGCTGCTTGTGGCTACTGTTGGTGAGGGTACCAAAACACTGGCTACCCTCCAGCCTGGTGCTGTTTTGAACTGTGTTCTGCCCCTTGGCAACGGCTTTACATCTGCCAGTTCAGGGCAGAAAGTGCTGCTCGTAGGTGGTGGAGTCGGCGTGGCACCGCTGCTCTATATGGGTGCGCAGATGCGTGAACAGGGCATCGAGCCTACATTCTTGTTGGGAGCCCGTACACAGGCGGATCTGCTGATGTTGGATGAATTTAAGAAGTACGGACGCGTGTTTACGACGACTGAGGACGGTTCTGCAGGTGAAAAAGGCTTTGTTACCAACCACTCCATCCTCCAGCAGGAACAGTTTGATCGTATCTCTACCTGCGGCCCCACGCCGATGATGAAGGCTGTGGCGCGTCTTGCACGTGAGAAAGGCATCGACTGTGAGGTGTCGCTCGAGAATCTCATGGCCTGTGGCGTAGGTGCCTGTCTCTGTTGCGTGGAGAAGACCACTGAGGGTAATCTGTGTGTATGCAAGGAAGGACCAGTATTTAATATCAACCGACTGTTATGGCAAATCTGAATGTAAAGATAGGGGCTCTGCAGTTGAAAAACCCCGTGATGACGGCTTCTGGCACTTTTGGCTATGGCCTCGAGTTTGCTGATTTCATGCCCCTCGACGGCATTGGTGGTATCATTGTGAAGGGTACGACGCTGCATCCGCGTGAGGGCAACGACTACCCCCGTATGGCAGAGACGGCCCAGGGTATGCTTAACTGCGTGGGGCTGCAGAACAAGGGTGTCGATTACTTCTGTACGCACATCTATCCGCAGATCAAGGATATCGATACGAATATGATTGTGAATGTCAGCGGCTCCTCACCTGAGGATTATGCCGAGTGCGCAGCCCGTATCGATGCGTTGGAGCAGATTCCTGCCATCGAACTGAATATCTCCTGTCCTAACGTGAAGGACGGTGGTATGGCCTTTGGTGTCACCTGTGCTGGTGCTGCCAGTGTGGTGAAGGCCGTTCGTCAGCGTTATCATAAGACGCTGATTGTGAAACTCTCGCCCAATGTGACGGATATCACTGAGATTGCACGTGCTGTGGAGGCTGAGGG
>ONNY01000114.1 GCA_900319305.1 uncultured Prevotella sp.
TCGGGTGAGATGTCGGCGCTGAGCGACGGGTTGCCAGTCCTGGCAAACTGGGTCCACATCATGCGCATGGTCTTCATGAAGGTGGCGTCAAACTGGCGTCCTTCGATCATTTCCGGATGTGCGAATACGACGGGTACCTCCTCGAAGTGGGCACTCTTACGGATCGGGTTTGATGACTCTACTCTATAGAAATAGGTATAGGACTTGCCACCGCCCTTGGTCTGGCTCTCAGACATCTTGATGGCGCCCTCGATAAACCAACTATGACCGAACAAACGGCTGTCGGGCTCCCAGTCTTCTACCGCGCCTTCCTTGCAGAAAAGCTCGATCTTCGCCCTCTCCTCATCCGTGAGCAGTTGGGCATATTTCTTCGTCTTGCGGTCGGCAGCCCACGCTTTGAATCCTTCCACCGTCCAGTCAGCCACGAAGCAGTTCATCTCGTCCTTGTTGCAGCCCTGCAGGAATATGATATCCTTGGCGATGCCGTTTTCGTATTCTTTCCACGGATCCAGGGGCAGGATGCGCCCGTCTCTGACGGGGAACATGCGTAATGCGACGGTTTCGGCAGCTGTATCGATCAGTGTGCGGGCATCGACTTTCATCAGATCGGCTACGGTCTTGCAGCCGAGGGCCTCCATCAGATCATTCGTGGTGGAGATGCTCTCTTCCACTGAGTTCGTCTGTATGGGGGCGCCGCTCTGGGCGATGACCTTCTGGAAATACTGCTGCGAACCTTTGATCAGCGGTTGCATGGTGACGCTTCCGGCACCGGCCGACTCACCCCAGATGGTGACATTGGAGGGATCGCCGCCGAAGGCTGCGATATTCTCGTGTACCCACTTCAACGCCATCTTCTGATCCAAGTCCTTGCCATCAACCAGGTGTGACAGATGGAGGAAGCCTAAGACGCCGAGTCTGTAGGGGATGGTCACGTAGATGACATCGGGATTCTCCTTGACGAGTTCGGTGCAGTCGAACAGGGGTATTCCTGTTCCGCCTGCTACGAATGCGCCTCCGTGGATCCACACCATGACGGGTTTCTTGGTGGCTGTATCGTCGGCCTTGAATACATTCAGGTAGAGGCAGTCCTCTCCCTGATAGTCGGTGATCGACAGATCCTGGCAGGAGAGTCTCGCATAGTTGTAGGCCTCATAGATGCCGTCGTTCGGCGTATATTCCACCGGTGCTTTCCAGCGCAGGTCGCCGACGGGCTGTTTGTCAACGAAGGGGATACCCTTATAGGTAATAACACGCTCCGACTTCTTGCCGACGAACGTTCCGTTAATACACTTGACGGCTAACGACTGATCGTAATGACCGTCGGTAATCTTTTTATTAATCATTTCACTCATTGTTCTGATATAATTAGTAATTGATTTCTACATCTCATAAACCTTCTTGCCCTCGAAGTAGGTGGCAGCAGGCTTGGCTTCGTGAATCTCAGTCACCGGGCACGACAGCACATCCTTTGTCACCAGGAGGAAGTCGGCATATTTGCCCGTGCTGATGCTGCCTCTCTCCTTCTCGATGAGCATCTGCTTGGCGACGTTGATGGTCAGGGCCTCGATGGCCTGCTCGCGGGTGATGAGTTCCTCGGGCCACCAGGGGTTACCGTTCTCACCGGCAAATACACCAGTGACAGCAATCTCAATGATGCCGAAGGGATCGTCAGGACTGCCACTCGTTGCCGGGAAGTCGGAGTGAGAGGTCATGTGGATGCCCTTGTCGAAATAGGACTTCATTGGATATGACTTGGCTTCCTGCCCTACGGGTGCCAGTCCGTGCTCGCGGATATAGTCGGCAGCGAATGAGGGGCAATGGTGCCAGAGCATACCTGAGACGGCATACATGTTATGGTCGGCCATACGCTTGTAATCCTCTGCATTGACGTTACGCACGTGAACCAGCGTGTTGCGTAGCTCATCCTTACCAGCATTGGCATAGGCGCTGACCACGTAGTTGATGGCCTTGTTACCCATGGTGTGGATATGCATGGACAGACCTTTTGCATTTGTCTTGCGGGTGATGTCGGTCAGTTCCTCTTCGGTCCAGTTGGCGAGGCCCTGGTGTCCGTCGGGATAGAGCGGATCCACAAAGCCCGTACCGCCTTCCACTGTGCCGTCCATGAAGAGCTTGAGCCAGTTGGTCTTGACGTGGGTGGTGGCGTATTTCTGAACGTCAACGGCTTTCTTCAGTTCCTCATCCACATTCATCCAGCTCTCTATTTCGTAGGTCAGACCCAGCACGAAGTTCATCTTGCCGGCCTGATCCATTTGCTGGGCTGCCTTGAAGAAATTGTCGTTGAAGAAGTAGTTGCCCCAACCGTCTATATACATGGTATAACCCTCTGCCACCAGATGCTCCTGGATCTTAGGGATGACGATTTTGGCGGTGTCAACAGGATAGAGACTATTGGTGTCGAGGAACGAACGTGTGTAGGTGCCTGCCTGCTCTTTCAGAAAACCGGTAGGTGTGCCGTCAGCACCCATCACGATTTCACCGCCACGGATGTCCTTGTCCTTCTTCAATACGGTGCCGTCTTCCTTCATGATGCCAGCCTTGACCAGCATCAGGGTGTTTGCCAGGCCCTTGTGCCCCTCGTCGTCGGCAAAGTAGATGGGGATATCGCTGCAGATGGCATCTAGCTGATGGCGGGTAGGTATATTTTCCATGAAAGTGATGTAATTCCAGCCGAAGCCGAAGATGGCTGTTGCTCCTGTTTCGCGAGCCTTCTTGACGGCTGCGGGGACAGCTTCTGCCAGAAACTGGTCGGGGGTCATCCCAATGGCTACCGTTCCGACGATCGGCAGGGCAACACCCATCGAATAGTGGGCGTGACCGTTACCGCAGGAAGGCATCACGAGACCCTTACCGGTGTGATCCACCACCTCGGTTTTGCCGGCTTCAACAAATGCCTCGGCACCTTTCTTATCACCTACATACACATACTTACCGTCTTTTACCGCAAAGGCTTCAACGATCTGATTGTTCTCTGATGTAAAAATCTTACCATAGACTACAAGGTCTGCACTGGTTTTGTCAAAGTTCTGATTCATTGTTTTAATAAATTATTTACTATTTAGGTTTTTGCGCAAAGATAAGCAATTTTTTCAAAAAGCCATCATCTGGAAGCCCCAAAAGTGCACTTTTTGCATATTTTGAAACTGTTTTTGCAGATTTTGAAACTATTTCTGCAGATTTTGAGAGCCGAGATGACTTTGGGGGTTACGCATCCAAGCCGTTACACTTTGTCCCGTGCGCTGCTTGAACGCAAGACTGAAGGTGCTGTAACTCCGGTAGCCGCTTTCGCTGGCCAGCTGTTGGGCAGAAATAGGTTTCTGGGCAGCGGCAGCCTCCCGATAGAGACTCATGAAGTGGTTGATGCGAAGATCGTTGATATAAGCATTGTAAGTGATGCCCTGACGGGAGAAATACTGGCTAAGATAGAAGCGGTTGGTACCAACAGTCTGAGCCAGTTGGATAAGGGTCAGGTCGTGTTGCAAATAGAGCTGGGCGGCCACGCAGTGCTCTTCCAACAGCTGTTCGATATTGGAGGGAATGACCAATGACTGTTGTGGCTGTTGCGGCTGCTGTGCCCGTTCTATAGGCTCTTGTTCCACCGCTACGACCTGCAATTGGGGCATTGTCTCTACTCGCCACAATAGGAACCAGAACAGAGGAAGTTCGAGGAACTGTACAAGAAAACTGATGGTCAGGCTTATACCTTCAACCTCGCCAAAGGTGAATAATAGCAGGATGGCGATGATCAGCACATGACTCGCCCACACCTCCTTGTGTTCCAAGTCTGCATAATTGTCGCGCAGCCAATGTCTGTACTGCCTGACGGCATACACCATATATACAGAAAAGAGCACGAAGACCATCATGAGGTAGATTATGGCGATATACAAGAAATGATGATCGGGAAAGACCACATTCATGGTGAGAAGCACCGCGTAAGGTATCATGGCGACGACCATGGGCCAAATAGGCCGTTTGCGATCCTGTAGCATCGCAAACAGCGTGCCAGCAATAGAGACCAGCAGTCCCAAGTAGTCAATCACTGCAACCACTAGACAGGCTACGGAATTGTAGTTATTGGAATAGATATAGAACAGCAGCCACCATACATGGCTCAAGAACGCCAAGGCAAAGAAAGCCGCCGCCCAACGACGCAGCTGCATCGGAGGCGTGACATCGGCCGCAAACGCATTACCTCTACGCAGGCAAAGGTAAATGCAGGCGATGAGTGCCATCAATGCTGTTCCGCCGTAAAACACGAAGCACAGCGTGTACTCTACAGATATCTGTTCGACAAACATAGATAAAAATATAAAATTAAGGCCTGCTGGCGTTGCAAAGATACAACTATTTTTCAAAAAAAAGAGGTAGTTTGGTTTTTTTTTGTATCTTTGCATCGTGATTGCATGAATATCAATTAAACATATCATTAAAATGAAAGCTATAGCCATTACTACAACGCTTGCAGCCGTGTGCTGTATGATGCTGGGCACCTCGTGTGCCAGTAAGCAGGAGACCAAGCAGGAATCCGGACTCATCACTGTCGGTAATCCCTATCTCCCACTCTGGGAACACATCCCCGATGGCGAGCCCTACGTATTTGAGGATCCTGACCAGCCCGGCAAGAAGCGTGTGTATATCTATGGTTCGCACGACGACCTGATAACGATGTACTGCGGTCGCGACCAGGTGGTGTGGTCGGCTCCCGTAGAGGATCTGAATCATTGGCGCTTCGACGGCACCATCCTCGTGGTGGACAAGAACGCCAAAGGTGAGCCTTTCGACTCCGCACAGACCGCCGATGTGCTCTTTGCACCTGACGTGACGATGACTACCGACTCGACAGGCAAGAAGACCTACTGGCTCTTCCCCAACGACCAGACGGGTTACCGTAACGGACTGATCGCCAAGAGCGACCGTCCTGACGGACCATTCGAGGTGTGCAACTGGAAGGGCAGCGACCCCAATCAGGTGACGGGCATCTACGGCTTCGACCCTGCCGTGTTTGTGGATGACGACGGCAGGATCTACGGCTACTGGGGTTTCGGCCACTCGATGGCTGCCGAGATCGACCCTGCCACGATGTGCACCGTGAAGCCTGGCACAAAAGTGGTGGATGGTATGATCGGAGGTTATCAGGAGCCTAACGGCGGTGACTTCCGTTTCTTCGAGGCCTCATCCATCCGTAAGATCAAGGATAAGTATGTGTTTATCTACAGCCGCTTCACGAAAGATGGTGAGTTCGGACTCCCCACGACCAACTATACCCTCGCCTATTGCTATAGCGACAATCCTCTGGGTCCCGACATCAACGAGCAGGGCGACACCATCGCCTCGGCTGTAGCCCACGGTAATACGCACGGTTCGATCTGCGAGATCAACGGCCAGTGGTATGTGTTCTATCACCGTCAGACAGGTACTGACGAGTATGCCCGTCAGGCGATGGTGGCTCCTATCGAAGTAAAGGTAGAGGAAGGCAAAGGCGGTAAGGTGGAGATCTCTGAGGGCGAATACACCTCTGAGGGCTTCTCACTGGAGGGCTTGGATCCCTTCGAGCGCCACTCGGCTGGTATCGCCTGCTGGCTGACGGCTACCAAGCCTGTGATCCACGAGTACCCCAACAACAAGTTCTTCGGCTCTTACGTGGAGGCCAGCTATGGCGGCGAGCCTGGCATGAGCAAGGAAGAGGCCCTGGCATCCAAGGCCAAGTATGACGCTCCCTATGATCTGCGCTATAACACCAACCGTGTTATCAACAATACCGACGGTTCGATTGTGGGCTACAAATACTTCAACTTCACCAAGAGTTACGACGGCGACTACCTGCAGTTGTTGCTGCGCCTGATCCCTGAGGGTATCGATGGTACCATCACGATTATGGCCGACAGACCTTGGGAGTCGCAGGGCGGTAAGGTGCTTGGCAAGATCGAACTGAAGGCCGACATGCCCCAGACTTCGACGGAGATGGCTTTGGAGATTCCCGCCCTGGCCGACCTGACAGGCAAGCACGCCCTCTTCTTCGTGTTCTCGTCGGACACCAAGGAGAAGTCGATCTGCACCCTTGAAGACTTTACATTCAGATATTAAATTAAGGTAAGGATATAAAAAATGGAAAAGAAACTTAGGCAGGGTTCACTCTGCGTACAAGCTGGCTACAAAGCCAAAAACGGAGAACCGATAGAATTGCCCATCATTCAGAGTACAACCTTCAAGTATGACGACTCTGACGAGATGGCGAAGTTGTTTGACCTGGAGAAGGAAGGTTATTTCTACACCCGTCTGCAGAATCCGACCAACGATGCGGTGGCAGCCAAGATTGCCACACTCGAAGGCGGTGTGGGTGCCGTGCTGACATCGAGCGGCCAGGCTGCCAACTTCTACGCGATCTTCAACATCTGTCAGGCTGGCGACCACTTCATCACCTCCAACGAGATCTATGGCGGCACCTATAACCTCTTCGGTGTGACGCTGAAGAAACTGGGTATCGAGAGTACCTTCATCTCACAGGAAGCCTCGGACGAGGAGATTCAGGCTGCCTTCCGTCCCAACACGAAGGCCATCTTCGGCGAGACCATCTCGAATCCCGGCTGTGCGGTGTTCGACATCGAACGCTTTGCGAAGATCGCCCATAAGAACGGGGTGCCCCTCATCGTGGACAACACCTTCGCCACACCGATCAACTGCCGTCCCTTCGAATGGGGTGCCGACATCGTGACCCACTCCACCACAAAGTACATGGACGGACTGGCCACACAGGTAGGCGGTGTCGTGGTGGACAGCGGTAACTTCGACTGGATGGCCAATGCCGAGAAGTTCCCCGGACTCTGCACACCCGACGAGAGTTATCACGGCCTGACCTACGTGAAGGCCTTCGGTAAGATGGGCTTCACCACGAAACTCGTGGCCCAGTTGATGCGTGACCTCGGCTCGATCCCCGCACCCCAGAACTCGTTCCTGCTGCACCTCGGACTGCAGACACTCCATCTGCGCATGGCCCAGCACTGCAAGAACGCCCAGAAGGTGGCGGAGTTCCTGAGTCAGAACGAGAAGGTGGCCTGGGTCCACTACTGCGGTCTGCCCAGCGATCCCTACTACGCCCTTGGACAAAAATATTTGCCAAACGGTTCGTGCGGTGTCATAGCTTTTGGTCTGAAGGGTACGCGTGAGACCGCCATCAAGTGGATGGACTCGCTGGAGATGATCAACATCGTGACCCACGTGGCTGATGCCCGTACCTGTGTGCTGCATCCCGCCTCTCACACCCACCGCCAACTCAGTGACGAACAGCTGCGCGAGGCAGGTGTCGCTCCCGACTTGATCCGTCTCTCTGTTGGTATCGAAGATGTGGAGGATATTCTCGACGATATCAAGCAGGCGCTTGCCAAGATTTAACAAACCGTAACTTTATCGTAAAAATATTCGGTATTTTCCTTGGAAGATACCGATATTTTTTTTATTTTTGCCCCATCATTCATAACATTATGACAACTTTCTAAAAACCTTCAGACTATGGAAGTAGAAAAAATCATGCAAGCCTTGGAGCAGAAGCATCCTGGCGAACTGGAGTACCTTCAGGCAGTAAGAGAAGTGCTGGAGTCAATCAAGGATGTGTATAATCAGCATCCCGAATTTGAGAAAGCCAAGATCATCGAGCGCATCGTAGAGCCCGAGCGCATCATCACTTTCCGTGTGCCCTGGGTGGATGACAAAGGCGAGGTGCAGGTGAACCTCGGTTACCGCGTGCAGTTTAACAGCGCCATCGGTCCCTATAAGGGCGGTCTGCGCTTCCACGCATCGGTGAACCTTTCGATCCTGAAGTTCCTCGGCTTCGAACAGACCTTTAAGAACGCCCTCACCACCCTACCGATGGGCGGCGGCAAGGGCGGCTCGGACTTCTCGATCCGTGGCAAGAGCGATAATGAGGTGATGAAGTTCTGTCAGGCCTTCATGACGGAACTCTACCGTCATATCGGTCCCGACGAGGATGTGCCAGCCGGTGATATCGGCGTGGGTGCCCGTGAGATCGGTTATCTGTTCGGACAATATAAGAAACTCACCCATCAGTTCCAGGGTGTGCTCACCGGTAAGGGTATGGAATGGGGCGGCTCGATCCTCCGTCCGGAGGCTACCGGCTACGGCGCCCTCTATTTCGTGCACCAGATGCTGGAGGAGCACGGTCTTGACATCAAGGGCAAGACCATCGCCCTCAGCGGTTTCGGAAACGTGGCATGGGGCGCTGCCAAGAAGGCGACGGAACTCGGTGCCAAGGTGATCACCATCAGCGGACCCGACGGTTACATCTATGATCCCGCAGGACTGGATGCCGAGAAGATCGAGTATATGCTGGAACTGCGCGCCTCCGGTAACGATGTGTGCCAGCCCTACGAGGAGGAGTTCGACGGCGCCACCTTCTTCCCAGGCAGGAAACCGTGGGAGCAGAAGGCCGACATCTATCTGCCTTGTGCCACCCAGAACGAATTGAACGGTGCCGATGCCGATGCCATCCTCGCCAACAAGCCGCTGTGCGTGGCAGAGGTTTCCAACATGGGCTGCACGGCCGAGGCTGTGAACAAGTTCATCGCCGCCAAGCAACTCTTCGCCCCTGGTAAGGCAGTGAATGCGGGTGGTGTGGCCACCTCCGGTCTGGAGATGACGCAGAACTCCGAGCGCATCGCCTGGACAGGTGAAGAGGTGGATGAGAAGTTGCATCGCATCATGTCTAACATCCATGGCCAGTGCGTGAAATACGGTAAGGAAGGCGACTACGTGAACTACGTGAAGGGCGCTAACGTTGCCGGTTTCATGAAGGTGGCAAACGCCATGATGGCACAAGGCGTGGTGTAACCAAACCCCATCTGATGCGAAGCATAATCACGATAGTAGCGATGCTTTTAAGCTTTACCACTCTGCAGGCACAGTCCGAGAGTGGTAAAGCTTCGTTCTACTCGATGAAGTCCTCGGGTCGCAAGACGGCGAGTGGCGAGCGGTTGCACCATGACTCGCTGACCTGTGCCCACCGCACCTACCCCTTCGGTACTCAACTGAAGGTGACCAATCCCGCCAACGGGAAGAGTGTCATCGTGAGAGTGACCGACCGCGGACCTTACGTGAAAGGACGCATCATCGATCTCTCCGTCAAGGCGGCGAAGGAATTAGGTATCATCGCCCAAGGCATAGCGCCTGTCGTGGTGGAGCTATGGGATACAACCATCATCCCCTTCAAACCGGCTGACGTGTCGCATCTGCCGGAGTTCGACCTCGGTACTAACGACGGTCCGGATGCCAAACCTATCTGGCAGATTCTCAGTGAACAGAACAAAAAAAGAAACAAGCGATAGATGATGTCTATCGCTTGTTTGTCTTAATACGGAACTCACGTGTCTGCGACGTGACCTCCCTGTTTTTCTGGAAAACGCCGATCCTGATCACGGCTTCGCCATCCTTCAGATGGTCGTCGGCTTTGATGACAGCCGTATAACGAATACCTTTACCCGGACGGATGCACTCCACCAGCACATTCTCGGAAATGCGGATATGCTTATTGCCTGTCACCTCGGCTACCGACGGCTGCACCTGATAGGCAGGCTCCGAGGAGCAATTGTATATCTCGAAAGCCATCCTTGCCTCCTCGCCACGGGTCAGTTCTCCGTCACGACTGGCATCCAGGATTCTCGGATTGCGGATTTCCAGGATTGCCTGTGTACCGATCTTAACGGTTGGAGCACTGGATGGAGCACTACTAAAGTCCTCACCGAAGCCATAGAGACGGTCGTCTCCACTACCCGACGGATCAAAGCCACTGTCGGTCTGGTCGTCATAACCGTCATAGCTACCCTGCGACTGCACCTGACTGCCGTAACTGCGCTGACGGTTCTCCATCCTCTGCTGGCGATCAGCCTGATATTGCTCGTAATCACGCTGTTGGGCCTTGTCGGCTGCAGCACCTACCGCAGCTCCCACCACAGCACCGCCTGCCATACCGATCAGCGTACCAACATCGCTACCATGACGACCGCCGGAGATGCCACCGATAGCAGAGCCGATGATAGAGCCAAACGTTCCTCCCGTATAGGCTCCCATGCCAGTATAAGTTCCACAGCTGGACAACAACAGGAGCGCACTTACCGATACTAACAAAGTCTTCTTCATAACCATTCCTATTTTAATGTTCACGGTGCAAAGATAGACATTCTACCTTGAATAATCAGAAGGATTTCCCCTACAATCACATAGGGGAAACCCTA
>ONNY01000018.1 GCA_900319305.1 uncultured Prevotella sp.
ATCTTCTTCGCCTGAAGGAAATCGTAGATGCCACCCAGATGCTCCCTGACTTTTCCGCCTCCGAACTCATAGACCTTCGTCACCAGACCATCGAGGAACTCACGATCATGACTCACGATGATGGCTGTACCATCGAAGGCCTTGATAGCTTCCTTCAGCACATCCTTCGAAGGCATGTCGAGATGGTTGGTAGGCTCGTCAAGAATCAGCAGGTTTACTGGTTCCAGCAGCAGACGGATCATCGCCAGACGACTTCTCTCTCCTCCACTCAAGACTTTCACCTTCTTATCTGATTCCTCGCCGCCAAACATAAAGGCACCAAGGATATCTTTGATGCGAAGACGGATCTCGCCTTTCGCCACATGGTCTATCGTCTGGAACACGGTAAGATTCTCATCGAGCAACTGTGCCTGATTCTGGGCGAAATAGCCGATCTGGATATTATGTCCCACCTTCAACTCACCTGTGAAGGGAATCTCTCCCATGATACATTTCACGAGGGTGGATTTGCCCTCACCGTTCTTACCCACAAAGGCCACTTTCTCGCCGCGTTTGATGGTAAGTGTCACATGATCGAAAACGGTATGGGCGCCATAGTCCTTACGCACCTCGTCGCAGATGATCGGATAGTCTCCGCTTCTGAGACAGGGCGGGAACTTCAGATGCATCGCCGAGTTATCCACCTCGTCGATCTCGATGGGAACAATCTTCTCCAGTTGTTTGATCTTCTGCTGCACCTGAACAGCCTTCGTAGCCTGATACCTGAAGCGCTCGATAAACGCTTTCATGTCTGCCACTTCCTTCTGCTGGTTCTCGTAGGCTCTCAGCTGCTGTTCACGACGTTCCTTGCGGAGTACGACGTATTCGTTGTATTTCACCTTGTAGTCGATCACCCGTCCACAGGAGATTTCCAACGTACGGTTCGACACATTATTGATAAAAGCCCTGTCGTGACTCACCAGCACCACCGCACTCGAACTCTGTGCCAGGAACTGCTCCAGCCACTGGATCGACTCGATATCAAGGTGGTTCGTGGGCTCGTCGAGCAACAGTACGTCAGGTTTCTGCAACAGAATCTTCGCCAGTTCAATACGCATGCGCCACCCACCGGAGAACTCCGACGTGGGACGCTCGAAGTCCGTACGTAGGAATCCAAGACCTGTCAACGTACGTTCCAGTTCTGCCTCCCGACTCTCTGCACCCATCATCATATAGCGTTCGTGCTCTGTGGTGTATTTCTCTATCAGGGCCAGATAACTCTCACTCTCATAATCCGTGCGCTCTGCCAGTTCCTGATTCATCTTGTCGAGCCGTTCCTTCATCTTGGTGATGTCGGCAAAGGCTTTCTGGGCTTCCTCTCTGACAGTGGTATCATCCTGCAGGATCATCACCTGAGGCAGATACCCTACCCTACAGTCGTTGGGCACACTCACGACACCGGCTGTCGGCTTCTGCTGTCCACAGAGGATCTTCAGCATCGTCGATTTGCCGGCACCGTTCTTACCCACAAGGGCAATGCGGTCTTTGTCGTTGATGACGAAACTTGCATCCACGAACAGGGGTTTCACCCCGAATTCCACTTTCAGTCCTTCAACCGATATCATCTTTTATCCACAAACTTATAGTTGCTGAACTGTTCTTTGGGGAAACGGAGCATCTCGTCGGTGATGCCGCCGGAATGGAAATTGGAGATTTTGACAGTCGTCCAGATAAAGGCTACCTTGACACGCAGACTGATCGGGTAATAGGTCTTTCGCTCCACCAAAGCGTGGATCTCCTTAATACCCTTCTTTCCTTTTTTGGCCTTCAGCGTGATCATCAGACCGCCTACTGCCTCTGCCACACTGTAATCAAAGTTCTCGGGTTCGAACTTGAACTTCCTCGAATACTTATCCGACTTGTTATTCTGGGCACTGTGAATCTCTACTTCCTTTTTCTTCTTGTTCTTCTTGACGGTATAGACGGTCGTACCGTCGTTCCAGGAATTCATCTTGTCATCTTCAAACTTACTTTTCTTACCTTTATACCAGATGGTACCATTCGTTTTATAGATGCCGATGATGTTGACGTCGTAATGCAAAGTAGCACCCTGCTCTCCGAACACCTGCTGGTACGCCTGATTGAAAATACGGCGTGCCTGACGCGAATTTGGCGTGTCGTCAGCATGGACAGAACAGAGGGCTGAGAGCATCAGCAAAAGTATCAAAACAATCTTATTTCTCATTCTTCTCTCTAATTTAGGGTGCAAAATTACACATTTCTCGCGGAATTTCATTATTTTTGCACACAAATTTAACGATTTTATAAAGATTATGGAGAAGAATATCTTTGCCCGTCTGATTGCAAGTGCCCTCAACCTACAGGAAAAAGCCGTAGCCAACACCCTTGCCTTACTCGAGGAAGGCTGTACGATTCCTTTCATTTCCCGTTATCGAAAGGAACGGACTGGCGGACTCGATGAGGTGCAGATTGCTGCAATCAGCGATCGCTTCGACAAACTGCAGGAGATTCAGAAACGTAAGGAGACGGTGATGAAGACCATCACGGACTTAGGGAAACTGACACCAGAGTTGCAGAAACGCATCGACGACTGTTGGGATTCTACAGAGTTGGAAGATATCTATCTGCCCTATAAACCCAAGCGTCGCACACGTGCCCAGGTGGCTCGCGAACAGGGATTGGAGCCACTCGCCAAGATACTCCTGCTCCAACGCGAACGCGATCCGGAACGCGCCGCAGAGCGGTTTGTCAAAGGCGACGTAAAAGATGTGGCAACTGCCATCAAAGGGGCTCAGGATATCATCGCAGAGACAGTCAGCGAGGATGAACGCTCTCGTCAGCAACTCCGTAATGCTTTCGCCCGACAGGCTTTCATCACCTCGAAAGTAGTGAAGGCGAAGGCTGATAGTGACGAGGCCCAGAAATATAGCGACTATTTCGATTGGGAAGAGCCATTGAAACGCTGTTCTTCCCATCGGCTGCTCGCCATGCGACGCGGTGAGAGTGAAGGGATTCTCCGCATCAGTATCTCACCCGACGATGACGAAGCCGTTGAACGTCTGAAGCGACATTATGTCTATGGCAACACCCCTTGCGGCCAACTCGTTGCAGAGGCCATCGAGGATGGATATAAGCGTCTCCTCAAACCAGCCATCGAGACGGAATTCGCAGCACTTAGTAAGGAACGAGCCGACGAAGAAGCCATCCGTGTCTTTGCCGAGAATCTGCGTCAGTTGCTCCTGGGTGCACCGCTCGGACAGAAACGTGTCATGGGCATCGATCCTGGATTCCGTACAGGTTGTAAGGTGGTCTGCCTCGATGCCCAAGGCAACCTGTTGCATCATGATGCCATCTTCCCCCATCCACCTGTGAACAAACGTACGGAGTCGGCCATCGCCATTCAAAAGATGATCCAGAAATACAAGATCGAAGCCATCTCCATCGGCAATGGTACCGCCAGTCGCGAGACCAACAACTTCATCAAGGATGTCCTCGCAGGCCGCTATGATATTCCTAGTAGCCCTAGGTCGCCTAGGATGCCTAGCCAGCCTAGCCTAGCCCCCCCCCAGGTCTTTACCGTCAGCGAGGATGGGGCCTCCGTCTATTCCGCCTCGAAGATAGCCCGCGATGAGTTCCCTGATGAGGATGTCACCGTTCGTGGTGCTGTCTCGATAGGTCGCCGTCTCATGGATCCCCTCGCCGAACTGGTGAAGATCGATCCCAAGAGCATCGGTGTGGGACAGTATCAGCACGATGTGGATCAGACACAACTCAAACACTCCCTCGACCAGACGGTAGAGAGTTGTGTAAACCTCGTTGGTGTGAATCTCAACACGGCCTCCCAGCATCTGCTGATGTATGTCAGCGGACTGGGTCCTACGCTTGCTAAGAACATTGTGGATTACAGGAAGGAGAATGGGGCTTTCACCTCCCGCGCCCAACTGAAGAAGGTGCCGCGTCTCGGACCCTCTGCCTTCCAACAGTGTGCAGGTTTCCTCCGCATCCCTGACGCCAAGAATCCGCTCGACAACTCTGCCGTCCATCCGGAGAGTTATGCCGTTGTCGAACAGATGGCAAAGGATCAGGGTTGCTCTGTGGCTGACCTGATTAAGAATAAGGAGAAGCGAGAGGCCATTGACATCAAACGGTATGTCACCGACGAGATTGGCATCCCCACCCTGACGGATATCATGCAGGAACTGGAGAAACCAGGTCGCGACCCGCGTTCACAGATTGAGGAGTTTGAGTTTGATAAGAATGTCTCTACTGTCGATGATCTCGTAGAGGGCATGATCCTGCCTGGCATCGTCACCAACATCACCAACTTCGGTGCCTTCGTGGATATCGGTGTCCATCAGGATGGTCTCATCCACATCTCCCAGATGGCCAATCGTCGCATTGCCCATCCGACAGATGTGGTGAAACTCCATCAGCACCTGCGTGTCCGCGTCATCGAGGTGGATCGTAGGCGCAATCGCATCTCCCTGTCATTAAAAGGGATCTGAGACATCTCAATAGCTGAACGCCATGTAGGAATGCGGTTTCAGGGAAACGGCAAACTTCGTGGCGTTCTTTTTGTGCCAACCTACCCAGTAGTCTTCCAACTTCCCATCTACCGTTGTCCCGTCTTCGAGATTCTTCAGGCACTTGAATCTGTCAGGCTCACAAACCAGTTTGATATCCACAGGCTCATCGTTGAAGTTCTCTACTATCAGCGTGTGGTTGTCATAAAGGAAAAGACTCACCTTCGACGGACCATCCAGATAGAAGTCCAGATCCTGACTCATCACCCTGCGGATCTCCGTGAGTGCTGCAGCAGGATAGTCATAGAGATTACCCATATCGTCAGGAATCGTCAACACATAAAGGTAGGCATTCATATATTTCGCCTTGTGGAGGATGGGGAAACCGGAGACACCACCTGTCAACGGACGTCCTGCACTCACAACCTCCCAACTGTCATTCGTCTGATAACGCACCTGTGGGATCAGGAACTCCCGATTACTCTTCCCGTATCTGCCGAAGTCATTCACGATGGCTTTCAAATCCGAACAACGCAGTTCACATACCTCCGCTATCTTCTCTGGGATCGCCTTCAGCAGACCGCTGGTGATGATGACATCTCTCCCACTTTGCAGTTGGGCTTTGATCTTCATCATAATATCCTTGTCACCTACCGCCTGCTCCGTCAACAGTACGATCTTCTGGTCTTCTGCAAACGAGGGATACATATCCATCGGTAGACCGATCATACCCAGATAGTTCTGCAGGAAGTCCTCACCCAGCGCGTGGAAAGGCTTATAGGATTTGATGCCTATAGGCTTACCCAGTTTCCCTACCAACTGATCAGCCTTTCTGAGTGTGACATCTGCGATACGCGCCATCGTGGTAGGCTCTACCGTCTTATTGCCATGCTTAAAGGGGGCCTTCATCTCGTCGTAGTTCCAACTGGTTCCCATATCCTGCCAAGGGGTACGGAGCCAGTCGTTCAGGGGCACATCCAGTAACTGATGATAGGCAAAGAGCATCACGTCCCTCGCCTTGGCGATGGCTGTCAGATGCAACTGTTCCGCATAGCGGTCCATACCCATCTGGATACCGCCTGCATCCACCCAACCGCCGCCGTTATAACCAGGACGCAGATTCTCGAAATAGCGGATGATATTATAACTCAGATAGTTCTGCAGATGTTGGGCACTGGCTGGATCGCGCGTCTCCGTACCCGTCCAGATACCATCGAAAAGTTTCGGTCCGTCCTCCAGGTTAAAACCCAGTCCCTGGAAATGGTCATACCAGTTGGGATACTTGATGATAACCTTCACCTTCGGGTTTACAGCCTTCGCAGGACCTAACACCAGATGCTTAGCCGCATCATTCATCAACTGCAGACGATACGCCGTCCAACTCAGATTCCCTTTCGCTGCTATCTCCACAGCACTCTTACAACTCGTGAAGAAGAAATCGTCGAGCAGGAACTCATCAAAATGCTTTGCTGTCGTCTCGGCAATCTTCTGCACCATCTTCCGATGCTCCGGGTCAGAGTAGCAGAACGTCTCAAACTCATTGCTCTCGTCGATAGTGAAGGTGATACCGCCAGCCACCTCGATGCCCTGTTTCAAGAAAAATTTCTTCGCCTTCTCAATCGTGGCATCATCCACAATATGCAGGTCACGATGCGTCTCCAGGTAGATCTTATCCACATCCAACTGACTGGAGATCGTGGCCCATGAAGATTCGAGCCACTGGGTGTCCTTCATCTTCTGCACCTCTGCGGCACGTACATAGACAGAGACCTTGAAATTCTCGTGTTTGGCTTCAGCGGAGCATGGCAGCAACAGACAGGCCATCAGGCAAAGCGCACTTCTAAGTAATAAATGATTCCTCATAAATAATAAGTTTTGGTTGGTGATTATAATGATTACATATTTTCTTTAGGTTCCACATGTACAGCCACGTGGGTATGTTCACCATAGCGGGCCCTGAGCAGATCCTCCACCTCCGAGGCCTTGTTGTGGGCTTCCCTTAACGTGATGTCGCCGTCCATCAGGATATGCAGTTCGATGGCATAGTGATTGCCGATCTTTCTCGTCCGCAGGTCATGCGGATCCACCACACCCTTCAACTCACCCACGATCCTGAGGATCTCCTCTTCGACGTCTTCAGGCAACGAGTGTTCCATCAGGTCATCGATACCACGATGCAACAGATCCACGGCCACCTTCACGATAAACGCACCCACCACCAACGAGGCGATCGGATCAAGTACCGTCCAACGCTGTCCTAAGAAGATGGCACCGCCGATACCTATCGCCGTACCCACAGAAGAAAGGGCGTCGCTGCGATGATGCCACGCGTTGGCCTCAACCACCTGGGAGTTCAACTGACGGGCCTTCACCATCGAATACTGATACACACCCTCTTTCAGAAGCACAGACAACAACGCCGCCCAGAGCGCCAACGTACCCGGGGCTTCCAACTGTTCGCCATTCAGCCACGCAACGATCTCCATCGCTCCGTGATAGATGATACCTATTGCCACTATCAACAGCGCCACACCGATCAGCGTCATCGCCAAGGTCTCATACTTCCCGTGCCCATAGTCATGGGATTTGTCCTTGGGTTTGCCACTGATATGCACGAACACCAGTACGATGACATCCGTCACGAAGTCCGACAACGAGTGGACGGCATCTGCCACCATCGCGGCACTATGTCCCACGATGCCAGCCACAAACTTAAAGAGCAGCAGCACCACGTTCACGACACCGCCCACCAGTGTCACTTTATAGATCTCTTGATTCCTTTCCATTGTTATCTGCCTGCAAAAATACAAAATAATTCGATACGTTGTTAATCATTCTCAAAAAAAATGCTTATCTTTGCCACAGAATTATGGAATCAATCAAGAATATCGCATTTGACTTTGGAGGTGTGGTGGTGGCATTAAGTCTTCAAGGTGCCATCAAGGCCTTCGAGAAGATTGGCGTCAAGGATGCCAGTCAACGTCTGGATGCCTTCCACCAGACAGGAGTGTTTGAGGATTTGGAGTCAGGCCGTATCACGGCAGAGGAATTCCGCATCGCCATGTGCCAGCTCACGGGTAGGGACGTCTCCATGCAAGACTGCTTTGAGGCTTGGCATGGATATGTGGACCACCTCCCCCAACGGAACCTCGACACCATTCTCCGACTGCGTGAGAAGGGGTATCAGGTGTGTCTGCTTTCAAACACCAATCCCTTCATGATGATGTGGGCAGAGAGCCCTTCCTTCGACGGACAGGGCCATCCGCTCAGTTACTACTTCGATCATCTCTATCTCAGTTATCAGTGCGGTGTCATGAAACCAGCCCCTACGATCTTCCAGATGATGCTCTCAGGCCAGAACGCCCTGCCTGAGGAGACCCTCTTCATCGACGACAGCGAGACCAACGTCAAGGTTGCCCAGTCCTTGGGCATCCACACGCTCTGTCCCCACGACAATGAAAACTGGACCCTTTTCCCAGAGATCCAAAAACTACTTCAGGAATAATGCTTGAGCGACTGTTCCAGCAGCCTCTTGATCCGTTCACGCAGATCAGCAGGCTGCAACACCTCAAGCCCCACATCATACGACAGCAACTCACCGATAAAGTCTGCTGTCGGACGGATATCAAAACAGAAATCGGTGTAATCCTCTGTGCAGGTTACCTCCCTTTGCGACGGATGAAGCGGTAACGTACGCAGGTAATTCGACGTACGTCCGTAGGCTCGCACCACCACATGCGCCATCGGGGTCTCATCTGTCAACACCCCGTAATACTCCGCGAAATACGCCTCGGGTGAGAAATCCTCAGGCATCTCAAACGTCTCGTCCGTCATCTCCACCGACAACATACGGTCGAGGGCATAAGTGGCGATATGATGCCCTGTGAACACCAACAGATACCAACGCTGCTTGCAGAGCCGCAGCGAATACGGCTCAACCGTCTTCTCATACGGTTCCCCGTCGAAACGCTGATACCCCATCACGATCTTGCGGTTCAGTTTCATCGCCTGGATCAGCACCGGCAGGTAATACTCCCCCGCAGGCACATTCTCCAGGATGATCCGGTCCTTCACCGCCACACTCTCTGAGAGGATCGTACTGACGGTGAGCGTCGAGAACAGCCAACGCTCTATCGAGTCATCCTCCAGCACCTCAGGATTGGCAATGTAATACTTATAGCCATTCGCCTGATCGCACTCGATGATCAGTCCCACGATGTTCAGGATGGCATCGCGATGCCGGTTGAACGTGGAGCGCTGCAACGGGTTACCATCCGTCACCTGATCCTCGATCCATTTCTGGTTGAGTTCCTCAAACGTCATGCGCCTGTATCGCCTGATGGTGGAGATCAGCCACACGTACTGCTGAAAGATCTGCGATTGCTTCATGGGCTATTCATATTTCATTTTCCACTGCAAAGGTACAGGAAAAAAACCTAAAACCAGCATTCACAACGCAATATTTTCATCATCCATTTTAAGATAGTCGCAAAACATGTCAGCGACAGCAACGGTAGCAACGATGATAATAAACAATCCAGCCATAATTCCAAAAGTTTTTAGTTCGACATTTTAATTTTGATTTCTGGCTGCAAAGGAAAAAGAGGGCTGTCCCAAATCGCAGGACACCCCTCTTTCTATTAACTCTTATTAAGAATCAAAATGCTGATTTTACAGATTTTAAGAGTTTACGCTTCAAATCGGCCTTATAAGACCAGTGGTTCGTAAGGCAGACCGAAGACATCGGCCACCGCCTTGATAAGTTTGAAGTTTCTATGGTGCAAATATACGAAAAATATCGATACGTTGTTCTCTTAAATCGAAAAAAATGCTTATCTTTGCCACAGATTACAAGATACGGTTATGCCAAAAGAACAATCATCAATCAGAGAACGACAGCGGACAGACCTACGGGAACCGCGACGCTATAAGGTGACAATCTACAACGACGACTTCACGACGATGGAGTTTGTGGTGAAGATCCTCACCCAGGTGTTCTATAAAAGCGAGGCCGAGGCAGAGACGCTGATGCTGCAGGTACACCACTCCGACAAGGCGGTGGTGGGCATCTACAGTTACGACGTAGCCACCTCGAAGGTTCGAAAGGCCACCAGTATGGCCCGTGAGGCAGGCTTCCCGCTAAGACTAACCGTAGAACCAGACAAGGAGTAAAAAATGGCAGAGATCAAACAAACCAAACGAGCAGCCGCCATCCTGAAAGAGACCGTTGACTGCTGCAAGGAATACAGACATGAATTCATCATGCCCGAACACCTGTTGATGGTACTGATCGACGAGTTCAGTTTCGGGCATATCTTCAATAACTACGCCGATCTGCAGACACTGGCAGAAAAGTTGGAAGAGAAACTCGAAGAGACGGAAGTGGTGCCTGAGGGTCAGACCTATGATCCTGAGGTGTCGGCACTCATGAGTCAGGTGATCGATATCGCCTATGCACAGGTGATCAACAGCAGTGCCGAGGCACTCGACATCCCCCACCTGGTGATGGGCATCTTGCAACTCAAAGAGTCGTGGGCATGCTATCTGCTGAAAGATGCCCTGGGCTCCAAGGAGAGCAACTTCATGAGTGAACTGATCAGTGCCTATGAATTCAGCGATCATCTGGAGGAAGAGACGGGCGAACACCAGCATGAGGCAGCCTGGCGCCGCCTCGTCACCTGTATGAACGACCTCTACCAGAACCACAATCCCCTGATCGGTCGGGAACAGGAACTGACGCGCACCATCCAGGTACTCTGCCGACGCGACAAGAACAACCCTTTGCATGTGGGAGAACCCGGTGTCGGAAAGACGGCTTTGATCTGGGGACTCGCCAGGATGATCGAGGAAGGCAACGTACCCGAACGCCTGAAGGGCAGCCGCATCTACCAACTCGACATCGGCACCCTGTTGGCAGGCACGCAGTATCGCGGCGACTTCGAGCACCGCATCAAACAGATCATGGACGGCATCCAGGAAGAGAGTGACAAGAATATCGTCTATATCGACGAGATCCACACGCTCGTAGGCGCCGGTGCCACAGGCGAAGGATCGATGGATGCCTCCAACATGCTCAAGCCCTATCTGGAGTCAGGCAGCATCCGCTTCATCGGCTCCACCACCTACGAGGAATACAACCGCCACTTCTCGCGCTCCAAGGGACTCGTGCGCCGCTTCCAGCAGATCGACATCCCAGAGCCTTCGCCAGAGGAGACGAAACATATCCTGCAACAACTTCGCCCACAATACGAACAGTTCCATCAGGTGACCTACGACGAGGCCGCCCTCGACTTCGCCGTGGATGCCAGTTATAAATATGTGAACGACCGTTTCCTGCCCGACAAGGCCATCGACCTCATCGACGAGGCAGGCGCCGCCTCCCAACTCACCACGGTCCCTGAGCCACAAATTAAAAAAGAAGACATTGCCGATGTCCTGGCAAAGACCTGCAAGGTGGATGCCCTGGCGATGAAGGCCGACGACGACAACACACAACTCGAGACACTCGCCCCCCGTCTGCTCGCTAAGATCTACGGACAAGACGAAGCCATCCGACAGGTCGTGGAATCCGTTCAGATGTCGAAGGCAGGACTGCTCGACGACAACAAGCCCCTCGCCTCCCTGCTGTTTGTCGGACCGACAGGCGTGGGAAAGACAGAAGTGGCACGCGTACTCGCCCAGGAACTCGGCATCACCCTCTTGCGCTTCGACATGAGCGAATACACCGAGAAACATACCGTCGCCAAACTCATCGGTTCGCCCGCAGGCTATGTGGGCTACGAAGACGGCGGCCTACTCACCGACGCCATCCGCAAGACACCCAACTGCGTACTGCTGCTCGACGAGATCGAGAAAGCCCATCAGGACATCTACAACATCCTGTTGCAGGTGATGGACTATGCCCGACTCACCGACAACAAGGGACGCAAGGCCGACTTCCGCAATGTCATCCTCATCATGACCTCTAATGCAGGTGCACAGTTTGCAGCCCAGGCAAACATCGGCTTTACGGGAAATGTGTCGCGTGGAGAGGCGATGCTGAAACAAGTGAAGAAAACCTTCAAGCCCGAGTTCATCAACCGCCTCACAGGTACGGTGGTCTTCAACGATATGGATCGTCCGATGGCAACTTTGATCCTGAAAAAGAAACTCGGTGAACTGCAGGAGAAACTCACCGCCAAACAGGTATCGATGACACTCACCGACGACGCCTTTGCCCTGTTACTCGACGAAGGCTTCACCCGCGAATACGGTGCCCGTGAGATGGATCGTGTGATAGCCCAGCGCCTCAAGCCGCTCCTCATGCGCGAGATCCTCTTCGGCACTCTCAAACAAGGTGGAAACGTAACAATCGGAACGAAAGATGGCAGTTTGTCTATTAGATAAGAATCTCTGGTTTCCCGACCCGCATCTGGGAGAGGAAGACGGACTGGTGGCTATCGGCGGCGACCTGAGTGTCGATCGTTTGATACTCGCCTACTCCAACGGTTTCTTCCCCTGGTACTCATTTAAGGATCAGCAGCCGCTATGGTACTGTCCCCTGCAGCGGTTTGTCATCTTCCCCAACGAGATCCACGTGAGCCACTCCATGAAGCAACTCCTCAAGAAGAATCCCTACCGCATCACCATCAACAAGGACTTCGAGGGCGTGATGCGAGGCTGCGCCACCGCCCAGAACCGCAACGAACTGGAAGGGGCCTGGTTGGGTCCCAATATCATCAAGGCCTATACGGAATTATATCGTCAGGGTTTTGCCGCCAGCGTGGAAGTATGGGAAGGCACGCAGTTGGTAGGCGGACTCTATGGCGTCACCCTGGGCAGATGCTTCTTCGGCGAGAGTATGTTCTCCTTGGTGCCGAGTGCCTCCAAGTTAGCCTTGATCTACCTGGCGCGAATGTTAGAATCCCATGGCGGCCTTCTCATCGACTGCCAGTTCGAGACGCCCCATCTCTGCACCATGGGCGGTCGCCACATCCCCTACGAAGAATACATAGAAATCATCAGAACGCTATAAGCATCGCATTCTACTTCCAGATCGGATCCTCCTCAATCGGACTTCTTTTACTGTCAGGCTTACGCTCCTCAGCCTGAATGAGCGCCACTGTCATCTGCTCATAGAACGACAGTTGCACATGATCGTTCGACTCGGCAGGATGATACCAGGGCTGACTGGTGAAATACGCAACCAGATCCTTGTTCGTAAACTTATAGCCATGACGGGCCAGCACCTCATTACGCATCAGTCTGAGCGAAGACTTCCGATAATGCCCTAAGGTCAGACGACTCAGCATCGCTTCCGATGCAAAATGCCAACGGCCCTGCTCGGGGTCGGCATGATAGAGCGACAAGGTGCGCCCCACCTTCACGAACTGTCCATACTGATCCTTCTGACACTCATAGAGATTCAGACCCGATGCCGTCGGCGTCGCATACCAACTGCCAGTCAGATCCGATCCTGGAGCGATGGTGATCACATTCAGAGCCTGGTCATTCAGATGCTCCACCTCGTAATCCACGCGTACGCCTCTGAAAGTCACATCCAGTTGTCCAATGATCAGCCACTCCCGATTGTCAGGTTTGCCTGCTTCAGGAGCCGGACCAATCTTATACTTACCACAGCACTCAGGAATCACATCCCATTTGGAATTATGCAACGGCGAGTCAAACGTCCAGAACATGGCGTTATCTATCCTACCCTTCTCATCGTAGAAGATCAGCACCTTCAGACCCTCCTGGTTCTTCAGCACCACCTTCGCACCCTGAGGCACGATCTGCGGATCCTCGCCCAGTTCTTCCGGTGCAGCAGAATAGATATACTGAGTCGCTCCTTTCGGCACCAGTACGAAAGCCTGAGCCTCCCCCTCATGCACCGAAGTCATCTGGATCAGGGCAGGCTTCACATGCGCCTCAAACTGCCCCCAACCGATATTCCACTGTGAACCAGTTACCACTTTCTGTCCTGCCTGCCCAATCTGAGCAAAACCATTCACGACACTCCAAATCAATACTGCTGACAAAAAAATCCTCTGTTTCATACCACAAATCATTTCATGGTGCAAATATACAAAATAATCCGATACGTTGTTCTCTTAAATCGAAAAAATCACATTATATATATAAATAGAGGATCTAGATGACTATTCTTTTCATATCTTTGTCCTGATGAAAAATAACAAATTCTTAATTTAATATGAGACAATTCAAGATTAGCAAAAGCTTTACAAATCGTTCTGAGGAGTCACTCGACAAATATCTTTTGGAAATCAGTCGTGTCCCCATGATTACGACTGAGGAGGAAGTTGTTCTTGCCCAAGCCATCCATGCAGGCGGTAAAAAGGGCGAAGAGGCAAAGGAGAAGTTGGTGACAGCCAACCTGCGTTTCGTCGTTTCCGTTGCCAAGCAATACCAGCACCAAGGTGTTCCACTTATTGACCTGATTAACGAAGGAAACCTGGGACTTATCACTGCAGCAGATAAGTTTGACGAAACACGTGGTTTCAAGTTTATCTCCTATGCGATCTGGTGGATCCGTCAAAGCATCCTTCAGGCCATCGCAGAATATAGTAATATGGTACGGAGACCACAGAGTCAGATTGCCATCAGCAATAAGATCAACAGAGCCACAAACACCTTCCTGCACCGCCACCACCGCTATCCCTCTGCTGAGGAACTGAGTGAAATCATCTCTCTGGAGATAGAGAAGATTGAAAAGGCCATTCAGTCTGACGCCCATGTGTCCAGCATTGATGTCCCTATCACTGATGATGATTCTTTGACAATGGCCGACACCCTGGCCTCTTCATCCGAATATGACGCAGACCGTCAGGTGGACTATGAATCCATGCGTACAGACATGATGCAGGTACTCTGCTCTGTACTTAACGAACGCGAGCGAGTGATCATCATTCAGAGTTTCGGAATCGGCTGTCAGGAACGGGGACTTGAAGATATTGGCAACGATATGGGACTGACCCGGGAACGCGTGCGCCAGATCCGGGAACGCGGACTCGACAAGATCCGCAAGAGCAACAAGTCAAAGTTATTACTAAGGCATGTTGGATGATCCTTGTATGATGGTTCCGTTCAGGAAAGCTTTCCACTCTTCTGCACCGAAATCACCATCCACATACACCGTATCACCTGGAGCAATGGTCTGATTCCATTGCTCCATCTTTGTTTCGTTGCGACACGTACTTGGCTGAATCATCCGACTTATTTTTCCCATAGGCTCGAATACCGGCCCAGTCATCCGATGAATTTTCTCCTCATCCTTGCGAGGACGCCCCATCCACGCCTTCAATTCCAGCATGACGTCCTCTAGCGTCGAGTGAATTTTCTTCACCCCATAATACTTCGCCATACGCATCAGATGATGAATGCCTGTCAGATCTTCACATTCGGGATCCACACCGATAATCACCTTATGCCCACGCGCTAAGTTCTCTGCCATCTCCAACCTTGTGGTAATGGCATAGACGCGATGCGGTTTCATCTCTCTGGCCTGTGGGGGAATCCAGAACAGGATGACGTCGCACATCCTCAGACCGAAAGTTTCCCAGTTCACCTGATAAGTTCCTGAAACGAACCGATCCGTCTTTCGTGGATTCAACAACGTCAGGTTCTCAATACCAACCTTGGCAGCCACCTTGGGGGCCTGAGCCTGCCAAGATGGTGCACCATTCATCGGACCGGCCAGGAAAGCCGTCCATTGCGTCTTCTCCACTACAGGAGTCGGACTTTTAATTATCTCTATCATAGTCCGTTATATTAATTTCTTAATCAAAGGCATGAGATATTTCTCAATCTCCTCATACTCCATCTTATGCCCTCCGGGGAAGGTATAGATGTGCGGATAGTGTTCAGCAAAGATAGCCTTGCAATAACCCCAGTCAGCATCCTTATCACCAAAGAGACCATAGCAGTTCTCCCGGTCAAAGTCGGTGATGCCTTCAAACTGGTGAGCCTCCAGTCTGCGATAGCCCTCTTGTATCTCTGGTGTGATGGTGTACTTCTGCACACCATCCTGACGGTTCACCACAAACTGGTGACTACCCACTTTCACATCCACATCCTTCGACATCTCAAGAGCTGGATTCACGCAAATGCGCTTATAGCCCTTCAGCATCTGGGCATAATAGCCTCCCTGGCTACTACCGATGATAAGATCAGGCTTCTCCCGCTCGCAGAGTTCCTGCAGCATCTTCATACATTCTTCAGCATCAGTAGAACAGTCTGGTGTCAGCAGTTGCCAGTCCTCAGGCAGGTACTGCAGAATACCCATCGACGTACGACTATAGCCCGCCGAGGCCGAGCCGTGCAGATACATCAGTTTCTTCGTGTAGTGCGGCATCTCCAGCGTATCATCCTGCAGCTTGAAGGTCTCATCCGCATGAATCAGCCCCTTACTGCCTACGAACCCTACACTGTACGAGGCTATCCTCTGAGCCATCGTCAGTACCTCCTTCACTGCCTCCTCCGTCATATCCTTTACTTTCAGCAGTCCCTTACTGCAGAGGGCAGCAATCAAGGTAGATGAAGTCCAGTCGCCAGCGCCTTCATAATCCTTATAGTCGGGGTTCACGATAGGGGCGAGTTTGATCCAGGCTCCACCTCCCAGTTTGAAGCGGAGTCCGTCAGCCCCCATCGTCTGGATGAAGAGTTTGTCTTGATAAGCATCAGCAAACGACAAGTCCTGAACATATTCACCCGACATCTTCACCACGTCGCTGGCCTCCACACACCTGAGGAAGGCCTTGTGAGCAGCCACTCGCCTCTTCTCATCCTCAATCCTGTGACCGTCAGAGTCGCACTCGAAATACACCAGCGTACCCCGTTCACGCAGTTTCTCAGCCAGGATCCTATGTCCTGCCTGCGCCGTGTCGAAAAAGAACACATCCGGTGTGAAGTCCATCTTGTTCACTAAGGCCTCCACTTCCCCACCCTTCGACGAGAGATACTTCCTGCAAGGACGAGCCGACATCCCCGTCCAGGGTTTGCCTGCCGTAGAACCCTTATGGCCCATCGTGGGCTGGCCTTGATCATCCAGTTTATGCATACAGCGCAGGAT
The DNA here is from genome assembly GCA_900319305.1 of uncultured Prevotella sp. Lineage (GTDB taxonomy): Bacteria > Bacteroidota > Bacteroidia > Bacteroidales > Bacteroidaceae > Prevotella. The sequence continues at coordinate 16,591 of ONNY01000018.1, forward strand.
GGTGGTACCACCTCCGAGCATATTACTCACAAACCTCACGTCAGCCCCATAGGCTTTCATGTCGCGTTTCATCTGGTATCCCTGAGGCGAGACATCAAACTTAGCCACGGGGAAAGTCTTCACACCCAGATAGGGCAACATGGTCATCACGTTGCCACAGGTGTTGCCTATTTCCATCGTCAGGATTTTCTCCTCGTACTTATTGCGTTTGCCTACCACAAATCCGTACGGATACTCACGTCGGGTGATAATGTCAAAAGAGTAGTTGCCAGTACCCATGCAGGTCTTCCCTGCAGTCCCCTCTCTCAGAGAGTTCACCAAAGTCACAATTTCCTTATTCATATCAAACTTCATAGATTATTTTTGCAAAGATACAAAAAGAATGCCATAATCTACTCAATTTATAACTATAAATACTTGTATGGTTAACAAAAATTGCATATCTTTGCAATCGATATTAACCAATAACTCATTTTTTTATGGAAACATTCTATCACGGCACATCTGTGCTTTTCAAGCAGTTCGACCTCGCCCACGCATTAGAGGGTGATGGTAAAGCAAAGTTCGGTTTTGGTACA
>ONNY01000163.1 GCA_900319305.1 uncultured Prevotella sp.
TAGTCCATCTCAGCTATTGGCAGACAGAAATATTCCATCTGGTCATAGCTCGTATAAAGACGGGGCAGTACGGGATTGTTCTCGTATATCCATCGCTTTACTTCATCCTCTACATTGAAGTTCACCATTCCTGAACATCTAACGGATATATTATCTGCATAGGCCAGTATCTCAACATTGGGATTCTGGCGTAACTCCCGATAGACTGCCTTCTGTGCAGAAGTGGCAAAGTAGAGCACATGCCCTTCCTGCTTCATAATCTGGAAGATGCGCAACTTAGGCAGATTGCCCTCGCACGTGGCAAGGGCAATCTCTATTTCAGTTCTTCCTGCAGGATGACACCATCAGTCATAGGACTGTCTGCTTCGGTGAAGGCATTGGCCTTGTACTGGATGCAGAGCATCGTCAGGTTCTCGCTGCCAGTATTCTTCAGTGCACGCTTGCCATCGGGAGCGACGCGGATAATGGTGCCTTCGCTGACGGGGAAAATCTCACCGTCCACCTGATACTGGCCTTCACCCTTCAGGATAATGTAAAGTTCCTCGTGAGTCTTGTGGGTGTGCAGGAAACCACTGTCCTGACCAGGAATGAGTGTCTGGAAACTCAGTTCGCTACCAGTTGCACCTACGGCCTGACCTGCGAACACCTTACCTTGAATGGTTACGTTGGGGCCCATGGGGAGCACGTGCTCGATAATCTCACTCATCTTACCTACGCTTACTGCGCTGTAATTCTTACCATTCTTAATTGTCTCAATCTGTTTCATAATTCTTATTCGTTTAAAATGTTATTTGTTCGTTTTGACGCTGACAATGATGCGATTAAGCGAGAGCAGAGCCAAACTCGTTTGAGCTCTGCCGAGCGTGAGCATCATCGCGACCAGTTCTAAAATTACAACCTTTTCCTCATTCCCACAAGAAGGCACTTTTTGGTGACATAGTTACCAAAAAGTAGGAATTGTGATGTTATCGGGCTTCTGCGAAGGTGACATTAACTTAGATTAACTAAGTGTGATTTGGTAATTTAAATGGTTCATTTTAATCTTACAAACGTTAATAAATCTTATAATGATCACCATTTTTGACAAAATGATGCCAAAATGAATTATATTTGCAGAAGAAACAGGAGGGGGAGTGCGTTGTTGCTTGCTTTTATAGGCTTTTACAGATGACAATTAGTCAGCCTCCAGCTCCACTCTTTTTATTGTTGAACTTAAATTGATACAAAATGATGAACAAGCATTTCAGTGTAATTGTGATGATGTTGTGGAGTCTGCTCTATGCGACTTCGTGTGAGAAAATGGTGATTAGCGGGACAGACGGCCCTGATGATGCAGATGCCAATGTCGTGGTACAGGTGATGAGTTTCGAACAGCAGCCGTTCTCGATGGCGAGTACCCGAGGCGATGTTGAAACGGCGTGTACAAGACTGAACTTCATTGTGTATGATGAGGCAGGCGAACGCATCCGGCAGGAAACGCAACTCTTGGGTGACGAAGGTTTCGGCATGGCTCAGTTCAAGTTGCAGGAGGGGCGATACTACCTCGTGGTGTTGGCTCATAGTGGTAAGGGTAATCCCACCTCGACGAATCTCCATAAGATCGGTTTCACGAATAAGACAGGCTATACTGACACGTTTCTTTATGCCGATAGTCTGTTGGTAGGAGAGGAGGAAGTGGATTGTGAGATCCAACTGAAGCGCATCGTGTCGAAGGTGCAGTTCGCGTTCAGTGACGCCTTGCCAGAGCGTGCCGACAGCATCCGGATCTATTATGAAGGAGGCTCGGGCACCTTCGATGCAACCACTGGTCTGGGCGTCGTGAAGTCAAAACAGCAGCAATGGTTCCCCGTGAGGCATGACACGCAGCGTTTCGAGATCTACACCATCCCGCGAGCCGACAGCGACAAGTTGAAGGTGCTGGTAACGACCTATAGGACTGTAGGCGGTCAGGTGGAGTTGTTGACAGAGCGGGAGATCAGCGATATCCCCATTCGCCAGAACCATATCACCATCTGCAGAGGCAGTCTCTTCAACGCCACAGAACAGCATCAGATCAGCATCGACATCGACACGACTTGGGATGACGAGAGGATAGAGTTTTCGTTCTGAATAGCTGTAGGTAGTCGCAGGCTATCCCCACGGCTACTCTAATCAGGCGAGTTTCCTCAAGGAACTCGCTGTTTTTTTTGTTTTTTTTGGAAAAATGCTTGTTGTTTTCTAAAAAATCCTTAACTTTGCAGGGTAAAAACAATTTTTGTGTGAGGAAGAACTTCTTTAATATCTACTAAATAATAATCAAGTATGAGAAAATTTTATTTATTCGTCATCGCAGCCCTGGTAGGTAGCATGACATTTACCTCGTGTTCCAATGAGGACAACGCACAGGCGGGAGACGACACCCCCAGCACTGTGAAAGCCAAAGTCGGTATCATCATCTACGGCAATGCCGGCGGCAATATGGACGAACTCATTGAGAGCTATTTCTTCGACAAGGTCGCCCCCCTGCTCTCCGACTCCTCAAATGTGCGTGTAGGCGTATGTTATAAGTACGGACGCGACAAGGCCAACGTCATAGCTATGCCTGGAGGCGAAACCATCACGATTCCTCACACGTTTACGGGTAAATATGCCAAGTCTGGTCAGGTGGTCTTGTTCGAGCTGACTTCCAAGACCCCGCTGTCGAGCGGTTCGCTCGGCGAGAACTACGGAACAGACTGGCCTGACATGAAGATGTACGACGAGGGTACGCTGACCGAAGTCATCGACTACTTCAAGGCAACGATGCCCGCCGAGAAGTATATTATGCTGATCTATGGTCACGGAGGCGGCTGGGATTCCCAGAACGACTACGTGCGTGAGGCTCCTGCCACCGGTCTTGCCCGTGCGGCTACCCGCGGTGTGCTCTACGATGAGTGGTCGGAGTCGTATATCGGTTCTGACGCCCTTGACATGTTCGAGTTCCGCCGTGCCGTGGAGAAGTCGCAGATTCCCCATTTCGACGGACTCTTCATCCACAGCTGTCTGATGGGCAATATGGAGTCGCTGTCTGACATCTACGCTCTGTCCGACTATACCATCTGCAGCATGCACACCCTCGTCAGCAGTCTTGAGACGATGGTCAGCCTGGTGAAGCAGCTTCAGAAGGATGATGACTTCGTCACTGCCAGCAAGGCTATGCTTAAGGAGTGCTATGAAGTAAGCGACAAGCAATATACGGAAGAAAACGGCGACATGAAACTGGTAGATAACAAGGAGTTCGCCAAGTTGCTCCCCATCTGCAAGAAGCTCAGCAGCCGCCTGCAGGCTGTTTATCCCGAGAAGAAGACGGAAATCGACGATGCCACGAAGAAGGATGTCTATCGCATTGACGACACCAACATCTTCGTCGATCTGCAGTACTATGCCGAGCAGATGGCTAAAGCCACCGGTGATGCCGAGTTGAAGGCGATTGCCGACGAGCTTGGCGCCCAGATGAAGAAGACCATCATGGCTGGCAACAACTTCTACCACAGCCCAAAGTCGAAGGGTGTGAAGCCCGATTTCTCGTTTTCGGTGGTTGCTCTCGACAAGACGGCTTATCAGAAGGAGGGTGGAGTCAACTACTCCTTCCAGACCGCCTACGAGTACACCAACTTCCACAAGCAGACGGAGTGGGGCAACTGGCTCAACACCGTAGAGTCTAACCCCACCCTTGACAATCCGATGGGAGGAGAAGAGTAGAATGAACTCATATAACAGAAATCGGGGCTGCCAGATGAAGGCAGCTCCGATTTTCTGTTATAGTTACACTCCCATGCAGGACGTGGCGCCGAGTGCAGTCAGGATAGCCGATGCGATCGATGCAATCAACTGCACAATAAACTTAGTTGTCTCTTTCTTACTCATTTTATCTCCTTTCTTTTTTTACCCTTTTACCTTTTTACTTTTAATTTAATACTGGGGGCAGCCCTTAGGCTGAACTGCCCCCAAGTTGAAGTTTACGCGGGATAATCGTCCTCAGGATCTGATGGAGTCGGGATGATACCGCTGCCATTGTGTACGGTCCCTGAGCCTGCCGAAGGGTCGGTCCCTGAATCGGTTCCTGAGCCTGCCGAAGGGCTGTTGCCTGCCTCATTGTCCTCGATGGTGCCCGGGTCGGTTGAGGTCACACGCTTCACTTCCTTGCCAGTGCGGTCGTAGCAGGTGATGAGGATGCCGGTGGTGGCGAGCTCATCCTTCAGATCGACACTCGGGGTCGAGCTCATCCTTCAGGTCCACACTCGGGGTGAAGATGATACGACGACTCGTGATCAGGCCAGTCTTGACGTCCTCAACCTTCTCCACTGACTTGGAACGGAGACCGAATCGCATGGAACCCAGTCCGGGCAGAGCCACAGCGTGACCTTCCGTTGCCCATGCCTTG
>ONNY01000008.1 GCA_900319305.1 uncultured Prevotella sp.
TGTACCTTACAGAGTGAGATGTCATCGCCTAAGGTCTCACGGACGCGGATACGACCGATATGCTTGCGTGTCTCACGACCGGCCACCTGTCCGATGATAAAGACATCGAAATGCACATCCTCGCCGACAAACCTGCTGCCCACATCGATGTAGAGTTCCTTGGTCTTGTCTTTCTTCTCTCTGCCGCGTTCGATGATGTTGGCGCGGATCGGATAGGCCTCGTTGTAATACTCATAGATGTTCTCTGCGAGTTCGCCCAGTGCGGTGCGGATGGCTTCGTCGGCCGATTTTGCCAGAGAGTATTCAGAGCAGCGTCCGGAGATGGTGCTGGTGGTGACCTCACCGGTCTGCAGGTTCTTGAAATTAAATGCTGCGGTGACGACTGCCCCGTAGTAGGTCTTCGTCTCCGTATATTCACGACCCTTACTGTCCTTGCGGTCGTAGGTCTTGACCTTACGCGAGGCAGCAATATCGGTCAGCGTGGCGGTCACCAGATATTTGGCGTCAGCAGCCTCGTCGGCATCGACCGTCTGGAAGCGACGCACATGGGTCAGTCCTTCCTTGACGCAGTTGGCTGCCAACGGTATGTACTCTTCATTGTGGATGTCGGTAACTCTGCCTTCCACCACATCGGCCACTACGCCGAGCACCTTGCTGGCTGTCAGTTTCTTACTGGCCTCTCCTTTCTCATAGGTGATATCTCCTATCTGTACCTTATAGATGGGATTCAGTCCGTTGTCCTGTGCGCTGACGTTGATCGTTGTCAGCACTGCCAATAGGCTGGCGAATAGATATTTTACTTTCAGCATCGTTTTATCTGTTTCTTAGTTCGACTTATTTATCCAACAGGAACTCAAGCAGGTCCTTTGCCAGACTCTTGTGTAAGAGTACCGTACGACGATGGAAGGTGGGAATCTTGATATCAAGGCCTCTCGTTGAGAAACCTCTGTAACGGTTGATGTTCATCTTGCAGAGGCTGTTGCCTGCAGCATCGAGGACCTCCAATGTGCCAGAGATGATAATACCGCCACCACGCTTGTTCCAACTCCAGGTGGCTGCACCAGAGTTGCCTGGATCCAGCTGTGCGGCTTTTATTTTAATAATGTACGCGGGCGTATCTTTCTCGGAGAGTTTGATCACCTTCTTCTTGGCATCGTTCCAGCGTTCCATAAAGGTCTCTTTGGCTTCTTCCTGATACTCATTCCACTTCTTGTAGACTTTCTGGTCGTTTTCCTTCAGATAATCCATGAAGGTCTGATCCGTCATTTCCATTGTGGAGAGGTTTCCCACTTTGGCTTGGGTGAAATCCACTTCCAACCTACCGATCTTACCTGGCTGCCTGACAACATTGAAGTCGCCACTGGTTACCACAAACTCGTCTCCATCTGCCTGAGCAGTGAAACTCATCATTGCGAACAATGCGCAAAATAGCAATTTAACTTTCAGCATAGTTTTTCTGTTTGTATGACGTTTATATTATTCCAACGGGATAAAATATTGTAGGAATCTAATAGACGAAATCTACCTTTTTGACTTCAGGACCGTAAATGGTCTTGAAGTCATTTTTCATGGAGATGATGTTGTAGCCGGCTTCGCGCCATTTAGCCTCACGCTTCGCAGCCTCAGCGAGACTGGCATGATCGCGGGCATCATCATCAGCCACCAGCATAAAGACGGCAGTGCGGTACTGCTTGTTGCTCAGGCAATAATTGTGCATGGCAGCGTCGCCGCTGCTGTTACCAAACGACAGCACGGGCACCTTACCAATCTCCTGGGAGATCTGACGCACCTTGTTGGTCTTCAGGTTCTTGATAATCAGCGAGTCGGTACGAATCAGGTACTCTTCCTTTCCCATGGTGTAGTCAACGCCTACAGCCTCACCCTGTTTATTCGTCTCCAGCATCACGTCCATACCGATCACTCTATTCGGTTCGATGTGAAGCGGATCTACCAAAGCACGGCAGATGAAGCGGTCGGAACCTGAGCAGACATAATAGGTGAAGCCATGATCCTTCAGATACTCAAACACGTCGAGCATGGGCTTATAGAAGCCCCCACCATAGGTCATGCCGGTGAAGCCGTTAGCAGGCAGGGCGGCATAATCCTTCACATACTTATCAAATTCTGCAAGAGTCATGCCTGCATAGGCCTTTGCGGCAGCATGGGCATGTATCATGTCGAAATGGGCAGGAAGGGGCGTGCCCTTGCGCACGAAGTCCCTGATCTCCTGTGCTGTCTGGCGCACATCCTCAGGTGCCTTATCACGATAGGCGGGATCGTCGAGCACGCGGTATTCAAGCATGTTGTACTCAAAATAGGTCGGATAGAGTTCGGCCACAAAGGTGCCGTCCATATCGAAGGTGGCGATGCGGTCTTCCGCCTTGATGAAGTTGGGAGAGTTCGGATTGGTCACATCCTCCACATAGTCCTTCAGGGCCGTCAGCGCCGGGCACTCGTTCCATTGAGTGAAATAGGTCTTTGATACTAAGGTATCAGTGACACGCTTACTACAGCCGGTCAACAATATGACCACTGTCAACGAAACGAATAAACAATACTTCTTCATATCAAATGCGGTTTCTTGTTTATAGCGTATAAAGATCCTTGCGCTTGTCTCTCATCTTACAGGGGAACCAGAAGGTGGCAACGGTCTTCGAGTTGGCCTCCGTCTCTATGTAGAACTCACCGCCCAGCACTTCGACAATAGCCTTACAGGTGGCCAGTCCGAGGGCAGACGACTCGTTGACATCCGCCAGCGCATTCTCCTTCTGCAGGAATGAATAGATATCGGCACCGACCAGTTCTGCCTGTCCGATACCCATGTAGGTGATGGTGACCTTAATACCCTTGCGCTCATAGCCGTACTTGATGACAATGTCGCCCTGGGTGGTATGCATGGCAGCATTCTTCAGCAGATGCATCATCAGTTGGTGCATGAAGTTCGTGTCGAGTGTACCCTTACAGTGGGGCGACAAGTCGGTTCTGACTTGCACGGCCACATCGGGCTTCGTGTAGTTCATGGCCTCACGACGATAAGAAGCCATCAGTTCGGTGAGGTTGACCTCAATGAACGTGAAGGACGGTGTGATGCCCTCAAACTTCGACAGTTCAACAAGCTGGTCAACGAAGCCGAGCAGTTGCTTACTGTTTTTCTCGATGTTGCCAACCATCTCTCTCACTTCTTCTGGCTTCATCATTGCGTCGGGTGTTTCCAGGATCATAGTACTGTAACCAGAAATGGCATTCAGCGGTGTACGAAGAGTGTGACAGGCATTGTCGATAAAAACCGCCTTGAGCTGCTCGCTCTTCTGTGCACGGCGCATGGCCAATTTCAACTGCTGCTGATAGTGACGACGGAAGAGGAAAAAGCCCACACCTGCACCCACCAGCAACACGACTATTACAATCACCAAAACTACTTCCATAATGTTAACCTTATTAAAATTAATTAATTGAGTTTTTATTCAAAAGATCGTTATTGTGAATGCAAAGATATGATAAAAAAATAAAACCACCAAATTTTTTCATCAAAAAATAAAAAAACCGAGTGTCTCACGACAATCGGTTTCAAAAACAAACTACTTAAAAACTAATCTACTAAAACAAATCAAAAAATATCTTATACACAAAATGTATCCAAATTTAAATTGTCGAGGGGACTTCGAATAGTTGATGCAATTATGATTAATGATTCTGCTGCAAATATACAAGGTTTTTCACTCTTTTGCAAGAAGATCACTAAAAAAAATGAGTGTTCTTATACAATTATTAATAAAAAAAGGGATGAATGTCGCCATTCACCCCTCATTTTGATATGTATGCTTTGCAAAATTACATCATTCCACCCATGCCTGGGGCACCGCCCATCGGCATAGCAGGCTCCTTCTCGGGCTTGTCGCAGATCAGACACTCGGTGGTGAGGAACATGCCTGCGATAGAAGCGGCATTCTCCAGAGCTACACGAGCCACCTTGGCAGGATCGATCACACCGGCCTCACGCAGATCCTCATAGACATCAGTGCGGGCATTGTAACCGAAGTCGCCCTTGGCCTCACGAACCTTCTGGACTACTACAGCACCCTCGCCACCAGCATTGGTGACAATCTGGCGCAACGGCTCCTCGATGGCGCGGCATATGATGTTGATACCAGTCTGCTCGTCGGCGTTGTCGCCCTTCAGACCTGCCAGAGCCTCCTGAGCGCGGATGTAGGTGGTACCGCCACCTGCTACTACACCCTCTTCGATGGCAGCACGGGTAGCGCAAAGTGCATCGTCAACACGATCCTTCTTCTCCTTCATCTCCACCTCAGAGTTAGCACCGACGTAGAGCACTGCAACACCGCCTGCCAACTTAGCCAGACGCTCCTGGAGTTTCTCCTTATCGTAAGAAGAGGTGGTCACCTCGATCTCCTTCTTGATCTGGGCGATACGATCCTGGATAGCCTGCTTGTCGCCGGCACCGTTGACGATCGTAGTGTTGTCCTTAGAAACAGTTACCTTATCACAGGTACCGAGCATCTCGAGTGTAGCCTGCTCCAGTTTCAGACCCTTCTCCTCGCTGATCACAACACCACCTGTCAGGGTAGCGATATCCTCGAGCATAGCCTTACGACGGTCACCGAAGCCTGGAGCCTTCACAGCGCAGATCTTCAGACCGCCGCGCAGACGGTTCACAACGAGTGTGGTCAGAGCCTCAGAGTCAACATCCTCAGCAATCACCAGCAAGGGGCGTCCGCTCTCGGCAGCAGGCTGCAGGATGGGCAGGAAGTCCTTGATGTTAGAGATCTTCTTGTCGTAGATGAGAATGTATGGGTTCTCCATCACGCACTCCATCTTCTCACTGTCGGTGATGAAGTAGGCTGAGAGATAACCGCGGTCGAACTGCATACCCTCAACCACACCGATATGTGTATCACGGCTCTTGCTCTCTTCGATGGTGATCACACCGTCCTTAGAGACCTTACGCATAGCCTCAGCGAGCAGTTCGCCGATCTCCTTATCATTGTTGGCAGAAACGGTTGCCACCTGCTCGATCTTGCTATAGTTGTCACCTACCAGCTCAGCACTCTTGGCAATATGCTCAGTAACAGCCTTCACAGCCTTGTCGATACCACGCTTCAAATCCATGGGGTTAGCACCGGCGGTAACGTTCTTCAGACCCTCAGAAACGATAGCCTGTGCGAGGATGGTAGCGGTGGTTGTACCGTCACCTGCATCGTCACCGGTCTTTGATGCTACGCTCTTTACGAGCTGTGCACCAGTGTTCTCGAACTTATCCTCGAGTTCGATCTCCTTAGCAACGGTCACACCGTCCTTGGTGATCTGAGGGGCACCGAACTTCTTCTCGATAACAACGTTACGACCCTTCGGACCGAGGGTTACCTTCACTGCATTTGCCAACTGGTCAACGCCCTGCTTCATAGCGTCGCGGGCGTCAATATTGAATTTAATATCCTTTGCCATAATAATTTTACCTTTTAATTTTTTTACCTTTTTACTTTTCAATGACGGCTAAGACGTCAGACTGGCGCATCATCAGATACTTCTCACCCTCGAACTCCAGTTCTGTACCAGAGTACTTACCGTAGAGCACTTCGTCGCCCTCTTTCAGGATCATAGTCTCATCCTTGGTTCCCTGGCCTACGGCCTTGATTGTTCCGTGAAGTGGCTTCTCCTTGGCTGTGTCAGGAATGATAATACCACCGATCTTCTCTTCTGCCGGTGCGGGCAATACCAGCACGCGGTCTGCTAATGGTTTGATGTTCATAATACAAATATTTTAATGTTATACCTTATTATATTAATTGGTGCGACGACTTTTCCATCGTCTCGCCATCTTTTCTGCCAAAACCGTGCCAACCCCACAGGATGTGACAAGTTGTCAGCGCCATATGCCATCAGACATGTCATTCTTTATTTTTTTGTAAAAAGTTGATGCTAATCAAAAAATAATGATTACCTTTGCAGCTGTTACGTAACATTAAAAGACTCTATTATGAAACAATTCTTCAAAATGACGCTTGCCACCGTCTGTGGTATAGCCATTTTTCTGGTAGTGACCGGATTCTTCCTGACAATCTCACTCTTGGGTATGGTTGCCAGTGATTCAGCCTCAACCAAAGTTAAAAACTCGACGGAACCATCAGTGAACGGGCAGAAGAAGGCTCCCCTATCGATGAGATCCTGGACTTGAACGACATGAGTGCCATGGGACTGGACGACCTGATCTGTGCCATCCGTAAGGCGAAGGACAATGAAGACATCAAAGGTATCTACCTGGAGGGCGGCGCACTGGCCTTCGACGCACCAGCCACAGCCCAACAACTGCGCGATGCCCTGAAGGACTTCAAGAAGAGTGGTAAGTGGATCGTGGCCTATTCCGACCAGTACTATCAGACTTCCTATTATGTGGCCTCGGTAGCCGACAATATCTATCTGAACGATCACGGACACATTGAATTCACGGGTCTTGGCGCCAAGGGCGAATACATGAAGGGTCTTTACGACAAACTCGGCATCAAATACATGGTGGCCAAGGTAGGTAAGTATAGCGACTACGACCGTGAGCAGCGCACTGCCTACCTGAACGGCATCTGGAACTACTGGTTGAAGGAGATGGCTGAGGGCCGTAAGGTAAAGGCAGAAACCCTGAACCAGCTGGCCAACGACAGCATCATGGGATTCGCTGACACAAAGGACTATGTGACAGCCAAACTGATCGACAAGGTGATGTTCCCCGAGGAGATCAAGGCAGAGATCCAGAAGCGTCTGAAGATCAACAAGGACGACGAAATCAACCAACTCACCCTGAGCGACATGCTCAACGTGAAGTCGGAAAAGAAAGACGACGGCGAGAAGATCGCCATCTACTATGCCTACGGCAGCATCGTGGACAATGAGACCACGAATCTGGTGAACGGCGGCGGACACTGCATCGTGGGCAAGACCACTGCAGCAGACCTGCGCAAACTGGCTGACGACGATGACGTGAAGGCTGTGGTGTTCCGTGTGAACTCAGGCGGCGGTAGTGCCGTTGCCTCTGAGCAGATCCGTCATGCCATCAAACTGCTGAAGGCCAAGAAGCCCGTAGTGGTGTCCATGGGTGGTATGGCTGCCTCTGGCGGTTACTGGATCAGTTCGCCTGCCAACTACATCTTCGCAGAGCCTACCACTATCACTGGTAGTATCGGTATCTTCGGACTCATCCCCAACTTCAGCGGACTCGTAACCGACAAACTCGGTATCACCTTCGACGGTGTGACTACCAATAAGTTCTCTGACTACGAGACAGACCTGATCTTGGGTAAGGACAACGATGAGATCATGAAGCATCTGCAGACCTATATCAACCAAGGTTATCAGCAGTTCCTCGACATCGTGTCGGAGGGTCGTGGCATGAAGCCCGCTGAGGTGGATTCCATCGCTCAGGGTCGTGTATGGCTCGCCTCTGATGCGCAGAAGATCAAACTCGTGGATAAACTTGGCAGCCTCGACGATGCCGTAAAGAAGGCCGCCGAACTCGCCAAAGTGAAGGAGTATCACACAGCAGCCTATCCCAACGAGGGCAGTTGGTTTGAGCGGTTCATGCCCAAAGAGAACAAGGGTTCTTATCTCGACAGTCAGTTGCAGAAGGAGTTCAAGGCGCTCTTAGGCGACCTCTACGAGCCGTTGATGGAGATCCGTCAGACAATGAAGGGCAGCAGTCGCATACAGGCCCGTATGCTCGACGACGTTCGCATGAAATAACATTCCGATGGAAGGCGATCTCATCTATATCAACAAGAAACTGCGTCCGTTGAGTTGGCTCTACGGTTTAGGTGTGGGTTTCAGGAACATGCTCTTTGAGGCAGGCATTCTGAAAAGCCAGACCTATGCCACTCCTGTCATCTCAGTGGGTAACATCACCGTTGGCGGAACGGGCAAGACTCCTCACGTGGAGTACCTCATCCGTCTGCTGAAGGACAAGACGAACCTCGCCGTCCTCAGTCGTGGCTACAAACGGAAGAGCCGTGGTTTCTTGTTGGCCGACAACGACTCGACGATGTACGATATCGGTGACGAGCCTTTCCAGATCAAACAGAAGTTCCCTGATATCACCGTCGCCGTGGATAAGAAACGAACGCGTGGCATCAGTCGTCTCATCAATGGTGAGGCAGGTAAGGATATCGACGTGATTCTGCTTGACGATGCTTTCCAGCACCGTTATGTCAGAGCCGGCATCAGCATCCTGTTGGTTGATTACCATCGTCTCATCATCTACGATGAGCTGTTGCCGTCAGGGCGTCTTCGTGAACCCGTCGGCAGTAAGGACAGGGCCGACATCGTGATCGTCACAAAATGTCCGCCCGACATCAAGCCGATGGATTACCGTGTGATCACTAAAGCAATGGCCCTCTATCCCTATCAGCAACTCTACTTCTCTACCCACGAGTATGGAAATCTGGAAAGACTAGAAAATCTGGACAATCTAGATCATCTAGAAAGGTTAGAAGACCTCGCCGACAAGCATGTGCTTCTGTTGACAGGTATTGCCTCGCCGGAACAGATGAGACTCGACCTGGAGCCGTATGCCAAAGACATCCATCCATTGGCCTTCGCTGACCATCATCATTTCAAGGAGAAGGATATCCAACAGATCAACGACACCTTCGGCAGTCTCCCCTCGCCCAAGTGCATCATCACCACAGAGAAAGATGCCGTGCGCCTGAGAACCGTCGAGGGACTGAGCGACGAGGTGCAGCAACACCTCTATGTATTGCCTATCCGCATCAAGTTACTACTCGACCAGGAGGAATCATTTAATAAACACATTATCGATTATGTACGCAAAAATTCAAGAAACAGCATCCTGGCTAAAGGCAAGGATGACTACAAGTCCAAAGACAGCGATCATACTGGGGACAGGCCTCGGACAATTAGCTTCAGAAATTACTGACAAGAGCGAGATCCCTTATACTGACATCCCCAACTTCCCCGTCTCTACTGTTGAAGGACATAGCGGCAAACTGATCTTCGGCAAGCTGGGCGGTGTGGACATCCTTGCCATGCAGGGACGCTTCCACTTCTATGAGGGCTACTCGATGAAGGAGGTCACCTTCCCCGTACGTGTGATGTACGAACTGGGCATCAAGACCCTCTTCGTATCGAATGCCGCAGGTGGTATGAACCCGAAATTCAATATCGGCGACCTGATGGTGATCACCGACCATATCAACTTCTTCCCAGAGCATCCGCTTCGTGGTAAGAACTTCCCCACAGGTCCGCGTTTCCCGGATATGCATCAGACCTATGATCCCCTGCTGATCAAGATGGCCTATGACATCGCCCGTGAAAAAGGCATCCCCGTGCAGCACGGCGTGTATGTCGGCGTACAGGGTCCGACCTTCGAGACACCCGCAGAATATAAGATGTACCGTATCCTGGGTGGCGACGCCGTCGGTATGTCAACCGTACCGGAGGTGATTGTAGCCCATCACTGTGGCATCCGCACCTTCGGCGTCTCTGTCATCACCGATCTCGGCGGCTTCGACGATCCTGTGGAAGTAAGTCATGAGGAAGTGCAGGAGGCAGCCAACAAGGCACAGCCTTTCATGACAGAGATCATGAGAGAATTGATCGTCTGGACGGCAAAGTTTGATTACGACCAGATGGACTCATTTAATACTAATCACCCGACAGAAGGATGGAAATAGCGAAAATAGGAGAGTTCGGTCTGATCGACCGACTGACAAAAGATCTCGAGAACAAGAACGAAAGCACGAAGTACGGCGTAGGCGATGACTGCGCCGTACTCAGCTATCCTGATAAGGAAGTGCTTGTGACAACCGACCTGTTGATGGAAGGGGTACACTTCGATTTGACCTACATCGACCTGAAGCACCTGGGCTATAAGGCGGCGATGGTGAACATCAGCGATGTGTTTGCCATGAACGGCACACCTCGTCAGATCACCGTATCGCTGGCACTGAGCAAGCGTTTCAGCGTAGAGGACATGGAGGCTTTCTACAGCGGTCTGCGCCTGGCCTGCGACAAGTGGGGCGTGGATGTCGTAGGAGGCGACACCACCTCAAGTTACACAGGACTGGCCATCAGCATCACCTGTATCGGTGAGGCAAGGAAAGAGGACATCGTGTATCGCAACGGTGCGAAGGACACGGATCTCGTCTGCGTCTCAGGTGACTTAGGGGCTGCCTATATGGGACTCCAGTTGCTGGAGCGTGAGAAGAGTGTGTATTACAGTCAGGTGGAGGAAGCCAAGCGTAAGGGTGACAAGCGTGCCCTGGAGGAACTGAAGAACTTCCAGCCCGACTTCAGCGGCAAGGAGTATCTGCTGCAACGCCAACTCCAGACGGAGGCCCGTGGCGACATCATCGAGAAACTGCGTGAGGCGGGCATCCGTCCGACAGCGATGATGGACATCAGCGACGGTCTTTCCTCTGAGTTGCTCCATATCTGTAAACAGTCAGGCGTGGGTTGTCGTATCTATGAGAAGAACATTCCCATCGACTACCAGACTGCGGTGATGGCAGAGGAACTGAACATGAATGTCACTACCTGTGCCCTGAATGGCGGTGAGGACTATGAGTTGCTGTTCACCGTTCCTATCGGCGATCACGAGAAGATTGAGCAGATAGAGGGTGTGAAGCTTATCGGCCACATCACTGATGTCAAATTCGGCAAAGTGCTCGTAACCCGTGATAATCAGGAGTTTGAGCTCAAAGCACAGGGTTGGACGCATCTTTCAGAATGATTTTTTTGCAAAATTTATGCTGAAATATTTGGTGGGTTCAAAAAAAAGTCGTACCTTTGCACCCGCAAACGAAAGGATTGCTGTTTGACACAATGGTGCCTTAGCTCAGTTGGTAGAGCATCGGACTGAAAATCCGTGTGTCCCCGGTTCGATTCCTGGAGGTACCACTCCTCCTTTCATTACCCCGGTTTCGCGTTATGGCGGCCGGGTTTTTTGTTTTATAGTAAACATTAAGACTTTAAATATTATGGGAATTGTCATTGGTATCGACGTGGGTATCTCCACGACAAAGATTGTAGGCATCAAGAACGGAAAGGTGTCTGCCCCTATCCGCATTACGGCAGCAGATCCGATCACTTCACTCTACGGCGCTTTCGGAAAATATCTGCACGACAATGAGATCGACCTCAAAGACGTGGAGCAGGTGATGCTCACTGGTGTGGGTGCAGCCTATATCGATTCCCCTATCTATGGTCTGCCGACGGCAAAGTCGCAGGAGTTTATGGCCGATGGTCTGGGTGCCCGCTTTGAGTCGAAACTTGATCATACTATCGTCGTTTCGATGGGCACTGGTACCTCATTTGTGATGTGCAACGGCGACGAGATGCGCCATATCGGTGGTATCGGCGTGGGTGGTGGTACCCTACAGGGACTAGCCCGCATCATGCTCAACACCGGTGACATCAAACAGGTGGCTACGCTTGCCAAACAAGGCAATATGCGTAACATCGACCTCACCATCGGTGATATCAGTGCACAGCCGTTGCCAGGACTGCCGATGGATACTATCGCCTCTAACTTCGCCCGTGCACAGACCGATGCCTCGAAAGAAGACATCGCTGCAGGCCTCATCAGAATGGTGCTCCAGTCAATAGGTTCTGCCGCATGGCTCGCCTCGTTAGGCAGTGATATCCGTGACTTCGTACTCATCGGTAACCTATCGCTCCTCCCCCAGTGCAAGGAAGTGTTCCCTGCCCTGGAGAAACTATACAGCATCCGTTTCCACATTCCCAAGTATTCGCAATATTGCACTGCCATCGGTGCCGCTCTGGATTACACGATTAACGGAACCAAATAATGAGTAATCCCCGCTTCTGAGCGGGGATTACTGTTATCTGACAGTGGCATTCAGATTACGCTGGAGGAAGAATGCCTTGGTAGCAAGGAAGAAAGTCAACACTCCTGTGGCGTTGACAACTACCACAGTCCAGAAAGCTGCACTATAGCCCAGGAACTCAGCAATCACACCACCTAGCAGGATGCCCAGTCCCATACCGATATCCCAAGAGATAAGGATCGTGGAGTTGGCAGTTCCACGCTGGTTGTTATGCGCCACATTGATAGTCATGTTCTGGAAGGCAGGCCACATATGCCCGTTACCCAGACCGATCAACAGCGCCGAACTATAATAGCCGATCCCATTCGGTACCAGGATAAACATGGTATAACCGATCAGTGAGATCACCATACCTGAGCCTGCATTATGCGTCAGGCGTCCTTGACGGAGGGCCTTACCGCCCTGCAAGCGTGACGCCATCAAACCTAGGGAACACAGCAGAAAGTACGTACCCGTACCGCCAGTGATACCCATCTCCTCTTTGCCGTAGATTGCCAGATAGTTGCTCAGCACACCGAAACTGAAACCGAAGGCAATCATATTCACCCCTAACAGCCATCCACGTACCAGGAAGAAACGGTCTAACGACAACTTCGACTTATTACGCACGATCTCCTTTTCAGGGAACTTCACCGTAGCATCAGTGAGCCAGCCTGCACAGGCCACCAACAATGCCAACCAGAACAGGAAGTCGAAACTGTCGGTGAGATCATAGATCCATATACCGATAGTCGGTGCGATCGCCATCGCCAGATTATTACTCAGTCCATAGTAGCCGATGCCCTCCGTGCGTCGGCTCGATGGCAACACGTCGATGGCAGCCGTAGAGTTGGCTACCGTCAGCCCGCCGAAAGGACCGCCGTGCAAGGTTCTGACGATGGTAAATAATAATAAGGTGGAAGCCGCGAGGTAGCCTGCGAAGAAGATGGCAAAGGCACTGAAACAAATCATCAGCACCGTCTTTCTCGGAAAGGAATCGACCACATAGCCGCTGAACGGACGGAACAAGAGGGCCGTGATGGTATAGCCCGACAACACGAGACCGATCATATCCTTCGTGGCGCCGAAATGCTCACTCAGATAGAGCGGTAACAGTGGTGTCAGCACATAAAACGCAAAAAACAGCGAGAAGTTCGCTGCCATCACCTTGCAGTAGTTCCTGTTCCAGAGTCGTTCCATCTAGCTGTACTTTTTCTGCCTGCAAATTTACACAAAAGCCCTCAAACTGCCAAACAATTCGAAAGGAAATCCCATCCGTGACAGGAAATTCTATTTAAACTATGTTAACACCATTTGACTTCAGGCTTTCTACCACGTCTATATACCAATAAAACTATTTGTTTATGCGAAAACTATTCATTTTATCAACACTGATCCTGGCAACTGTCTCAGCAAAAGCACAGGATCTCAGACTAAACGATCTTGGCTATTTCGAGCGCCAGGGAGTCAACGTGCTTGTTTATAGCAACAGTTTTAACGGCGGATTCAATGACGAGAAGAACTCGGGTATTGAGGTCATCCAACATGGTGTGCGTTCCATCCAGGGTGGTGCTGTCCGTCTGAACAACACCCCTGAGCAGTGGGACCTCGTGCCACTGATGACCGATCGTAAGGTGGACCAAGAGAAAGGTACCATCGAGGTGGCCCTGCGTTATAACGACTACGACTTTGACAGTCGTGTGGTGGTGACCGCAAAGGGCAAGGCAGTGGAGATTGCCGTCTGGCTCGACAAGCCCGTACCGGAGAAACTGGCTGGTGATGCAGGTTTCAATCTGGAGTTCCTGCCTTCACGTTACTGGTTGAAGACCTTCACGATGGATGGTCGTCTGAACCGCTTCCCGCGTTATGCTACAAGTCAGACTATCACCCGTCCGAACAGTGAGAAGCCCCGTCAGTTCAAGGGCTTCAAGACCTACGATGATCGTGGCACAGACCGCTTCGTCGATCCTCTGCCGCTGGAGACAGGTCATCAGATCATGATGGCTACCGACGACCCGGAGCGCATGGTGCGTATCAGCAGCGACACAGAGTTGAAACTCTATGATGGCCGTATGCTGGCCCAGAATGGATGGTTCGTACTGCGCAGTGTGCTGCCAAAAGGCAAGACGGGTAAGGTGGTGACCTGGACCGTTGAGCCGCATGCTATCCCTGGTTGGATCCGTGAGCCGAACATCGGTTTCAGTCAGGTGGGTTATACCCCCGAGCAGCCGAAGGTGGCCGTGATCGAACTCGACAAGCAGGACATCCCTCAGGCGAATGCATACCTCTACCGCATCAAGGACGACGGTTCTAAGGAGAAAGTCTTCACGGGTGAGATCAAACCATGGGGACCCTATTTCAAATATAACTATGTGAAGTTCAATTTCTCCAGTGTCCGTGAGCCCGGTGTGTATTATATCCAGTATGGCGACACGAAGACCAACGATTTTCTGATCGATGAACACGTGTATGACAAGATCACTGATGCTACTACCGACGTATGGGTGCCCATCCACATGGATCACATGTATGTCACAGAGGGCTATCGCACCTGGCATGGTGAGCCCTTCAAGGAGGGGTATCTGCAGGCACCTGAGAGCGACCACTTCGACCTGCATAGTCAGGGGGCGACTACAGATACGAAATACAAACCCTATGAACTCATCCCGGGACTGAACGTCGGCGGTTTCTTCGATGCCGGTGACTTCGACATCGAGACGGGTTCGAACATCAATGTGGTACAGAACTTCATCCGTGCCTGGGAACTCTTCAAGCCGATGCGCGACGAAACCTTCGTCAGTCAGAAGCAACGTTATGTCGATCTGCACCGTCCTGACGGCACACCCGACATCCTGCAGTTCATCGAACACGGTACGCTGAACCTCGTGGCACAGGCAGAACAAATCGGACACATGGCACAGACACTCTCTAACTCTGTGCTCGACAACTACCACCACTTAGGCGATGCCGCCTCTATCACCGACGGTCTGCACTATGATCCGAGTCTGAAGCCCTATGAGGTGTCAGCCGATGGCAAGCGCAGTGGTACGCCTGACGATATGTGGGCTTTCACTACGCGTAATCCCCGCCTCGATCTTCAGGCCGCAGGCGTCTTGAATTCTGCAGCCCGTGTACTTCGAGGCTATAACGACGATCTGGCAGAGCGCGCCCAACGTCAGGCAGACCGTCTGCGCGCTGAAGCAGAAGAATTGTTGAAAGCCAGCAAACCTCGTCGCGACGCGCAGGCAGAGGCCGATTTCGCCTGGTTGACGGGTAACAACATCACCCTGAAGTTACAGATCGCACTCGACAGCATCCCTATGAAGGACGAGGCCTACAAGCAGAGCCTCCGTCCACTTGTCAAGGAGTTTGCCGACTATGTTAAAGGTTTCGACAAGGATAATCCTTATGGTGTGCCCATCGGACTCGGCAACTGGGCTGGTGTGAATATGATTCTCAACTTCGGTATCGCCGTGAATTACGCCCACCTCTACTATCCTGACATCGTAAGCAAGGATGAGATTTATCGCGTGTCCAACTGGCTCTACGGCTGTCATCCTTATCACAACTACTCGTTTGTGGCTGTCGTAGGAGCTGCCCGTCCGAAGCAGGTGTTCTACGGTAACAACCGTGCCGACTTCTCTGCCATCCCCGGTAACGTGGCACCAGGTCTGCTCTTCCGTAAGCCAGACCACTTTGAAAACTTCGACGACTGGCCCTTCCTCTGGGGACAGAACGAAGGCACCATCGCTGGTAACACACAGTACATCATTTTCGGTTCCGCCTTTAAGAACCTCCAATAAAAAGAAATCCCCGCCGAGTGGCGGGGATTTTTATGATCATTATGATCAGATCACGTGTAGACCGAGGAATACCATCAGACCATTCATCAGGATCCAGAAGATGGCGAACGGCATTGTCTTACGCATGATGTCACCATCCTGTCCCTCCATATCGCAGGCGGCGGTAGCAATGGCTATCGACTGCGGTGAAAGCAGTTTACCGCCCTCAGATCCGGCACAGTTGGCTGCAGCGAGCCAGTTGGTCTCACTACCACTAACACCGAAGAACGTACCCTGGTTCACCAGTCCGAGGTCGCTGGCGGCAGTAGCCTGCAGCTTACCGAAGAGGATGTTGGCATTCGTAGCCGAACCTGTCACGAAGGTACCGATCGAACCGATCAGCGGTGCGAAGAACGGGAAGGCAGAACCTGTGAGCAACACAAGGCCCTTTGCGATATCGTTGGTCATACCCGTGTTGTTCATCAGCATCGCCATTGCCACGAGACAGCAGATCGTCACAACCGTCTTCTGCAGGTTCAGGGTGGTCTTCGCCAACAGCTTCATCAGACTACCGAAGCTCATGCCCTGGATCAGTCCGCCGATCACGGCACCGAGGAAGATCATCAGACCCGCATTCGACAGCCAGCCGAACTTAAAGGTATTACCGATCACGGGCAGGTCGAACTTCGTCACCAAGGTAGAATTCAGGAACTCGTTGATGGGAGGCACGATCTTACTGCTGATGAGGATGAAGAAGATGATCAGACCATAGACACTCCATGCCTTAAGGGTCTTCACTGTACCGAATTGCTTCTTTTCAACCTTCACCTCGTCAGCAGGATTCTCGTCGCGGATAAACAGCTTATTGTAAATCAGCATCGCGATGATGGCTGCCACTGATCCCAGGATGGCTGGTGTCTCAGGACCGATGAAGTGGGCGCAGCAGAACTGTACCACGATGGAGAACGCTCCCACGAAGAGGGCAATGGTGATATTCTTCACGATCTTCGTGCGGTCGGTCATCATCAGGATCAGGAACGGGGTGATGAAGAACATCAGAGAGAGCTGCAGGATGATGAAGGTTGCCACCTCACAAAGCTCCTCAGGCGTAGCTACACCGCTGGCAGCCACCTGATTGGCCAGTGTGGTAGCCGGCAGACCTACGGCTCCGAAGCCCACAGCCACCGTATTGGCCACCAGACAGATGACAGCCGAGAACATCGGTTTGAAGCCCAGTCCGATCAAGATGGCAGCAGGAATCGCCACAGCCGTTCCGAAGCCGGCCATAGCTTCGAGCACACCACCGAGGCCCCAGGTGAGCAACAGCACGAGCAGTCCCTTGTCGCTCGTCATCTGGATAAACTGCGTCTTGATGGTCTCTATCTCCTTCGTCTCACAGAGGATATTATAGCTGAAGATGGCGCAGATGATGATCAGGATGATCGGGAAGCACGCCTTCAGGAAACCTTCGACCACCGACCAGAGGGTGATGCCAAAGATTGACTCTCCGACAAACTTCTCAGGCAGGATACCCATAGCAGGTACTGCAAACAAGGCCAGCAGGATTGTAACGATAAGAGTGACCACTGCACTCTTGTAACCAGACACTTTAAAACCCATCATCAATACGATGAGCAATAGAATTGGGATTACGGAAATTAGAGCTGTCATATAGGTTTTTTAGTTATTTGATGAATATTATTGGCGACAAATATACAAACTTTTTTGGAATAATACAAACAATTTCGATTTTTTTTTGTATATTTGCCCCCAAAAGTAATACACGTAAAAAGAAAAAGCCCTATGATGAATCAACTCCTTCAAGACATCAGACAGTTTATCCCGTCTGACCGTATTTATACTGATGAACTCCGTACCTTAGGTTGGGGAACGGATGCCAGTTTCTATCGCCAAATCCCGAAGGTCGTCATCCGCAGCGATGGCGAAGAGGAGATATCCAAGATCGTCAAAGCCTGTGAGAAATACAAACTGCCCTTCACCTTCCGTGCAGCAGGAACCTCACTCTCAGGTCAGAGTTGTACAGAGAGTGTGCTGATCGTTGCCGGTAAGCACTGGGAGAAATATGAGATCGGCGAGAACCAGGAGACCATTAAGCTTCAGCCTGGTATCGTGGGTGGAAAGGTGAATGAAATCTTAAAGCCCTACGGACGCGTGTTTCCACCCGACCCTGCTTCCATCGGTTCTGCGATGGTGGGCGGTATAGTGATCAACAATGCCTCGGGTATGAACTGCGGTGTGCATGCCAACAGCGACCGTATGATGATCAGCGCCCGAATCATCCTGACTGACGGCACCGTACTCGATACTGGTTCGGAAGATAGTAAGGACGCCTTCCGCAAGAGTCATCCCGAATTCCTGAAGAAGATCGAGGCCCTGCGCGACAAGGTACGTGCCGACGAAGCCCTGACCTCGCGCATACGTACCAAATATAGTATTAAGAACGTGACGGGATTGAACCTCCGTCCGCTGGTGGCTTATGATGATCCGTTCGATATCATCGCCCACTTGATGGTGGGCAGTGAGGGTACCCTCGCCTTCCTCTCTGAGGTGACGATGAAAACCCTCATCGACTATAAGTTCAAGGCCTCTGCGATGGTTTATTTCCTCACCATGAAGGAGAGCTGCGAGGCAGTGGTGGCGATGAAGAAGATGAAGGCCGGGGAGGACGACCTGACCTATAGCGCTGAGAACCTTGTGGTGAAGTCGGCTGAGATGCTCGACTACATGTCGCTGGCTTCTGTCGATGATCCCGTCTATCTGCAGTATAAGAAGGATGTGGATGCTGGTAAGATTCCTGGTGTAGCGCCTGGTGATTACAAGGGACTGACCGCCATCCTCACTGAGACGAAGGGCATCACCCACGAACAGCTGCTTGAGAAGATTGAGAAGATCCAGGAATGCCTGAAGCAGTTCAAGCTCTATATCCCTGCCGAGTTTACAGAAGACCCGAAGGTCTATGGCAAATACTGGGCCATCCGCTCAGGTATCTTCCCCAGCGTGGGTGGTACACGTCCTATCGGCACCTCGTGTCTGATTGAGGATGTTGCATTCCCCATCGAGTCACTGCCTGAGGCTACCGTGAAACTCCAGAAACTCATCGCCGATCACGGTTACTCAGATGCTTGTATCTATGGTCACGCCTTTGAGGGCAACTACCACTTCATCCTGAACCAGAGTTTTGCCGACGAGCACGAGGTGGCACGTTACGCAGAGATGATGCGCGACGTGGCGAAACTCGTGGTAGAGGGCTACGACGGTTCACTGAAGGCAGAGCACGGCACAGGCCGTAACATGGCGCCCTTCGTGAAATACGAGTGGGGTGACAAGGCCTACGAGGTGATGAAGGAACTGAAGGCTATCTTCGATCCCGAGGGTCTGCTGAATCAGGGCGTGATCTTCAACGACGATCCTGACTGCTTTATCAAGTGTCTGAAACCGCTGCCTGTACTCGACTACGACTTCGCCAGCGTGCCCGATGGCGGCCGGTATCTCATGGAACCAGAACACTCGACAGCCAAGGAGACAATCGAACAGGTGAAGCGGGCCAACAAGTGTATCGAGTGTGGCTTCTGTGAAGTCAATTGCATGTCATGCGGCCTCACCCTCTCCTCCCGTATGCGTATCGCCGTCCAGCGAGAGATCCTCTATCTGGAGAAGACGGGTCAGAATCCGGAGCGTGCCGCTACCCTGCGACAGCAATATAAATACTATGGTGATCAGACTTGTGCTGCCGATGGACTCTGCTCGACCTCTTGTCCGATGAAGATCAATACAGGTGAGTTGACCCACCTCATTCGCCAACTCGATATGAACAAGAACCCCATGGGTCGTAAGATCGGCGAATTCGCTGCCAACCACATGGCAGGTATCAAGAGCGGTCTGCGCGTCGTGCTTGACGTGGCCCATCTTGCCCACGTCACCCTCGGTCCTACGCTGATGACCAACGTCTGTCGCACGATGAATAAGATGGGACTGCCGCTTTGGACCACTGCGATGCCGAAGAAGAAGCGTCAGCCCAAGAAGAGTGACCTCACCCAATTCATCATCGAGAAATCCGTTCCTCACTACGAGGGACAGCACTCCGACCTGAAGGTCGTCTATTTCCCCAGCTGTATCAACCAGACGATGGGTCTTTCAAAAGAAGCGCCTTTCAAGCACGCCCTTGTCGATGAGGTCATCCAGTTGATGGCGAAGGCAGGCTACGAGGTCATCTTCCCGGAAGGTATGGAGCGCATGTGCTGCGGACAGATATGGGAGTCGAAGGGTATGCTCGACATCGCCGACCGTAAGAGTGCCGAACTTGAAGCTGCCCTCTGGAAAGCTTCAGAACAAGGTAAGTATCCCGTACTTTGTGGTCAGAGTCCCTGTCTGCACCGCATGAAGAAGGTGATGAAGAAGATGAAGCTCTACGAGCCTGCCGAGTTCATCATGACCTACCTGAAGGATCGTCTCGACTTCCATCCGACTGACAAGCCCATTGCCATCCACCTCACCTGCTCTACCCGACTGATGGGTGTGGATAAGGATATGATTGCCCTCGCCAAACTCTGCTCGAACAACGTGCTAATTCCAGAGGGTGTGGGTTGTTGCGGATTCGCTGGCGATCGCGGTTTTACCTTCCCTGAACTGAACCGCTATGGTCTGCGCAAGCTGAAGCCCCAGATCGAAGCCCATAAGATTGAGGTCGGCTACTCCAACAGCCGCACCTGTGAGATCGGTCTTGAGGCCAACACAGGCATCCCCTATCTGAACATTGTACATTTAGTAAATATGAGTACCACTCCAAAGAAATGAGTTATCATTTAGATCCCCATGGAGAAATGATTCTCCAGCAATTCAGAGACCGGCTCCCCATTCTCCAGAGATTGGATGAGCTGGTCTATCAGCATCTCAGTCGTGTCCTGAAAGAACAAGGCATCTACGTCAACGCCATGGAGCACCGTGTGAAAAAAGAAGATTCACTAGCGGGTAAGCTCGAACGCAAAGGTTACAAGTATAACGACATCAACAATCTGACAGATCTCGTGGGTGTCCGCATCATCACCTTCTACACCGATGATGTGGATAAGGTGGCGGCCATTGCCAAGCGCACCCTCGATGTCGATTGGAAAGAGTCTGTGGATAAACGAAAGCTCCATGAGCTTGACAGTTTCGGCTACAACTCGCTCCACTATATTTGTCGTCTGCCCAAGAGTGTAGTCGATGACCCCGCAATGCCCGAACTCAACACCATCCGTTTCGAACTGCAGATGCGCACTGCCCTGCAACACGTGTGGTCCACCATCGAGCACGACACAGGCTATAAGGGCGACGTGAAGATCCCGCGTGAATACGTGCGCCAGTTCAGTCGGCTGGCAGGCACACTCGAGCTCATCGACGATGAGTTCAGTCGTCTGCGCGCCACCCTCACCGACTATCGCCGTCGTGTAAAGTCACTGGTGGAATCAGGAAAACTCGATGATGTAGAACTCGACAGTGAGTCGTTCCGCAACTACCTGAACCTGCACCCCTTCGACCGTCTGAACAAACGCATTGCCGCCGTCAACCAAGCCGAGATTTACCCCACCTCGCTGCAGCCTTTCCTTCGCGTGTTCGAGAAGTTCGGCTTCACCACCTTGGGCGACATCGACCGCTTCATCGCCGCCAACAGCGACGATGCCTACCAGATGGCACTCTCGCAGATCGCCCTCACCGATCTCGACATCCTGTCTGAGAACGTGGGTCTTCTCAACCTTTGTGTCGTACACGCGGTAAAGACAGATGGTATCCGTTCCCTCTATCGGATGTACAAGGCACTCTACGGTGCGTCACCGCAGACAGAAGAAATGGCCCAGTTCACCTACGAACAAGCCTGTCAGCTCTCTTTCATGAAGAAATAATACTTCCGATTGAGTTTTCCGTTGTAGGTGCGCTGGATGGTTTCTACCTGTTCGTAAAGTTGGGGCACCTTGTAGGTTTCGAGACGGTCTTTGAGAGCAAGGGCTATCTGACGTTTGTTTAGGGAGTGACCATCTGCCAGAACCACCAGCAGTTTTAGCGCCTGACCCATGACGGGATGCGCAACAGAGATACAGATACAGTCCTTGACCTCAGGCAGTGAGAGAGCAGCATCCTCGACCTCAGTTGGAGCCACCTTATACCCACCCACATTAATAACATCGCCCTGACGTCCTTCGAGGCGCAACATACCCTCGTCGTCGATATGTCCGATGTCGGAGGTATAGATGGTATCGTCGCGCAGGATGGTAGCAGTGAGTTCTGGATCATTCACATAGCCCGTCATCAGCGTGTCACCCTGACAGGCAATCAGTCCTTCGTCGGTAATCACGATGCGCGAATGAGGCAGAGGACGACCTAAGCAGCCCTGCAGACAGCACCCGTCGTTGAAATTATAGGTGGCAATGATACCTGTCTCGGTAGAGGCATAGGTGTTATAGAGGCGCGTATGGGGCAGCAGCTCACAGAGACGCAGCATATCGGCATGTGCCAGAGGGGCAGCCCCCGACTCGATGAAGTCGATCTTATCAGCATAGGTTGCCAGACGCTCGGCACCAAACTGCAGCAGCATACGGATGGTAGCAGGTACGAAGAAGGTGGCAATCTTCGGTGCGGGATAGTCGAGGGCACGGAAGAAAGCATTCAGATCGCGCATGCCGTCAAGGATGTAGAGTGTGGCACCAAGCATCACCACAGGGAATATCTTCGACAGTGAGCCGAGGTGATTAAGAGGCCCGTTGATGATGAACAACAGATCACGACTGAAGCCCTGACCTGCGATCAGGTTCTCAGCATCGGCAATGATGGTGCGATGACTGATGATGACACCCTTGGAACGTCCAGTGGTGCCTGTGGTATAGTGGATGTCGGCACTGTCTGCTGGCAGCGTACTGCCTACAAGACTGGCAGAGATCTCCTGAAACAAGGGCTCGGGTGTATCGTGCTCCAGAGGAGCGGCCACCGAACCAGCCAGATGAATGGCGAAATAGGTGACAAGGAAATCAATGGTATGTGAACTGCGGAACACGACAACCTCACCCTGAGGCATCGTGGCAGCACGCGCCTGCACCCGTTGAAACAACGTGGCGTAACTGACCGTCTCGTCACCACAGATGACGGCTATACGATCAGGCGTTTCTTCTGCATGTTGTCGTAAGTAATCTTCGAGTTTCATTGTTATTTGCGGCAAAGGTAGGAAGTTTTTGGAAGATTTGCAAACATTCTGCGGAATTTTTTCGTATCTTTGCACCATAATTTAATCTAGAACAGAAGATATGGGTTACGAATATATGTCACAGGAGGGCTACGACAAACTCGTAGAAGAACTCCGCCATATGGAACAAGTGGAACTGCCTCAGGTGAGAGATGCCATCGCTGAGGCGCGTGCACAGGGCGACCTGAGCGAGAATTTTGAATACCATGCTGCCAAGCGTGAACAGGGACGATTGTTAGGGCGCATCCGATTCAAACAGCGTGTGCTGGAGAATGCCCGTGTGATCGACACGTCGGCACGACAGACTTCGGGTTGCGTGCAACTGCTCAGCAAGGTGGAGATGACCAACCTGGGCAACAACAGCCGTATGACCTACACGATAGCCAGTCCGCACGAGGCAAACCTGCGCGAAGGCAAGATCTCCATCAAGTCGCCGATCGCCCAGGCACTGCTCAACAAAAAAGCAGGCGACACGGTGGAAGTTCGTGTACCCGCTGGACTGTTGAAACTCCGTATCGAGTCCGTGAGTTGAGGTAGGATCACGCATGCTTGAGGGGCAGCGTCAGTACGAAACGGGCGCCCCTAGTATAACTGGTATCAAGCACTACATCACCATTCATATGACGCGCCAGGGAACGGGCAATGGATAGACCGATACCCGTGCCATCGTAATACTCATCAAGCTGCACGAACTCCTCGAAGATATGCTCAGCCTCCTCCGCTGGCACACCGATACCCGTATCTTCCACAACAAACACCACCTTTTTCTGCTGCACATCGACCTGCAAGGTGACGTGCGCCTGATGCTCCTCGTCAAGATGAACCTTTGAATCGACGGGACGTGTGAACTTGATGGCATTGTCAAGCAACAGCGAAAGGGCCTTGACAGCCGACTTGCAATTGGTGACAAAGGGCTCTGCCTCCACCGAAGGCATCAGTTTCAAGTCAAACTGCAGATGCGGGGCAGTCAAGATGTTACTCTTCTCTATCGCCAGGTCAGCGACCTCTATAGGCAGAACGGTGTCATGACATTCGATGATCGAGAAGTTGTTAACCTCACTCAGGTCGAGCATTTTATCCACGAGTCGCGTGATGCGCTCGCTGTTCTCCACGATTTTCTGATTGATGGATTGTAATTCCTCTCCGCTGAGTTCGATATCGGGCGCCGTGAGCACCTGCGTGAATCCTGAGAGCACATTAAGCGGTGTGCGCACCTCGTGGGAGATCTGCTTGATGAACTTCGACTTTATCCTGGCCGACTCCTCTGCTTTCTCGTTGGCTATCAGGAGTTCGCGGTTGGTGGCATCCAGTCTGTGGTAAGCCTGCCGACGGGAGATGGTGTAGATGCCGAAGAAGATCAGGATGAGCATGAAGCCGATGCCAATACCCACCTCACGCTGATGAGAGAGTTCAGCCCGCTGCTCGGCGATCTGACGCTCCTTTCCCTCCGTATCGAAGACGGTGGAAAGGATGGCGGCATCGCCCAACTTCTGACGGATCAGTGCCGAGTCGTAAGCCTCAGCGATCTGGATGGCGACATTCAGTGCACTGTCCTTTCGGCCTGCCAACAGGTTGGCGCGGTATTTGGGCAGCATATAGCGCCCGATGTTCTCAAGGTTGGTCTCCGTGCCACTCTCCTGCATGAACTGGTCGAGACGTGAATAGTTATCGGCAGCCTCACTGTAACGGTGGGTCTTCATAAGGAATTCACTGCCGTTGATGATATTGCCCAGACTCTTGGCAGTATTCGTGGAGAGGTAATCCTGATAGGCATGTTCGGCAAAGGCATCCCTACCCTGTGCCTCAGCCAGCAGCGCCTTACAATAACTGATCTCCGCCTTCATCTCATCCACATAGACGGAATCGCGCTGCGGATGTTTCTCGGCAGCCTCAAACATCGAGTCCTGCAACGTCATCCAAGGCACTGCCTCAGCATAATAGCCTGCATGGATATACGCCATCGCAATGGCCGTGATGGTCTGCTGACACTCACGATAGTCAAGCGGATCCTGATAGGTAGCCAGACGTTCACGGATACTCCGCAAAGCCCGCTGATAACTGTCGGCAGCCTTCTCCGTCTGTCCGAGGTTCAATTGACAGTCGCCGATGGTACGGGCGATATTAGGACGATCCACGAAAGAGGGGTGTCCAGCTTCGCGTAGTTCCCGATCGACGGCATAGGCCTCACGCAGGGCGGCATCATAACGCCTCATATCGCACAGCAGACGCACGTAGTTATCGTAGGAATAGACGAAACATTCGAGTTCACTCGGATCTTTGATGGCCTTCACGTCGATGTCAGCCAGGAGATTATAGAGTTCGAAGGAACTGCGGTACTCGCCTTGCATATTGTAGGCCACCGTACGGAAGAAGATGCTTTTAGCCAAGGTGAGTTCACCTCGTTGCTCGACACTGTCGATCACTGCCAGAAGACGGGGTACATCGCGGGTGTCGCCTACAGCCAGGATCAACGAGTCGGTAGGTGTCAGCTCTTCAGCCTCACCCACAGTCCTATCCTTGCCAGACTTACAGCCACATAAAACCGTCAAGCCCAACGCGACAGCAACAAATAGTCGATGTATTGGCATATGGTTTACCAATTCTTACGGACGCCTTGCCACTCCGGGAATTTCATCTTCAGGTATTCATCGTCGAGGAAGAGTGCTGACTGCCCCACCTGACCTTTCAACTGCCAGTCGAGCCACTTCACCACCGCCTTGGCATAGTTGCCGCCATACTTCTCATAGTAGGTGCCGCTATGTCCGTCCTTCGAGTTGAGCATCACCACGGGGATATCGTCGGCAATACGCTCATAATCCTTCTGGGCATTGGCATAGGCGATATCAGCAGGCCCGCCGATCATATAGAACATCGGGGTGTGCAGGTTCTTCAGGCATTCCTTTGTGGCACCCATCATCTCCATATCGCCGATACCGGTATTCAGCATCACACAGGTCTTGATACGGGGATCGTAGGCCACAGCCAACACCTGGGCACCGCCGCACGACTGTCCCATTGCTGCCACCTTGTCGAGATTCAGACAATGATAATACTCTGAGCCCTGGGTGGCATTCTGCTCCGTCAGCCAGTCGAGTACTTCGAGCAGCATCTTCGGATAGGTGGGGAACTGCGGGGCAGCAGGCTGTTGCTTCTTGGCTTTCTTAGCAGCCTTGGCAGCCTGTTCTCTCTGCTTGGCCTCCTGAGCCTCACGCGCCTGTTTCTCCTCAGGCGTCAACGGCAGGATCTTCTCACCATTAGCCATGATAACCTCACCCTTGGTCTCCGGATAAGCCGCCTTCAGCACACCGCGCCACTGGGCCATCACGTCAGCCTCGTCGTACGGACCGATGGCAGCAGCCACATAGCCGTAGGATGCCACCTCGCTCAACAGCAGGCGCATCTCCACATTATTATTAAAGCAGGCACCGTTGGCATAGACGATCACAGGCAGGGCACCCTGCTTCGCCACGAGTTCCTTCAGGTTCTGCGGACGATATACCGTGAAACCTGTGCAGGAGGCATCGCCCACCACCTCAGATTTGAACGGACCCGTACCACCTTCCTCTACTATTTGTCTCTGAACTGTCTGGGCATTCGTCAGGCCCACACTCATAGCGACCATCATCGCTGTCAATACAATTCTTCTCATATTTATTTATGGAGATTAAATTTTTACGCTGCAAAGATAACAAAAAAACATAAAGTATCCTAATCATTAAGCGTAAATTTGCATGATTACAATATTTTTTATACCTTTGCCTTGCTATAAGTGAGTATCATGATATGAAACCATATTTTGCGAGCATACTGTTTGCACTGAGCATGATTGGCCTTACAGCCCATGCAGCCGACGATGACGAGATCATCGAATTTCAGGGCGACCGCTATGTGATTCATGTAGATAAGATGAATCCCGACAGCGAGATGACCCTGCTGGATGTGTTGAACACCTGCCCTGAATTCCTGTCCATCAACGGCAAGAAGATAGATCAGAATTATAAGTTTCGTGCCGACAACATCGGCCTCGTCGTCGATCCCCAGTCATTTCTCGCCAATGTGAAGGCATGCGAAATCGACCGTATCCAGATATGCAGCAACACCTCCGTGGCAAAAGCCGTGAACGGCACGAAGGGGGTGATCGACATCTATTATCGCAAAAACGTGAAGACCGATGGTAAGGTGGCACTCTCAGGCAGTACCTACGGCAATGGTATGCTATACGCCGATGTGGCCGACAGGAGCGAAAAACTCACCGTGCAAACCTATGCCATGGTTCGCAGTTCCTACGGGAAGGCCTACCCCACCGATGTCGATCGCATGACCGACCGCGGGTTGGCAGAAAACTTGTACCTCAACATGCACTGGGATGCCACCCCGAGCGACAAGTTCATCATCAAAGCCTACCAGAAGTTTGACAACACCAAACAGAAGCTCTTCAACCCCGAGATGATCGAAGCCCTGCCTTTCTACAGTCGCTATGTGGGACTCGTACTGTCCTATATCCACACATTCAAGAGCGATGCCCTTCTTCTGGCTGAAATCGGCAGCGATTACACCAGAACCTCCAGCACCGACAAGAACATCGGCAATAGTTATCCTTATGGTTTCATCGAGTTCGACACCCCCATCTTCACCCCCGACCTCTGGCTGATGATCGGCTCTGAGATGGACTACGAGAACACCTGGTATATCAACCAGAAACGCGAACAGTATCTGAAGACCGACTTCTACGTACAACTCGACTATAAACACGGGCCCTGGATACTGTCAATCGGCGACCGTCTCCGCTTGATGAACTTCTGGAACCGCCAGTACAACTCAGAAGACCAAAGCACATGGTCGCATGAACGCCACAACCACTCCTATCTGGCCAGCGTGGGCTACAAGACGGGGCGTCATTTCTTCCAGGCATTGTTCTCCCGCCGTTTCTTCGTGCCGGAAATCAATGACTTCCTGGTTGACGAGACAGTACCGATGATGCCACCGAGATTCGATCCGGGCGCTTACAGTACGAACATCACCCATCAGGCAGTGGTGCGCTATTCTTACCAGAAGAAGGATTTTGTCTTTCACACCAGTCTGCAGGGCGACTGGGATAGTCATCTGCCGGGCCCCGATCGCACGCAGTTGGGCTTCAGGAACTCCGTCTATTGGAAGACCGGTCCTTGGGAACTGACGCTAGGTGCCAACTACTATCATCAGCATCGAAAATCTGATGCAGTCACAGCTTCCGACAACGACAACTTCTTCACGCTCAAGTTGGCGCCAGTGCTGAATCTTCCCAACGGTTTCCGCCTGTCCTCAACGCTGCTCTACAGCAGTCGCCGCGCGATGGACAACCAGCATGCTCACCTCTTCGCCACCGTCAAGGCCAACAAGCAGTTGGGCAGGAAGTGTAATGTCTTTGCCGAGTTCCACGACTTGGCCGGCTATGTTACGGGCTTCAGTCAGCAACTCTTCGACCTCTATCAGAACCGCGCCTTAACCATAGGAGCCACCGTCTATCCGTTCCGCAGATAAGGAGCAAAAGGGTAAAAAGCAACTTTTCGCCCCATGAATAGTAACTTTTCACCTCCCGAAAAGTAATGAATCGCCAAGCGAAAAGTTACTTTTTTATCAACGTAAAACTTGAACACACAAAAAAAGAGTCCAACGATATTACTCATTGAACTCACAGCCAAAGCCGTTGCCAAGTGACGTAGTCTCTTAACCGCCATACGATAGCTGCAGAAGTTGTGATAGCCAGCAGTCCTGAGAGTGTCGTAGCCTCGCCATAGCTTGGCATAAGGAACGGCAGCATCGTCATGATGAAGATGCCGAAGCCAAAACCCGTAGTACGCTGGATGAAACTCGCGCCCATGCTCAGCAAGAATATGGAAAGGACTATGCTACTCATTGCTACAATACCAAATGTTTCATAGGATGACCACCCCAATGATTATCATTCGCATACCTGAATCCTAAAGAAGAATAAAGTGCTTCGCCATCAGAATTGTCCTTATCGACCAAAAGTCCAACACAAGGCAGGCCCATATGAGTAGCACGCTCTTTGGTCGCTATTAGCAAACGGCTTGCAATTCCCTGACGACGATATTCGGGAAGTACAGCCAAGGAATCAAGATAGAGTTCACCTGCTTGCGTCTCATCATCAATACCAGAGTGGTCCTTACCGATATGTTCTTTTGCTTCTTCGATGAAAGCTCGTCGAAGTTCGTGCAGACTGCCGCCATCATAACTGACTGATATGCCGACCACCTTATTGCAATCCTTTGCAACGAGAGTATTCTTGTAACTATACTGAGAGTCTTCTCTTTCGACAAGCATTGTCATCATCTTCTGGAAGTCATCAAGTCCATAGCCATCCCCGCAGAAATACAGACAGCAATCATCTGTCATTGCCATCATAATCAAGCGGGCAATTTCTGCTGCCTGGCTCTTTGTTGCTTCTTGAATCTCTATCATCCGTACTTCGCAAATACCTTAATTAATCACAAAAGTTGGTACAAAAGTACGAAGAATTCTCCAAATATCAGATGAAAACACTAACTTTGCAACATTATTTATGAGAAATAGCGATGGCAAATAAAAGACCAAATCCAAACGAGGCGTTTCCTAATCCGAATCTACCAAGACTCTGCTACATCAAGAATGTGGTGAAGAATCCGCGTATCATCATCGGCGATTACACCTACTATGATGATGTGGATGGTGCTGACCAGTTTGAGAAGCACGTCACGCATTTCTACGACTTTATCGGTGACAAACTTATTATCGGTAAGTTCTGTGCTATTGCCAAGGGGGTGGAGTTTGTTATGAATGGTGCCAACCACAGGATGGATTGTGCTACGACTTATCCATTCTATATCATGGGTGGTGACTGGGGAAGTGCCATTATTGGAACAAACTCGGTGGTGGCAAAGGATATTCCTCCTTATGCTATTGCTGTTGGGAATCCTTGTCGAGTTGTCAGGAAACGCTTCGATGACGAACTGATAGAGATATTGCTTAAACTCAGGTGGTGGGACAAAAGCATAGAGGAAATAGAAACCCTCATGCCGATATTATCTTGTGGCAACTTGGAAAAGGTAAAGACAGAACTGAAGGCAAGACTATGATTATTCTGATAACAGGTGCATACAGCTTGGCAAGACCGTTGTGACAGCAAACAATTAAAATAACAATATTCAAAGTAAAGCTATCAATTATGAAGTACCCCTGTGAGAACTGCAAGCTACGTGCTGCGTATGACAAGAACCCGAAGTCTTTAATCGGGCGCTTCTGGCGTTGGCAGATCAACTTCTGTCCCAGTTGGCGAGGCTACTTTAAGTCGCTGCCACCTGAGAAACAGGAAGAGATTCGCAAGAAGTATGACTTCTGGAAGTATCAATGATTTAATTTGATAGGAATATGAATTACCTCAAGACATTTTTCCGTTTGTTGCTGGGTCTGTTTATGACCTATGCAGGTTTCAGTCATCTGACATTCAACCGTCAGGAGTTTGTGGCACAGGTGCCCACATCTGGCGTGGTTGAGATAGCCCTTGGCCTTGGCATGCTGCTGTTGTGGAAGAAAAAAGCTGTAGTTGGTGCGTTGCTGGCACTCTTCTATGTCGCCATCTTCCCTGGCAATATCAACCAATATGTCAATCACATCGATGCCTTTGGTCTCAACACCGACAATCTACGTCTTATCCGTCTTTTCATCCAGCCTGTCCTTATCTTCCTCGCTCTCTGGAGTACTGGAGGTTGGCAACAGTTGAAAGAATGGTGGCAGTATCTTACAAAGTCTAAGAAGGCATAAGGTATGAATACTCTCACAACTGTTTTGGCAATCTTGGTAGCTTTGGAACATCTGTACATCATGTTCCTCGAAACCATTGCGACGAGTTCAGAAAGCACATCAAGAGTGTTTAGCATCAGCGTTGACCAGTTGAAAAGCAAGACCATTGCTACGCTGCTGAAGAATCAGG